>CAYUYU010000179.1:0-4539 GCA_964449405.1 uncultured Thermotogaceae bacterium
ACATTATTGGCATCCTTATAAGAACGCACCACTTGTAAATACGTCTTCCCCTTGGCCTTCGTGTGTTTTAAAAACATGCTCTATTATACCACCTATGGGACAATATGTCAAATGTAAACAGACAGCTTAATAAAGCATATATCTCTTTATATATGTAGTATAAAACAAATCAGACAACAAGAATAACACTTGAATCACATGGGATAAACCATCATTATGTTGCCACCACCTTTGTTTTCTCGAGAAAAATAAAAACTCCCTTATTATGGGAGTTTTATGAGTAGTTGTTACACTTTCGTCATTTTAGGTGATAAAGTCAGGAAAAACATGGAAGCCAGTCAGGGAGCGGGCAACTACATCGCAAACGGCCAAGCCAAGATCTATGATAATGCCTTTGAGAACCTCAACACTACAGTAACAGGCGGGGCCGTGTATGTCAAAGGGAGTTTATTATTTTTTACCATGAGGTCGGGGGGCTTCCCTTGGATTTACAATAGTGAGGATACCCTGTGGAAATGGTTCAACGCCCCAGAAGAAAGTGTGTCGTTTGTTGAAAATACCGAGCAAGATAACAACCGTTACGACGAATGTACGGTTAACAATGATTCAACTGCTGAGGGGGCCAAAATAGGTCACAGTCAAATGATAACATCTGAAGGTACCCTGAGCCTTCACCCGGAAGAAGGGCAAGAGCAGAACATGGTGACCATGACGATAGACTATCAGATAGGGACGGCCTTTAAAGGCGGAACCTTGACAATTCATGTCCCCACAGGCTTTGAGATCACGGATAAGGCTTCTGTAACCATTGAAGGCCAACTGGCAACAGCCGCTTCTCATTATAATCCCACAACACAGACCATAGACATCACGGTGATTGATCTGGACCAGGGGACGATCACTTTGAAATTGGAAGAACAGAAAGTTCCCGACGGGGTTACAGCAGAAGAAAACAGCAAAAGAGATGTGGATTATACTTTCCGATCCCTTGCAGATGCGGATGGCGCTGGAACTGCCTGGAGCGAATCAACCGAATCTGAAGCGGTGTTTACATCCACGCCCCTGTCCACCAATACGGACTTTAAACTGACGGGAGATGACCCACGGTTGATTCAGTACAAGTCGGATTTATTACAGCCTGTAGCTATACAAAGTCGCCCGACACCGGAGGCAACGGTCTTGAAAGTGGCGAGTGAGACAACTGTGGAGACCGTGTTGAATAACAGCACGAACGTGGATGGAGCAACACAGTCGTATAAGATATACAATAGCGAGTCCGATTCGCTCTCAGATAGTGCAACCCTGACAAAACCGGCAACCCTCGTGGTGACCTCTGAACATGGCGCCCCTTATGAACAGGAATATGCCATTGAGATCAACGTGACACTGTTTGTCAGACTGGAAAAAACGCAGGAGATTCTTAGTTCTTCAAGAAACAATTGAATTGGGGATAATATACAGACAAACTAGAGTGAAACAATCAGCACAGCTGTTTCATTTGCAAACGAAAACGCTCAGTCAACGATCACCGTTTGGCCAGGAACGTACAAGGAAAACATTACAATAACCAAACCCATTCATCTTAAAAGTACTGAACCTGAAAGTGAGACAGTAAGAAATAACACCGTCATCGATGGCAACGAAGCCACCCGTGCGATTACCGTCGGAACTCAAGTCCTTGCTTCAGAAAGAGGAGCAAGACCTGACAGTACCGTGACGATAGAAGGCTTTACCATCACCAATGCCATAGGAAGTGTTGATCCATCCGGTGAAAGAAACAGAATACCTGTATTCGCCGCCGGTATCATCGTTAAAAACCTGAACACCGAAATCAGATACAACATCATAAAAGAAAATGGAACGGAAGGAAGTGACGCAAGAGGAATTTATGTCCATTCACAAGGTGCGGACGTTAAAATCCATAATAATACCATCAGTGATAATACCTATACTGCGAGCTACTATGTCAGTATGGAAAGTTCTCAGCAAATTGAACCTGGTGGGGCGGGGATCTATGTTGAATCCGGTAGTCCTGAAATCTACCTGAACATCATCTCCAATAACACCAGTAACGCCAATGGTGGCGGGATTTCTCTTGGATCTGAACCCGTTTTAAACGCCTCCAGAAATGGTGAAACCACATACCCAAAGATCTACAAGAATACCATCACCAATAATACCGCCCAAAAGGGGGCGGGCGTTTATATTTATAACAACATCGATGTACAAAACGCTGACGGAAACCTGTGGAAAAGATTCAACGCACCAAATGCAACCGTAGACCTCGTTGAACATAATTCAATCTCAGACAATGACAATCGTTACACGGACAATAGTTTATTGTCAGAGGATTCTTCGATTAGAAACGGTGTCCAAGAGGGAACAGATATCTGCTTTGAACCTCAAATAACTCCTATAGGCGCATTAGGAGTCTCACCAAAAGATGTAGATGAGGAAGAACCTTTCATCTTCCAGGCAACTTACATCTTCCAAGGCCCAGATTTTCCCCATACAGTAGAAACATTGGAAGGAACGGTGACGTTTCAAGTGCCTCCTGCGCTGGATTTGTCCGAAGAGGCCTCAATCACAATAAATGAAGAAAGCCGAACCCTAAAAACTGAGGAATTTGACGCAGATGAGGGCACTGTCTTTATAACCGGTATTACAGGAAACTCTCCACAAGTTACTTTGGAACTGTACCAGACCAGTGAGTTACCAGCGGGTGAATACCCCATCAAGGTGATTGCCGATGCGGACGGAACGGGAACAGCTTACGAGCCTTCCGGAAATTTTAACGATAGCGGGACCGCTTCTACAACGTTGACCATCAAATCGCTTGTGATTTTTACTCTTGAAAAGGTGGGTTCATCTCAAAATTATGAAACCTTTGAAGCTGCATTCGCTGAAATAGGGAATGGAGAAACAGCTACGATCACCACAAGTGAGAGTACAGAGGTTATAGTTACAGAAGAGATTCTAATCATAAACGGAAAGGACATTCGAATCAAACCCGCAGATGGGGAAACACTTACCTTCAAGAGTGATGAAAGTGATCACGGGATGTTCTGTGTTGATGGATCGTTAAACGGAGCCTCTTTAACACTTAATAACACAGTGGTTCAGGATGCCACTTCAACTTCTATGGGAGCTGGATTTTATGTTATTTTAGGCTATTTGCACTTGGAAGACTGTAAGGTTATTGGTAACCAAAGTGCTGCTGATGGTGCTGGGATTTATATGACCGGTTTCTCTAAGGCGATCATTCAGAAAACATTAATTGATTCCAATACGAGCACAGTTGGAAATGGTGGGGGACTTTTTGTGACAGGCTTCTCTCATGCTACAATTACAAGCAATACAATCATCAGGAATAACTCCGCTAAAGGTGCAGGTAGCGGCGTTTATTTATCAGATGGCGAACTTCACCTTGATAATTGTTGGATTAACGACAATGAGAGTGATAATAATGGCGGTGGGATTTATAGAAATGCTGGAAATGTCTACACCGAGAGTGGCCAGTGGGAATTCTTGCCAGGTAGTTATTATCAATATTTTTCGGTTAATGCTGATGGTGAAATGGTTAATGAATTTGATGATGGCCGTTACCCAGCACGAGTTTATTTTAATCATACAATAGCATTAGATTCAGATGGAGAAAATATGGTATGGTGATCTGAAAGAAGAAAAAGAGAAAAAAAGCAAAGGTTCTGTTTGCAGAAAAGCAACCAAAGAAATGCCTATGAACTGAACGCTTCAGTGCTTATAATACAAGAATACAAAAAGCTCCCGTTATCACTGATCAAGTGTGTAGCGGGAGTTTTTATTTGAAATGCTATAATAGAGAGAAAAGAAGGTGATGGCTGTGAAAAGACTCCCTATTGGCATTCAGGATTTTCGATACATGATAGAAAACAACTACTTATACATTGACAAAACAAAATACCTGCATAGGCTCAAAGACTCGGGAAAGTTCTATTTCATGTCCCGTCCCAGGCGTTTTGGAAAGAGTTTGACGATTTCCACCTATGATTGTATGTTCCGAGGAGAAAAAGAGTTGTTTCAAGGGACTTGGCTGTATGATAACTGGGCGTTTGAACCGCAACCGGTGATTCGTTTGAATATGAGCGAGTTGGATTCGCATGATGATAAGTCAGTGGAAGAGGGGCTCAAACGAAAACTGAAAAAGTTATATCATGAAAATAATTTCCAAGTGCGAACGGACAATATGAAATATATGTTTGAAGATTTGCTGGAGGAACTCGGTCAAGATAAACGAGTCATCGTCCTCATCGACGAATACGACAAACCGATTTTAGACCATCTGGACGACCATGACATGGCCCAAAAGATTCGTACGGTTTTGAGAACCTTTTATTCCACGTTGAAGTCATCAGACGCTTATTTGGATTTTGTTTTCATTACCGGAATTACAAAGTTCACAAAAGTTGGCGTGTTTTCCACTTTGAACAATTTGGATGATATCTCCACATGGGATGAAGTCTCACAGATGTTGGGCTACACACAGGAAGAATTGGAAAG
>CAYUYU010000180.1:0-4526 GCA_964449405.1 uncultured Thermotogaceae bacterium
AAATCATAAAAACGATATGGGCCGTTTCATTGGTTCCGATGAGATTTTTTACATATTCTATGTTGGCAATCAAAGGATAAACCAGGCCTATACCGGCTATAAAACCAACTACTGAAATAATGATTTTTGGAAACAAACGGCTGGCCAATAAAAGCGCAACTGCAATGGGTATTGAAAAATACCAATGGTTAATAATTTGTGATAACAAAGGAAAAAAATAGGCGATATCCGCTTGATCAATCAACTGTCCCGTATTCACATCTATTCACTTCCTTCTAAGATTGCAGCGAGATAGCCCACCACATGAGAATAATCCCCCGTCATCACACCACTTGTGGAATGTTTAATGATTCTTGGTTTACCCAATTGAGAGGATAACAAAGCACTTACAGGACCAAATCCACACATGGTAATGTCATGTTCGGTGATGGAACTGTAAAGTCGTTCCACATTCGAAGATCGAATATGCGAGATCACCTCTTCGTCCTTTTGTCGTGTAATCTCTTCACTTTCATAATGATTGAGATCAGTTGAGGCAATAAACATAATCTTCTTTTTGTTTTTCATTGAAGCGAAAACCTCGCCTATCTCTTGAGCGGTTTGCTTTCGCTGATCCATCATGGCAATGGGGAGTATTTTTATTTCCCTTCCATAAACATACTGAAGTAATGGTAATTGGATTTCGATAGAGTGCTCGTTAATATGTGCATCGTAATTGACTGAAGCGTACTCGTACTCTGCCAAAAAATAGGAAGCCAATTCCTCATCTATATCCACATCACCAAAGGGAGTTACCCAACTTCCTTTATCCCAAACACTTACAGGCATACCGGTTCCCGTATGGCTGGGTCCCAAAATCACAATGCTTTCCGGATGTCCCTTTTTTGCCGCTTCTGCTAAACCACAAGCCGCTACAGGCCCGCTCGCCATATAACCGGCGTGTGGCAGAATTAGGCCAAAGCTCTGCTGAATCGGTTGATCTTTCAAAAGAGGGGCTTTGCCGGGACCTTCATGATGATTGAAAAGTGTTTTGATTTGTTCGGTTAATGCCATGGTATTGCCCTGATAAAAAACGCCAGCGACAATTGGTTGCCTTTCCATACTATCGCCCCTTTCATTGCGGTCTTGATTCGATTATACCATAATGTAACAATTTGGAAAATAGGTACATCAAGTCATTTTTAAAATATAGGACCATAGTGTATAATCAAAATCGAATGATTCGGAAGCTAAACTAAAAGGAGCGATGATATGCTTAGAAAATTTATTTCCTATTACAAACCTCACATGAAGCTGTTCATGTTGGATATTGCCTGCGCCTTCATGATGGCCGGAATTGATTTGGTTTTTCCACAGCTCACTCAGAGAACACTTGACCAGTATATTCCAAAAGGTGAAATGCGTACACTGCTGATCATGATCATTATCATGGCAGCTTTATATACATTGAGAATGTTATTCAACTACATCGTCGATTATTGGGGACACGTTGTGGGAACACGTATGGAATACGATATGCGAAAGGAGATTTTTTCCCATCTTCAGACTCTTTCATTCAGTTATTTTGACAAGGTGCGAACTGGAAAGATCATGTCCAGAATCATCAGTGACCTGAGAGATATCACGGAATTGGCTCATCACGGGCCCGAGGATGTCTTCATCTCAATTGTAACCCTCATTGGAGCCTTCATCCTTTTGATCATGACCAACGTCTATCTGACACTAATCGTCTTTTCCTTTATCCCGATCATGCTCTTGTTTGGGATAAAGAAACGAAAAAAGATGGCAGTTGCCTTCCGAACGGTAAGAAAAAAGATCGCCAACGTCAATGCCGATCTGGAAAACAGCATTTCTGGTATTCGAGTGGCAAAGTCCTTCACCAACGAGGACTTTGAGATGGAGAAATTCGACATGGGTAACAGCGAATTCAAAAAATCAAGAGAATTTGCCTTTAAAGCCATGGCTGAGATGACATCGGGCATCACTTTTCTCAGCAACATCCTGAAAGTCGTCCTGTTGGGAGTCGGTGGTTATTTCTGTTTTCGAGAATGGCTTAGTGTGGGTTCGCTGGTCGCCTTTTTCATGTACATCGAACTGTTCTTCCAGCCTGTGAGACGACTGATGATGTTCACACAACAATACGAATCGGGAATGGCAGGATTCGAAAGATTTGTAGAAGTGTTAAATATCCACCCGGAGATCCAGGAAAAACCGGATGCGGTAGAATTGAAGAATGTGAAGGGAGAAGTCAGTGTTGAAAACGTCTCCTTCTCATACGATGAAAAGGAATACGTCCTTAAAGGCTGTTCACTGAAAGTACCCGCAGGAAAGACCATCGCCTTGGTGGGACCTTCGGGTGGCGGAAAAACAACTCTTTGTCATTTAATTCCCAGATTTTACGAAATTAACGACGGGTCCATCAAAATCGACGGCATCGACATTCGTGATGTCACATTGGAATCACTAAGAAAAAACATCGGCATCGTCCAGCAGGATGTCTTCTTGTTCGCAGGAACTATCCGTGACAACATCGCCTACGGGAGAGGTAACGCAACCGATGACGAAATAATTGAAGCGGCAAAACACGCCAATATCCACGATTTCATCATGACATTGGATGAAGGCTACGAAACGTATATCGGTGAAAGAGGCGTCAGACTCTCAGGAGGTCAAAAACAAAGAATCTCAATCGCCAGGGTCTTCCTGAAAAATCCACCCCTGTTGATCTTGGACGAAGCCACCTCCGCCTTAGACAACGAAACCGAACTTAAGATTCAACAGTCGCTGGAAAGACTCTCAAAAGGAAGAACCTCATTAGTCATCGCCCACAGACTCTCCACCATCAAACACGCCGACGAGATCTTAGTCATCTCAGGTGAAGGGATTATGGAACGAGGCAAACACGAAGAACTCATCCAAAAAAGCGGCTATTATTCCAAGCTGTATCACGCCCAGTTTAAGGGGTATTTGCCAGATGATATTTGATATCCTTGTTTTGTTTTTTTTACGGCGATCCCGCTCATTATCTATCATTAACTGACGATTTTCATCTTTTGATAAATTAAAAGGCTTTTTTTAAAAAATAGATGCTATAATAATGTATTCATAAAAGGGTGGATTAATTATGAGAATAGATCCATTACAGACTGTGAATACAGTATTTTATCAAAATAATCGCATACCAGAAGCGCAGACACCTGATCGGTATTCAGGGCAGGATCCTAAATCTTTGCATCCTGTAGAGTCTGTAGGTACTGAAAAACCCAGAACCGTTGATGAGTTGATCGAGTATGCAAAGTCTCATGATTTGAAAGGGACAAACGCCACAGACCCGTTAGTAAAATATGCGAAAAAAATAGGCGTTGTTGAATGTTCCACATGCGCCAACCGAAAGTACCAAGATCAGTCAACCGATGCCGGGGTCTCCTTTAAAAACGCAGCCCATATCTCTCCCGACAATGCCTTTGCAGTGGTATCTGCGCACGAACAGGAACATGTGGAAGAGGCTAAGAATCGAACGAGCCAAGAAGGCAGCAAGTTAATCAGCGCATCAGTGAGAATCTTTGTTTCTACTTGTCCTGAATGTGGCAGAACTTATGTCTCAGGCGGTGAAACTCGTACTGTGGAGTCTCATTCCAATTCTCCGCACAATCATAATAATACCGCAACAACCGCCATCTATAACACCGAAAAAGGCTTTTCTCCCAATGAGGGAAACATGTTTGATTCAGTCATATAGAAAAGACGGGTTTTATGATACTACCCGTCTTATTTCTAAAATTACTTAGATTTTCTTTTCTTGTGATCAAAAAAGAGAGCGGCTACTCTCTTTTTTGATTTTTTAGTATTCCACAATTCCCATGTACTTTCTTGTAGATAAGGGATGGTTTCTTACATCTGCAAGATTCTTTGAAAACCTATCCAGTACAGCGGAGCATACAAGGGGTGAGAAATATCCTCTGAATTTCTCATCTACACCTGGCATGTCGAATTCTTTTGTATCAATCACTGTGACTTTCTTCGAATACTTTTTGGAGAATGCTTCTGCCCTGTCACCAAGTGGGCGTGAAAGGTCTTCTCCTTTAAGGATAATGATGTTGGTATCCTCTCTGACGATTTCAAAGGAGCCATGGAAGTATTCACCGGAGTTGATGGGTTGTGCGTGAATCCATTGCATCTCTTCGAAGATACAGATTGCCTGTGCGTAGGCCTCTCCATAGCATATTCCTGAACCCAGCATCATAAAGTATTTTTCATCTTTGTTTTCCTGAGCCCAATCTGCAGCTCTTTTTTCTACTGCTTCCTTGACCTTCACGAGATTCTCAGGTAACGCTTCCAAAGATTTCATAAAGTCTTCGTAACCCTCGTATTCTCCCCTGAGTTTCAAGAGGTTGAAGATGATCTGATAAATCATGATGAACTTGGAATCAGTGACGCCAGTCTCAGCATGGTTTGCGAAGGCAAAGTCAACTGTTTCACCAAGTGGTGTGTCGGCTTTTCCCATAAATCCTATCGTCGGAGCCCCT
>CAYUYU010000181.1:0-4515 GCA_964449405.1 uncultured Thermotogaceae bacterium
CGTCAGACAGATCAAAGGCAATGGCCTTTTCCGTTTTCAACGTGATCTCCGCCACATCATGTCGGTCCACCTGATTTTTTTTACGTCTGTCAAGAGTGGAGGCATCCAATACCATATGAAGTCTTTCTAATCGGGTCCTCACCTTTTGGGTTCCCACTTTGATATAATACTCTCTTCCCTTGGTCATCGGCTTTCTGCCCAGCCAAAAGATATTCGCCTTGATTCGGGTGGAGACCTCGGGTTTGGGTTGGCCATTGATCGTTGCAATTTCTCCGCGCTTGACGTAGATTTGCTCCTCTAATGTAATACCGGCATGTTCTGCAGCCTTTTTTATCTTTTGCGGGGGTTTGTTAAACTCTTCGATGGAATTGACACGACTTTTTTTACCTGATGGATAAAAGACGACGGTGTCTCCAGGTTTTATTACCCCGGTATCAATGGTTCCGGCAATAATCCGACGATTATCCCCGTCTTTCGTAAATTTATAAACATCCTGAACAGGCATCCTGAACGGTTTTTCTTCAGGGACCTTTTCAGTTTCAAACTGATCCAATTCTTCTAAAACCGTTCTACCCTTGTACCAGGGCATATGAGTTGAAAGATTTGCCACGTTGTCCCCGTTCATTCCAGAAAGGGGAATAAAAGTCTCTGGATCGATGTTGATCTTCTTTAAAAACGCTGAATATTCCTGAACAATACCTTCAAAAACTGTTCGGCTGTAATCCACCAGATCCATCTTATTGACCAAGACGGCAACTTGTTTGATGCCCAGCATGGACAACATATACCCATGACGCCGGGAATTCTCTCTGACTCCTTCATTGGCATCGATAACCAATAAAGCAGCTTCAGCCCGAGAAGCACCCGTCACCATGTTTTTTAAAAATTCAATGTGGCCTGGAGCATCGATAATGATATAGTTTCTTTTGGAAGTTTGAAAAAAACACCTGGCAGCATCGATGGTAATCCCTTGACTTTGTTCATCTTTTAAAGCGTCCAACAGGAAGGCGTATTCAAAAGGTTTGGAATTGCGTTTGCAATTTTCCTTGACCTGTTCCAGCTTTCCCTCGGGCAGTGAATTTGTGTCTGCCAGCATTCTTCCGATGATCGTACTTTTACCGTGGTCCACGTGACCCACAAAGACCAGATTCATATCTTCTTTTTCCTTTTTTATCTCTGTATTTATAATTGTCATCACCATCCGCTCCCTGTCACATGTACCCGTTTTTTCTCAGTTCTTCCAGTCCGCCGCCATCTTCTTTGTCCTGAGCACGTCCGGACCTTTCGGCTATGTTTTTCAGTAAACCGCTTTCAAGCTCTTCAACCACCTCATCAACCGTTTTTGCCTCCGAGTCAATGGGAAATGTGCACGGATAGCAGCCCAACGAGCGGTAGCGTTTGCCCTCTCCCCGATCGTAATACAACGAAACCGTTGGTATGTTTTCACGTTTGATGTATTTCCAGATATCCACTTCTGTCCAGTCTAAAAGAGGATGAATCCTCAGATGCGTTCCAGGTGCAAAATCTGTTTTGTATTGATTCCAAAACTCCGGAGGTTGGTCGCCAATATCCCACAAATTTTCGGTATCACGAGGTGAAAAATAACGTTCTTTGGAACGGCTCCCCTCTTCATCAGCGCGAACACCTACAATCACTCCAGTATAGGGTTCGCTGTTTCTGTCAACCTGGTACTCACCCGTATCGTGGTTCATCCGATAGCGGATTCCCCGCCCGTTCAACGTGTTCTGCAATGCTGTCGTCTTGAGCAACCGGCAACACTCCATTCTGGTGGCATTACCATCGGGAAAAGTCTTCTTTTGTTCCAGCGCCTCTACATTTTGCCCGTAAACCATGTCCAATTTCCACTTTTTGGCCAGCTTGTCCCGGTATTCAATCATTTCAGGTATTTTGTAACTGGTATCAATATGTACCAGCGGAAACGGCACGTGACCAAAAAACGCCTTTCTCGCCAGCCACAGTAACACCGTACTATCCTTTCCGATGGACCAGAGCATACACATGTTTTTAAAGTTGGCATACGCTTCTCGGAATACATGCACACTTCTGGCTTCAAGTCTCTCAATATGATCCATTTTTTCTCCTCCTCCCCTACACTCCAATCGGAGTATTTTATTTTACCATGTTTTTGTGTTTTAATAAAGCGTGTGCCAAAAAGGGGGATAAAATGTTTATACAGCTGTTGAGACTGCTATTGGGGAAAAGTTTTAAAAGGTTTGAATTTAAACCCTTTCGCGAAGAAAAGAAAGTGGTATTTGAATCGGCCGGATTATACGTTCATGTGCCTTTTTGTACCACGTTATGCGCTTTTTGTCCTTATTTCAAGATCAACTATCAAAAAGATCTGGCGGAACAATATACAGATGCCCTGCTAAAAGAAATTGATTTGGTGAAGGATGCCTATGATATTTCCTCCGTTCTATCGGTTTATTACGGTGGAGGCACCCCGGTGCTTATCAGCCATCGACTAAGGGAGATCAACTCAAAAATAAGCAAGCACTTTCCCTCTGTCAAGTCATTCGCCATCGAATTACATCCGGATAACCTAACCCCTCAAACAATGGACGATATAACAGAAGCGGGTTTTAATATGATCAGTATCGGGGTTCAGTCTTTTGACCGGCAACTGTTGAAAAATCTGGGTCGAAACAACCCCGAATCTCCTGAGAAAAAACTTCAAATTCTATCAAAGTATCCCTTCAAAGCGGTTGATATCGACTTGATATTCGGGATCCCAGGTCAAACGCCTCAAATTTTACGCGATGATTTTCAGCGTGCGATTCATTTGGGTGCCACACAGATTTCTACCTATCCCTTTATCGATTTTTCCTATGCAAATAACAAGGGAAAACCCATGAAAAAGAACCGAATGAAGCGGCTTTTGGACGGATTAATCGAAGCGGCTCAAGATGTGGGCTTTGAACGCTCAAGCGTTTGGACGTTCAAAAAGAAAAACAGCGAAAAATACTCTTCCATTACCCGGGATTTTTTTATTGGAATGGGCCCCAGCGCGACAACACTCACATTGGAGAATTTTTTTATCAACACCTTTTCCGTCCCTCAATATTGTGAGACCATCAAATCCCATCAGCGGCCTATCGCCGTTCAATTGGATTTTTCACAACGTTCACGGATGCTCTACTGGCTTTTCTGGAGCTGTTATGAGATGACCTTGTCAAAAAGCAGATTTGAACAAATCTTTCATCAATCTTTAGTCAGTGTCTTTGGTAGGTGGCTGAAATGGGGGTGCATGATGAATCTTTTGGAAGAAGACGATGAAGGCTATCGATTAACCGATAAAGGCGCTTACTACTATCACTTGGCTGAACAGGCATTGACACATACATATATTGACAAAACCTGGAAGACTTGCTATAAAACAGCCTGGCCGAAAGGCTTTAAAATATGAAAGTCATTCATTTAAAAGAAACCGATTCCACCAATCTATATATGGAAAGACATATGAAAGAACTCCCCAACATTTGCTGTGTAAGAACAGACATCCAGACCGATGGCAAGGGTAGACTGTCCCGTCATTGGGACTCAGCTAAGGGAGGGCTGTGGTTTTCTCTGTTATTCAAAACACCTGTACATTCTCCCTTTCAATTACAGAAAATATGCTCCTTGGCAACTCTTAAGTCTTTAAATAAGACGTTGGAGACGACCAGAAAAACAATTGCCACAATTAAAACTCTCCCCCCTTCGGGGGGTTGCTCCCAACTGGGAAGAGGGGGATCTATACGATTCCTCCTTAAATGGCCCAATGATATTTATTATGATTCCAGGAAAATCTCCGGATGCCTTCAAAAAAACATTTTCTCAGCCTCCGGAACAAGTTGTATTATCGGTATCGGCGTCAATGTTAACAATCCGTTACCAAAAGAATTATTTAAAAAAGCCATCAATTTAAAAACCATTCTTTCAAAGGAAGTCGATGTAGAAAGTCTTTATCAGGATATTTTAGAAAACATTGAATTCCGTATGTGTGATTTCTCCAACGAAAAATTAGAAAACGATTATAGAAAGCACCTGTTGATTAAAAACGGTACCTATATCAAAGTATTGGACATGGTAAACAACAAGTATTACACCGGTCGCGTGAAAGGCTATCCCAGCGAAACACTCGAAATCGAAACAGAAGAAGGTGCTCAATTGTCTTTTAGCGCCGCTGATGTAACGTTAAAATCCTGGGAAGATTAATCCAAAAACAAAAGCCGGTATTTCAACTGTTTATGAACAAATCCGGCCCCCCACACTTTCAAAAGGTCAAATCCTATAAAAGGTAAAACACCGGAGAAAAAGGCTGTTAACAAGTCACCTGTGAAAAGAGAAAGCCTTATCCAGCCAGAGGTGTAAAGCAGTAAAAGGGCAAAAAACCTAAAAACATATTTTGATTGATCTTTGTCAGCTCCCGTCAGCAATGCCACAAAAGGAAAGGCGAGCAAAAAACCTCCGGTAGGTCCCGCCAAAATCGCAAGCCCTGAAGAAAACATGGCA
>CAYUYU010000182.1:0-4446 GCA_964449405.1 uncultured Thermotogaceae bacterium
TCCATATGTTATTGCTCTTGGTTCATCTGAAGAACCAAAAGTTATTCCACTACTTTGTTTCCATGAAGAACCAGTAGTAGAAGTATATATTCTATCCTCGCCAACAGCAACGAATTTTCCATTTCCATAGGCAATACCATTCGCAGCAAATCCTGGATAATCTCCATTCTCAAGTCTTTCGTCTGTCCATTCTTTTCCATCAGTAGAGGATCTTATACTACCTTGGCCCCATTCATCATTTCCGGAAACGGCAACATATATGCCTTTTTCCTCACTCCAAATAATATCATGAATATCGGCGTTGTCCAATCGTTTTGACTCCCACGTTATGCCATCGGAAGAATAAGCCCGGCCGGCAACTCCCCAATCACCACCAGCAGTAAATCCATTATTGTTTCCAGAAACTGCTTTTAGTTTATCGGCATTATAAAAGGTACCGTCAACATCGTAACCGACTGTTCTTTTTATCCAATTAATACCGTCATTTGAGGTAAAAAGACCTGATTTTCCAACAACAACTAAAAGGGCACCATCTTCACCACCTCCAACAGGCCTAAAAACATCAACTTTCGTTCTTGAACCATCCGAAGTGCGGTACCAATAAAAATTACTCGAATCCGAAAAAACGGTTAAAACACTGACTAAAATTAAGGTTAAGATTATAAGCTTTTCTTTCATATTTTCATCCCCTTTAATTATTTTCTATTTTGTAGGGTATTGCACAACTATTCCATATATATCTTCATCATAGTCAAAGTTGATTAAATCAGGCTTCGTGTACAATTCAAAGAAGTTTAATTTGGTTGCTTCTTGTGTACTCGTTTCCACGTTGGTTGCCGCTAAGGTTACACTGGCTGGAAAATCAATGGATAATGCTTCGTTTGTAGGTGATAAGTCTTCCGATAAAATAAATTTGAACTCTCTGGACCAAGTTTGACTTGCTTCAGTTAAATCATCATAATAGTCTTGCCTGTCCTTACCATTGATTGTATTCAAACCATGACTATAATCCATTGCGTTTTTTAGGGACAGAATAACCACCCGCTTATACTGGGATTCTTTCCTGACGTCCATTTTGATGATGTTCTTATATAGGTTTGACGAAATATTCGTGATAACCATGGCGGTGATTAGTGAAAATATTAACATGATTAATGCAATGCCGATGGTCATGAGTCCTGGACTCTTTCTCATTTTTTCACCTGGTTTTATTGGATGTTTTTCAAGAATTTTCGACTGACTGTGATGCTTCCTTCTTCTGTTGTTCCCGGTAATCCAAAACCGTATGTTACGGTTGCTATGTATGTTGTGGTACTTAATTCCGTTGCTTGAAAGGAAATGACATCATCCATTAGTTTAATGGTATAGGATGCGTCCACGGTGGGAATATATTTATTTAAAACCAATGTTTTTTTGTTCGGGTCTTTGGGTTCTTCTTGGGGGATGGTGTAAATTTGTGTTTTATAGATGATTTCACCGGTCCAGTTTTTATCCGTATCAAGTTCGATGGAAGCGTTGTTGATGGATTTAAATGACTTTTCGTAAAGGAGTGGGGATATGAATGTTTGGAGATCATCTCCAACAGTGGGGGTACCATCCTTTTGTTTGATAATAATTGCAGAAAATGTAGCATCATCTGTCCGTGATGCTATTTTTGAATCAAATTCTGTGATTTCAAAGTCTGTGGTATTTGGTGTTGAAATTATACTATCATATCCCAAAGACCAAAGGCTAATGGTATCAGGACTTGTGGCAGTTGAAGGGAATGTGGCATTATACAGGGCAAAAAACGTCTGGCTTGCATTCGTCGTATTTGATTCTGATAAAGGGACTGATTCTCCTTGGATTGTTAGCTCATCATAACTGTTTTGAAAAGCCTTAGATAGAATAATCTTTTCGGCTAACGCATACCTTGTCGTTATTGTGGCATCGTTTCCGGTTGTTTCTATTTCCAATTCTGTATTACTTCCGGGGGAGGATAATCCGGGCAAGCCTTTAATGATGCTTTCCATACTTCCTGAGTACATGAGTTCTCTCTTAAAGATTTCAAAGAAATTGTCTGCGTTTGTTTGGGCATACATCTTGGCGGCCATTTCACTGTTGAATAAGTAGGCATCATATGTAACAGAAAACATATTAAATACCATCATTATAAATAAACCCATCATAACGATGACGACAATGAGTTCTATTAAGGTGGTGGCTTTTCTGCGGTTGTTTTTTTTACTCATATTTAAGCTCCAATACCGGCAGTCCCTTATCTATCGTCAGAGTTCCTACGGTTGTATCTTCCAATTTCACATATAACCGAAAATCAGTTTCTGTTATGTAGTAATCTGTGCCTTCTTTTAAAAATAATCCTAAAAGATATGTAAATGTTCCATCCGGCGCTGTATCATTTGATGTAATATCCATTGTTAGATTTGTTCGTATTCCGCTTGGTAATCTATAATACAAACTATCTTCATAGCGTTTTCCTTTAAATTCCAAGAATTCTAAATCTTCATAAGAGGTGTCATCTACTATCAACTCAAACGCTTCTTCATTCTTCACACTCCTTGCCCTGGCATCCACAAAAAACTGTCTCAGGCCATTCATCGCACTTTCCACTGTTGAGGCTTGTTCAATTTTCATCACATTGCTGTAGATGGCGGGGATGGAGATACCCGCGATTGCTGCGATGATTGCCAAGGAGATTAGGATTTCGATGAGCGTGAAGCCGTTTTTTTTCATGGTTTTGTCCTTTTTGTTGGGAGCCTGTATTAAAGGGATGTCCCTTCGGTTTTGTTGATTGCCTTATGGTGTTTCGATTCGCGGGCGGACACATCGGTCCGCCCCTACAAGGGTTGAATTTTCCCTATTGTTTTGGGATGACAAGCATTTCGACTTTGTATTTATCTTCACCGTTTTCGTCTTTTTCATCGTTGAGTGTTACACTTAATGTTGCTGATGTTGCCGTTTCATCGAAAAAATTGAGGTTTGTTGATGCCTCGATGGTTATTGTAAATGTCAGGATAAAATCATTGTCGTCTATGGTTACTTCTGTAGAGCCATAAGTACTAGTATTCGTACTGTTTAATATCGTCGACGTCGCAAGCTGCTCTTCCGCATACGAATACGCCAAATCGTATATATGTGACTTAATCACCGCTTGTTTTTTTAAGTTGTTGACTTGAGATGAGGCCAGGACTGAGATGGAGATGGCGATGATGATGATGAGAAATGCTATGAGGATTTCTATCAGTGAGTCTGCACAACGTCTTTTCATCTTTTTGCCCTCATTTTGATAACTTTGAATGAGAATAGATATAGATATATTAGTATACCACTAATGGGGCGTATAAAAGAATAAGATTGGATATTGCGTATTTTGTGTTATTAGAATAATGTTTGTGTGATTTGTTTTGGAATCAATTTATAAGTCTGAATTGAAATGTGTATTTCTTCAAATATGTTTCTGTGAAGCCATGTATTTGTCTCGCAGGCATCGACAAGAGGATCCCCTACAAACATTGCGGTTGGAGTTTTTACCGAAGGTAAATACTCCAAGGTCAGTGTTTTCTTTGACCCCACATCGGTGTACCCCGACTTGTTTAATCTAACACTTGTCCAACCCCGCTTCTGTCTAACCCCCGTTTCTCGCAACCCTCGCCACTATATCTTTTCCATCCACTGCCAAAGAGATCTTCAAAATTCTCGTATATCCTTCTGAAACCAATTCTTGAACATATTCTTTCTCCTCTATTTGCTTCATCCCTTCTTCTGCAGCTTTTTGAGTTCCTTTCGGCTTTATTTCGATCACGGCACTATAATCTTCTTTATTTTTAGCCTTTAACAAAACATCAAATCTGCCTTTTCCTGACTCTCGGTTAGAAAGAATCCAATACCCGCCACTTAAATGAGCAAACATGCCCAATAAAATCAGATGATACGTATTTTCCGGTTCGCTTTTGATGTCGTAGTAACTCAATGTCCCCATGACAAACGTCTTGAGTTCTTCACAGAATTGTTTCCCATCACCCTTCGTTAAAGAATCTGCCATATCATATAGAATATCCGGATCTTGAATACTTAACCATTCCAAGACTGTATCTTTGAAAAATACCATCACTTCTTCATTGGGAATTTTCAGCATACACTCGTATTTACCCGCTTTTAATTGTTTCGTTTCCGGTTTTAAATACCCGCTAAACAAAAACAGGGCCCAGATGGCATTGGGTTTTGTTCTTAATTCCCTCAAGGCTGAGGAATCATCAATGATCTTTTTGATGGATTCACCGCTAATAAGCCTTTCTATGTCAGAACGAAATCTTTCTTTTTCTTTCATGTTTGTGTTGATCGTTTCTTGAATGAGATTATTGGAAGAGGTGTTAATCCAATAAGGCTGAAGGTCTCTGTCAAACAGATAATTAATCACAGACCAGGGATTGTAAATGGTCCTTGCCC
>CAYUYU010000183.1:0-4238 GCA_964449405.1 uncultured Thermotogaceae bacterium
CACCAGATTATCATACTGACAAAACCTCCTTAACGGGAGGTTTTATTTTTTGTTTTTTTTCCGTCTAAATTCTATTGTCAAAAACAAAAAAAAGAGGTGATATTAATTATGAGCAAAAGAAAGTTTTTTATTGTCCTTTTTCTTTTTCTTTTCCTGTTGTGTAGCAGTATGTTTTCTGATGGCATTCTCATTCCAACTGAACCGATTATCGAAGAAAATCCCTTTGTACTTCTTGAGCACAATGTCCAAATAACCATCCAAGATCTCATTGCCACGGTTGAGATAAACGAGGTTTTCTGGAATGATTCCCAATACACACAAAGAGTCATCTATCTCTTTCCCATTCCAAAAAAGGCCATCATCTCAGATTTTAAGATGAAAATCGGGAACACTTATTACACCGGAGAACTGATGGAAAAAGAACAAGCCAGAGAGGCCTTTGTGGAATTGGTAAAACAGAATAAAAACCCGGCATTACTGGAATATATGGATGCCAATTATTACCGAATAGAAGTTCCTTCATTCAAGGCTCATGAAGAACGCGCTGTCTCACTAACTTACACTCAAGAATTGGAAAAGGTTAACGGGTTGGTCAGTTTAGACTATCCTCTTGAAATCGAAACCCTTCTAAAGGAAGCCATCCGAAAAATCAACATATCGGGAACGATTCAGTCACCAAATGCAGAAATCTTCTTTGTGGATTCTGGCACAAACGAAATTGAAACAACTATTGCCACAGACAAACACTCAGCCACTTTCTCATTCAAGAGGGAAAACTTTTACCCTAACAGTGATTTCAACTTGAAATTCGGACTGGGCGAGAATGAAGTTGAGGCCTATATGAGCACAGATACGCCTGATCTGGGATATAATACCTTTTTACTGGAAATTCATCCGGATGTAGACTACGATGATTATCAACCCAAAGATGTGGTTTTTGTTTTAGACAAATCCGGCAGTATGTCCGGTATGAAATACCTTCAGGCAAAAAAAGCGGCTGAGTTTATCATTAGTCGATTATATGAAGAGGATCGTTTTAATCTCATTCTTTTTAACCATGAGATAGAAGCCTTTAAATACTACTTTAATTTATTTGAAGCAGACAAAAAGAAAGAAGCCATTGATTGGATCTATTCATCCAGTGCTGGTGGTAATACCAACATTTACGGTTCACTGGATATGGCATTAAGAGTCTTCCACAATGCGGAAAATCTCCGAAATCCTATTCTTGTTTTTTTGACAGATGGCATTCCTACCGAAGGCATTACCGATCCGAAAGCCATCGTACAACATGTCAATGAATTTTCACAAGATATCAACGGTTTGCGTGTCTTCTCATTTGGAGTTGGCTATGATGTAAACACCTACATCTTGGACCTGCTTTCTACAAATAACAACGGCCAAACCTTCTATGTCACCGAAGATGAATCCATTGAAACAGAAGTGGCAAGACTCTTTTCAAATATCAGCAAACCCGTTCTCTCAGATGTAAAAGTTGAATTCATGAGCAATGATGTAGAAATCATGGATTATCTGCCCAATAAAGGGTTAACCGTTTACAAAGACGAACCGCTTAAAATCTACGGACGGTACAAGGGTAGTGGAAAACTCACCATGAAGCTGACCGGAAAGTTGGGCGATCAACATTTTGAACAAATCTACCATTTCAACTGTTCAAATGACATGAACAAATCCATCTCCCTTCTATGGGCCAGTCGACAAATCAACGACCTGCTTAATCGCATCAGATTATACGGGGAAACAGAAGCCGCGAAAAACGAAGTCATCACCCTTAGTAAACAGTTCTCCATCCCTACACCATACACCTCCTATCTCGTTTCAGACGACTCGCAAGTAGATTACAATAATGCGGGTAGCCCCGTTTTATCAAAAAAAACAACCAATCAACCGGCAGCTTCCCCAAGTATGCAAACAGGAAAAAGCAATGTCGTACAATCCAAACAAATGAACATGATGTCACAAGCGAGACAAGCAGAAGAAGCGGAAGAGCTCATGCAAGAAGCCAGGGAAGGATCAGACTATAGGCTCATCAAAGGCAAACGCTTCATCTGGAACAAAGAAAAAGAAGCCTGGATTGATGAAGACTTTAGAGAAGAAAATGTAATTACGGTTGAAAAATATTCTGATGATTATTTTGACCTCATTAGAGAAAACAAAACATTGGTTGACTATATGCAGTTGACCGGAGATATTTATATTTCCATCGAAACCACGAATTATATCTTTAGAGAATAAGGAACAAGTGCACCAAAACTGTTTTTTAAATCATTGTACGTGCGGACACATAGGTCCGCCCGTTTTTATGTTACAATTATAACTGACCGGTTTTTATAAAGCTGCAGAATAATAAATTAAGAGGTGAAAATTTGTATGGAAAGGAAAGAAATGATAGATGCCATCGAGCAATACGGCCAATATCTGATTGAATTTGCTAAAAACGAACGAAATGCCCCGGAGAAAAAGGACGAAAGAGACCTGAAAGCGCTCATTGAAAAATCCATTAAACCTGTTTTCTCGCTCAAATTTGATAGTCCTTATTTAGAGGCTTTAAGGGACACAGCTGAATGGAATCAAATCATGAGAACCGCGAATGCCATCAAAATCGTTCGTGAATAATTTTATAAAGGGGAAAAGATTATCGAAGATAAAAGAAATATTTTAAAAGAAGAACAACCGTTCAGCTACAGAAAAACTAAAGATCAGAAAGCCATGATTTACTGGAATAATAAACAGGTTATGATTATCAAGGGAAAAGACTTTCTAAAATTGGAGCATAAGGAACAATCAGGTGATGCCTATGCCATGCAATTATTTCTTGCAAAGTTGACCGGCAATTTTAAACACGGCAACGAAAAAAAATGAAGTGGAGGAGGAGACAAAATACCGATTCAAAAAAATCCAATCAACAACCTGTATTTAAGAATGATAGAATACTATACTGGAAATCCTCATCAAATCCAACACTTCGTCAAAGTCCATTCGTTTGCAAAGCTCATCGCTGAACAAGAGGGCGCCTCAGGTGAATTGTTGTGGATCATTGAAGCTGCTGCACTCGTTCACGATATCGGCATAAAACCAGCACAAAAACAATATGGAAGAAGCTCTGGTGACTTACAGGAAAAACTTGGGCCACCGGTAGCAGAAAAATTGCTTTCTGACTTGAATTTCAAACAATCTTTTATAGAAAGGGTATGTTATTTGGTGGGACACCATCATACCTATGAAACAATCGACGGGTTGGACTATCAAATACTTGTGGAAGCAGATTTTTTGGTTAATTTCTACGAAGCAAAATATGATGCACAATCAATCCATAAAGTGGACAAACAGATATTCAAAACAGAAACCGGAAAAAGAATATTAAGTGAAATGTTCAAATAGATTGTGCATTCGTCCGATATAAATTTGTTTAATTTTATTCGCTTCATTTTCTTCTAACTAACACAAAAAGCATACTGTCAAAATGATTCCCCTTCTCAACTTTCACCGTATGCTGTTGCATAAAATCCACATCCAACCCACGATTCATGAGATATGAACCAGAAAAAGCCTTTTCTTTGCCCTGAATCTCGTAGATCGCATGCTCATCCAGGCCCTTTAACCGAACTCTTAAAACTTTAAACATGGAAAGAGGTGCAGGGTTTTTTAGACAAAACAATACCACTTCGTTTTTGTCGTTGGAAATGTATTGATTAACGGTAAAGGGCTTTTCCCGCGGGGTTATTAAGCGGTACAACGAACCGTGCTGAACGGTTTCGCGAATTGTTTTATAAAATGCAATCCATTCTTTCGTTTCCTCTAATTCTTCAACTGTGTACTTGGATAAATCCGAACCGATCCCCAATGAACCCATCATGGCAGCATGAAAGCGATATTTCAAAGGATAAGTGTCTTTTCCCGCCCAATCAGTCACCCAACACATCATGGTTTTGGGAGCGTAGCATAAACTGAAGCCTTCTTGTATGAATTGCCGGTCATAGGGATCGGTATTGTCGCTGGTCCAGAACTGGTCCGCATATCGCATGATGCCTAGATCAATTCTTCCCCCGCCACCGGCACATGATTCCATGATGACTTGTGGATGCTTTTCTTTAAGGTGTCGCCAAATCTCATAGAAATTAGTCACATAGCCCATCCACATCTTTCTCTGATCGCCCTCAAATGGCCATCCAGCCTCCAATACCGGGCGGTTCATGTCCCATTTGATGAATCGAATC
>CAYUYU010000184.1:0-4177 GCA_964449405.1 uncultured Thermotogaceae bacterium
TAATCAACATTCTTGATTTTGGACTTGCCAAAAACAATTTTGATTTACTTGAAGGCTATTTTCACACATTCGGTGAATGCAATAAAGGAAATTGTTGATAAATTCAAAAAAGATGAAAAGGAAGCGGCCGTAGATTTATACATTTCAGCCGTTTCCATTTAAGAGGCTTTTTTTGAAATTCTCGCTAATTTATACAAAATATATTGATTGAGGCTGACTCCCTCCAGTTTTGCGGCAGCTGAAAGATTTGCATGTAGTGATTTTGGCATTCTTAGCAGTACTTTTCCCGAATAAGCCTCATTGTGTTTTAAAGGCTTTGGAATCAGCGTTTTTTCTTCTATTGCAGCTTCAAAAAATAGTTCCATAGGCTCAAATCGTTTCTCTCTTGCTTCTTCTTCGGTTTCACCATCGCTATGTCAGCCAGGTAGCTCAAGAACTGAAGCATAATAGTATTGTCCTAATTCATCGTTCATTTTTTCTATGCTGATGTTATACAGCAACTCCATATGTTTTTGGCGAGTCCAAAATGGTTCTTTCCTTTTACACCCTTTTTATTTCCCATTTGCCCCGTTTATAACTGAGCATCATGATGAATGCGGCTACGGCATCGGTGAGGATGAGGATGAGCCAGATGGCTTCGATTGGGGATTTAAACAGTATGATTAGGAATATGAGTAATGGGATCATGAAACACCATCGGCTGATGATTGTAGAAGTTATAAACGGCTGCATATAGCCGGCACCTCCGAAGGCTGATGAGAATCCGTAAAAGGCCGCCAGGAATACCATTCCGGGTCCAAGTATGCGGATCATATTTCTACCGGTTTCGATCACCGCTTGTTCGTCAATAAACATACGCATGATCAAATCGGGGAAAAAGAGGGCAAAAATCCCACCGGCTCCCATTATAAGCATCCCCAGCAAGGCACTGGCTTTAACCGTCCTTTTTGAGCGTTCGATTTTATTGGCCCCCAGTGTTTGCCCGATGATGGAGCTGCTTCCAACGTATAATCCCAATATTGGCATCAGCAATAAGCCGGTAAATCTTGTCCCGATTCCGATTGTAGCGACGGCAACGGTGCCAAATGAGGCGATGATCTTCATGGCGATGTACCAGGATATATTTCGGCTCAGCAGTTCGAATCCCGTTGGCAATCCAATGGTTATCAGTTTATAGTCAATGGACCAATCGAGCTTTAACAATCCTTTCAGGGTTATTCTTACCCCCCGTTTTCCTGAATACAGCATGTAAAATCCTATAGCGACGGCTATGGAAGTGGAAATAACCGTGGCGAGCGCAGCACCGAACACACCCAGATTCATTCCGGGCAGGTTTGTTCCTGGGATTTTGTCGAAGATTAAAATGGGATCAAGCACGATGTTTAAACAGGCGGCAAAAAGCATGATATACATGGGGCTTTTTGCATCACCGATACAGCGTAAGGCGGTGTTAACAGTGTAAGAGGAGAACATGATCGGAAGAAAGAAGATACGGATGTAACCATAGTCCATGGCGTCTTTTAAGACGATCGTATCTTGGGTAAGAAAGCCCAATAAAGGTTTAAGAACAAGTAAAAGAATGACCATCGCGATCAGGGCCATCAGGCTCTTGAAGGTTAGCGTTTGTTCAATAATCCGATTGGTTCTGGCGTTGTTTTTTGCCCCATAGCTTTGACCGATGAGTGAAACGGAGCTGATGCCAATGATTTCATTTAGCGCTTCCACAGACCAAAAGATGGTTGCAAAAACCGTTACACCGGCAATGGCTTTTGTGGAGATTCTTCCCAGCCATATCATATCGACAACATCATAAATCGTTTGCCCTAAAAACCCCAAAGCGGTTGGCACGGCCATGGCAAAAAGATTTCTATAAATCCCGCCCGTTGTCAGGTCTCTTGCTTGGAATAAGCCAATTTTTCGTCTCAAAATGGTGTCATCCCCTTTTTATTAAGACTCATAAAACTTTTCTGACGATGAATATCATGCGTTGTGCGTCGTCACTAAAGGGTTTCAACTGCTCATCGTATACGTTCACCAAATCGAATCCAGCAATTCTGAACAGCAATTGGTATTGTGTTAGGGAATACATTCTTGTGCCAATTACCACGTTTGTCTTTTTGCCGTCTTGAATGATTTCCACTGGGGCATACAATCTTTCAGTCAGTTCATCCCAGCGTCGGATCAATTCATGGCCATCCTCTTGTTTGATATTTCGGGTATTTTTGATGATGTTTTTGCGGTTCGGTGATTCGATCAGCAATAATCCGTTCTCTCGAAGGCTTTTGTGGAAGAGCTTGAGTACATAATAATCCGTTTCGATATCAAAATAACCAAAGCTGTTGAACCAGTTGACGATCACGTCAAACTGATTGTTGTAATGTATATCTCTCATATCTGAAACCATGAACTCTCCGGATAATCCCTCAGCTTGAAAACGTTGGCGTGCCTTTTCAATGAAGCGAGGATTGACGTCGATTCCGATTAATTTCACGCCTCGCTTTGCCAAATGCAATCCTACCCGCATATCGCCACAAGGGCAATCCAACACCTCCATGCCTTCACGCAATTGTAAAGCATCCCAGATGATATCCGCATCCTCTTTGCCATTTTCTTCCGGTTTGAGCCATACATCATCCGGTAATTCCAAAAACCATTGAGGATTACGGCTCTGGTCAATGGGAGCCATTTCAAAAAGGAGATTTTGCGCCTCTTTTTCCAATGACTGAATCAGGTGAAAATCTTCGAGTACGATGTCCCTATCTTCGTGGCAAAGATATATCTGTGCCGGTGAAGTCAGTAAATCAATGGTTCTATCAACCTGTGCCGTTTCAATACAGTCAATAAAGTTTCCGCCAATAACGGAAGGCAGCCCCGCCAATAGAGTTGCCCCGGGGATGGCTTCAAGTGAACCTTTTCTGAGAGAGGAAAAGAACTTGAAAAGGGCATATCGCTGTAAGGCATATGGATAATCCCAGCGGGTTTGGAAAGTGTCGGGAGATAAATACGCATCAATGCTCATTTCGAGTTGTGTATAGCCCAAACAGCTGCGGATAATTTCCTGGGGAAAACTGCCCCCCATCGGACGTGCCCCGCATTCTATTAAAATGGCGCCGTTTTCTGACACCATAATTTCTGTGTGGGCCGCGCCGGTTGTGATTTGTAAGGCATCCAAAACCGATCGGGTGTATTGAATAATGGCATCGGTATCCTTGCCAAAATCCTCCATGATTTCGACCCCGTCATAGACAGAGTGTCCATCAGAGGTTTCAGTCTTTGCATATTTCCAAATGTCGCTGATACGATGCCAACCATTACAAGAAACACTATTCACAACGATTTCATATCCTCTGGCATATTCCTGAGCAATCACAACCTGATTGGATTCTCCGAACATGTTCGTTGATTGGGTGATGTTCTCAAAAGCCAGAGATACTTGTTCACAATTATGACAAAAGTGAAGCCCATCCGCTCCGGCACTCCTTGCCGGTTTGATCACAACCGGATATTTCCCCCCCCTTTCCACCCAATTTTGAAGGGGTTCCAGTGAATCAAAAAGACCATAATCCAAAACGGGTATGCCTGCTTTGGAACAGGCTTCGTACATTTTAAATTTATCTCGCCTGGCATGGCTTAAAGCTATCCCATTACACGCCAAATCTAAACAGTCAGCCAATTGATCGGCTATCTCCACGCCTGTTTCGCAACCTGGAATGACTGCTTTCGGATTCATCGTTTGCAGTGTTTCACAGAGTTGATCTAATGGTTGAGTACCGTCAAGGTACATTGAATAAAAAGAAGCCGTTTTCTCAAGGGCTTGATTGGCTATATGAGTTATGTGTGCTTTCAAATCATCCGGTGTTGAACGCACGTGAACAACAGATAGCCCCCTTTTTTTAAGTAAAGGCGGGTAAAAAACGCCTGTAGAGTAGCCGTCGACAATAATAACACTCTCCTGTGGACCCTTCATGTTTTCCTCCAATAATTCTAAATTGAGTTCCAATGATTTTCATTTCTAAGGCTACCCGGTGCAAACACCTCCGTCACCTTTCTTCAGGTTGAGACCCATTTTTCTGTAGACCACTAAAATGTTTATAGGCTATGAACAGCTGTTATTCAGGATCCGTTTTTATCTTCCACACGTGGATTAGTGTCCGCTTTTCGCCGTCTCCCAGGCCGG
>CAYUYU010000185.1:0-4082 GCA_964449405.1 uncultured Thermotogaceae bacterium
AGTTGGCAATGATTATCGAATGCGAGATAGAGCCGTTGCTGTATGAATACTGGTTTGATCAGGATGACAAGGCTGCACAGGAAGTTCAAAAGCTAAAAAAAGCTCTGGAAGATTAAATGGCGATCAAAAGACATCATAAGCTGATCAAAAACATCTATTACATGCTCAGCTACGCTTTTTCACCTATGCGACAACATGATTATGAAAATGTTGCCGGAGAGGATTTTGACAATATTTGGGATCTGTTGGCAAGTATTCTTTGTCAAGGGATCAACCAACAGATCAGAAGAGGTCTCGTCAGGGATTATGTCACTCACGAGAATGCGTTGGCGGCTCTGCGTGGGAGAGTGCTTATTGAAAGTAGTATCTCTCTCAAGCTGAGAAGGTCCAGGAATATTGCCTGCGAATTTGATGAATACGAAGAAAACACGCTGCTCAATCAAATCTTAAAGAGTTTTGGAGAATTGCTGTTTCGAGAGAAGAAAGTTAGTGTGGAAAACCGGGAAAGGCTAAAACAAAACCTTTCTTTTTTTCATCAGGTAGAAACAATAGAGATCAACGCCATTCCCTGGAATCGCCTTTCTTTTGGCAGAAGGGAGAAGGAATATGAACTGCTCATCAACGTCTGTAAGCTGATTGCTCAGAATCTTGTTTTATCAGAGGACAAGGGAGAGTTGAAACTGCCCACATTCCTTTTGGATCGGTCTTTTCACTATTTGTTTGAAAAATTTGTCTTAAACTATTTCAAGTTGGAGCATCCAGAGATCAACGCCTGTTCAAAGCAAATCAATTGGGATATGGAAGAGGATGAACCGGTTCGATTACCTCGAATGCTGTCAGATATTTATACACAAAGGTCAGATCACATACTGATTATTGACACGAAGTTTTACAGCAAGGTACTTTCAGAGCGTTTTGGAAAAAAGACTTATCATTCGAATAATCTCTACCAGATTTTCACCTATGTAGTAAATGAAGCAGCAAACAGTCCCCATCAAGTGGATGGTATGCTCCTTTATGCCAAGACGGATGAGGATGTCACACCGGATGATGTGTTTATCATCAACGGGCATTCCTTCTGGATTAGAACCCTTGATTTGAACCAAAACTTTGAACAAGGAGAAAATTCTATCAGAAACCAGTTGGATAGGATTGGGGAGCTTGTGTAAAAGATAGAGTCATTGAAAACTGAGGCTGTAAATGAAGGTGGTATAATTAAGATATAGTCTGACTCTTGTAAGTGAGATGAAAACGAACTGAAACCTTCGGTATTAACAGGGATTTCAAAACAGTTGATCAAACTAAAAGAATGACCTGACAGTTACAACCTGCAAAGGGGTGGGAAGCAAATGTTTAAAATGCCCGAAAAAGTCATATACGCCTTTCCGGAGCAAATTGGCGAACCGGATTTGTTTGTGGGCCGAAAGAAGGAATTCGACTATTTTCTTGGAGACTGGTATCGGCTGGTGGAAAAGAACTTTGCACCCAACCAGGCGATTATTTCCAGGAGGAAAAAGGGAAAGACCGCCTTTTTACAGCGGTTGTTTAATATTTTATGGAGTGCGGGAATGGCAAGAAAAAAAGGCGAACAGGACGTTATCCCCTTTTATTTTTCAGTGCCTGATGAAAGCATTTCGCAAGGGGATTTTGCCAGAAGGTTTTTCACACAATTTGTCAATCATTATTATTCGTATAAGACTCAGAATCCAGATTATATAAGGTTCCCCATGACCTTTAATGAAAAGAGACTCATGTAAACGATGACTTCATCCTTCGCCTTTTCAGCCAAATCAAATCATTTGAAGAAAACAAAGAATGGGCAATGATGTGGCATACCGCCAGCAGAGCCCCTTCAACAGTCGCTAGAAAAACCGGAGAAAAAATCGTTCAAATCATCGACGAATTCCAGAATATTAACGAATATGTCCACGACAAAGACAAAGATCGATTGAATCAAATGAGCGGCACGTACATGCAAGTGGCGGAATTTCGTGAAGCACCGTTGATCGTATCGGGAAGTGAAGTCCACTGGCTGTTAAAAATCGTCCGAAGTTTAACCGGACGATTCCAAAGTTATCCTTTGGAAAACCTTCCCGAGGACGAAGCCAAAGAAGCCATTGAAAAATACGCCCACTTCATGGACACAACCATTAACCAAGAAGCCATAGAAAAGATATGGGAACTCACGCAAGGCGACCCTCTTTACATCAAAGCCCTCTTTTTAAGCCGTTATAACCAAGCCAAAGATTACACCGTGGATGACAACATCGTGGATGTCTATGAAAAAGAGATCAGCGAGGGAGAAATCTATACAACTTGGATGGAATACATGCTCAATACGTTCGACACCGTCAACAAAACCAACAGCAAACGGATTATGCTCTACTTGTTCAACGAGGGAAAGGAAAAAACAAGAGCTGAGATCATTCATGATTTGAAACTTCCTTACACCGATCAGGAAGCCGAAGAAAAACTTAATGCCCTGATAGCGGGAGATTTGATTTCGCAAGGACAGAGTGCTTATGATTACACCATCACACGAGATAAAACCTACGAACTGGTATTCAGACGCATTTATCAGAAAGAAATTGACCATTTTGTTCCGGATATCAAAGGGGAAATTCGAAAGGTAATGGGAAAGGACAATTACCAAAAAGGCAAATTCACCGAATTCCTGTTAAAAGAAAGACTCAAGAAACCCTTTAACCTGAGTGAGATGACTGAAAACGGAAAAGATTTAAAACTGATACCAGTTGAAATCGAAGAAAGAAAAATGATCCCCACAGGCGTTGGTAAGAGTGAGATTGATTTGTATATCAGGGCAAAAAACGGTTATGAATTGTATCTTGATGTAAAAAACACCAAAAACCCTTACGGAAAAAAAGAAACGGACAGATGGCTGAAAATCGCTGATTATCTAAGAAAAGATAAAACAAAAGCCTTGTTTCTGGTGTATTCTGAGAATGGGTACACGAAAGGGATGCGAGAAAGATTGGAAAAGAATGATATTCAAGTGATAAAAGGTTCTGAGATAAATGGGTAGTTCAGAAAAATCGAAATAGGTTTACTTTCAGCTAAAGACGATCAATCTAATTTCCAACAACAGAGATTAAATGATTTGCAATTACCTCATTGTGACCCCAGGGAATTTCTGCAACAACTTGTTGCAGAATTTTGCTGTCTTTGTTTTTTATTATAGCATTTTTATAATTTCCCACTATAGCATTGAAATTCTTACTACTCTGTACTGTAATATCCAACTCTTACATTCTTAAACAGAATAATTGGGTATACTCTTCAAAACACATCCGAAAAAACATTTTTCGCATTTTCACTGTTGATAGCGGTTGATATGCTTGCACAACTTTTATAATGTGATAATTTCAAAACCCTCTTCTAAACAGTCATGCATGGCAGGGTGTCCATATGCATTACCTTTTAGTGGTATTCCGGTTTTTTCGTTATATTCAAGAACACCCATTTGTTGCGAGCAGGCCTTACAAATGCAATCAAAGAGTCCAAGTTCCTTGGTTTTTAAATACATCTTATTTTTTTCTTCTTCCAGGACTTTAATCAGTTTTACGGCTTCGCCTTCTACTATAATCTTCACATCCATGCCTTTTTCATGACAATCTAATGCATTGATTAACACATGCATGAAACACATTTTTTCTCCTCTAAATGGGAAAATAGCGATTTTTTTCATTTTGGGTTACCTCCTACTCACTGCGATTTTTACTTTTTTGGAAGAGCTTCAGTTCACTCAAATGCAGTTCCATTATATACATCTTTTGGTGAGCAAATTAAAAACCTTCTCTTTTGTCTCACCCTCATAATACCAGAGACACAGATAAGTGTACATCTCATTCAAATTGGTTCTTTTACTGAAACGGAGCATCTTTTTATAATCCGGGTCGGAAAAGCGTTCAGACATGACCTCTTCAACATCAAAACGCCAGGGAGTGGTTGAATAGCGGACGTATTGCCTGAAATAGATGTTGAGCTGTTCATGATCTGCTGTTGAATCAATAGAAGCGTAAAGACGGATAAGGGGCGTGATATGACGCATCTTATCCATTTCT
>CAYUYU010000186.1:0-4066 GCA_964449405.1 uncultured Thermotogaceae bacterium
ATGATAATGGACCGGGAAATACAAGTTTCATCACAAAGGATTCAAATGGTCATTCAACTCTGAATGTCAACGATGGCTCCAATACGGAGCAGTTCCCATTCGGTACCGTTGTTGTGGGATTGCAAAATATGCATCAGGCATCTGATAATGAGGACTTGAAAAATAAAAATGTCCTTTGTGGACTCGAAACCAATTTCCCGTCCGGAAGCAGAGACTCCGGACAAGATGTCTTTACACTTGATCCTATAACAGGTGCCACCAGTACATTATTTGAAATTCCCCTTTCACACGGGAATGTGATTGATATCTTACCGGATATGCCGAATATCTCAGATCATGATTATGAAACTGTTCATTTTATCGTTCTAACAGTTAAAAACGAGACGGAATATTGGGTGAATATTTATACCCAGGCAGGTGAACGACTATATGCCTTCAAAACCCATGATTTGTCAGATCTGCAAGAAACAAGCGGAGAGACGATCTTCTACAAGGTCATCAAGGCAACCGATTGGCCGGATGGCAAACTCTACATCATGCACAGTGAATTCCCGGGAGTTCAAGTCTGGATGCCTGAGGAGTAAGAATTAGTGAACCCCGGTGTACTTATGAGCTTCCGGGTGTTTTTTCAGTTACAGTTTGGGCATACTCTTTTTTGCTTTGGATGGAAATCGATGCCTTTTGATCTGAAGGTACTACCATTGTCATTGAACTTATTAAGAATCAGGATTAACTGATTATCCCATAAATTGTTGGTGAATTGTGTAAAAAACAGAAATGCAATAGTGCATTTTAAAGGAGGGAATCATGAAAAAACGTATCCAGAAAGTATGGGGATTTGTGATGTTAGCCATTGCCTTAGGGTTAATTTTCCTCATTATTTCCTGTTCGGGTGTCACGATTACTGTTGAGATTCCGGAAATCGTGAAAGATGCAGTTTTGAATGAATATGTGACATTTACAACAATAAACGCCACACCATCTGATCACAAAACTCAAGATAACCCTTTATTAATCGAAGATAATGAACCTTTTGATTTTAAAATCAAAAAGGCCGATGGTGTCCAATACACCGTCACCTTTCGAGGACAGGATCAACCTCCTCAAACAATCGAAGATGATGAAGACGACTTCGCCTATTCCATCGACCTGACACAAACCGCATCGGGAACCTATGCCATCATCATCACGGCATCGAGGCAAGTGGTTTCCCGATCAACTCAAAGAGATGAAGAGCAGGCACAGATTTGGATACAAGTCAACAACACGCCACCCGAACAACCGGTCAATACCGCACCGGAAAACGGGGCAACCAATCAGCCGATTAACAACCTGGTGTTTTCTTGGCAAGCGGTAGCGGACCCGGATGAAGACGATGCAGTGAGCTATCTTTTCTTCCTGGGCACAGCCGAAGATGACTTGATTTTACAGGCAACATCCACCCAAAACAGCTACACACCACCGGGACCGCTTGCATATGAAACCGAATATTTCTGGCAAGTTGTAGCTGATGACGGTAAAAGGGGCGCCCCAAGAGAACAAACAGCCGGCGACCTCTGGCATTTCACAACCGTTCAAGAACCACCCAAAGTAACACTCACCGTTCAAAGCCAACCACAAGATGGTGGAGATGTGAAAATTGGAGAGGATTCATGGACTAAAGAAGCAGAATTGGAGGTTTATGAAGGCACATTAAAGACCATTCACGCCCAAGCAGCAACCGGTTATCTCTTTGATGGTTGGTATCTGGGAGAAGTCCTTGTTTCAAGGGATATTTCCTATGATGTTCTTGTAGAAGGAGACAGTGTCTACCAGGCACGCTTTGTTGAAATAGGTGCATTACAGCCGCCTGAAATGGTATACGTCGCCAAAACGAGTTACCAGCGTTCCAGCCATGAGGTGACATTAACTTACGGTTATCGCATCAGCAAAACGGAAGTGACGATTAACCAATACTACGCCTTTCAAACAGCCGTTCAAAATCGTTCGCAGGTATCATTGAACCCCCGTGAGGTAACCTCTCCCATCGCCATGGTGGACTGGTACGATGCCATCGCCTTCTGCAATTGGTTGAGTGTAAGAGACGGACTGGTACCGGCTTATGACAACGCAGGAAATCTTCTGGACGCCAACGGGCAAATTACACAGGACATCAAAACCGTCGAAGGCTATCGACTGCCCACGGAAGCCGAATGGGAACTCGCCGCCAGAGGAGGCGGATGGCCTTCTGGCGATTACCTGTATGCCGGAAGCGATACCGTTGGTGATGTGGCCTGGTATACGGCCAACTCCAACACTGACGGGACTGGAAAAAGAGCTCAGCCCGTGGGGGGCTTGTTGGCCAATGACCTGGGACTCCATGATATGAGCGGAAACGTGAGAGAATGGTGTCATGATTGGCACGGGGACTATCCTCAATCCCATCAGGAAGACCCCGTCGGGCCTGCAGCGGGCACTCAGCGCGTTATTCGTGGCGGAGGATGGGACAGTGCAGCCAATACATGTCTCGTGGGTGCCAGAGATCAGGACCTGCCCGATGAAAAGGTAGCGAATCTGGGATTTCGAGTGGTAAAAACGGAACAGCCCACAGACGGAGAACTCATCATTCGTTGGAAAGAAGACCACCCTCCTGCACCACCCCATCGACCACCTATCGAAGGAGAAAATACGGTAGAAGAAATCGTGGCCAACAAACCGGTGGCTTCTTTAGTAGTAACGGTGAATGATGAAGAAACCATCGTTGAAGAGCCCCAGCACATTGAAGAAACAGAATCAGGAGAACATGTCTACGCCGCTCCTGTTGAGAATCTTCAACAGGATGAGGACAATCCCGTTGAGGTAGTTGCAAAAGACGAGAAAGATCAACCTTCCAATGAAATTAAAAGAAATTTCCCCTGGAAACCAATTATCACCAGTGTTCAAGCAGAAGTCGGTGAATGTGAGGCCAATCAATGTGTGGTGATTGTCAGATTTGAGTCCAACCAGGAAATCAGTCAAATTATTTATCAGATAGGTGGAAGCGAAGAGGAATTTACGGAAAATGATCCATTCGGTTTTCCCGATGAAAACGGCATATACGGGTATAGTTTTAGTGTAACCGTCGATTCGGGAGAGTTCACCATTTATTTTTCAGCTTATGGTGTGAATGGCCAGGATACAAAAAGTGTCTCGGGCTTTTGTGATTGCAACATACCGCCAAAACTTGATGAAGAAGACTACACCGTGGAAGTGGATGAATGTGTGGAGAATGAATGTCAAGTCACCATCGGTATATGGTCCGATCAACTACTTACCCATATCAGCATCCAAACAGACGGAGGAAACCCCCAGCAGCAGGAGGCCGGGAATCCCGCCAGTGTTCTGAATCGACACCGATATGAAATTGTTACTTCTGTTTCTGATGGTCAACACACCATCACCATCCAGGGTATCAACGCTAACGGGACCTCCAATCCATTAACCATTACAGTGGACTGTAATTGTGTCATCCCAACTCCGGATCCCGCGGTCATATCGGATTTAGACTACTTTGTTCATGAATGTGAAAATAATGAGTGCATGGTATCCATCATCTTTACATCCAATCAACCTGTTAACAAAGTTCAGGCGCAAGACGATGATAATGAACGGGAGGATTACGAGGATTTGAATCCACAACCTCCCCAAGAGGAAGGTGAATACTGCTATCAGTTCTTTATGTCGATATCCCCGGGTGAACACACCATCTGGTTTGAAGCACTCAACGATAATGGAAGATCCAACACATTAGTCCTCACCGTAGACTGTGAATGTGTCACACCAACACCCCCTACCATTGCCTTTGATCCGGAAAACCCTGTAGATGAGACGACCACCGAAGAGACGGCCATATTGCATATTACATCCGATCAAGAACTGGATACTTTGAAAGTTACCAATAACGGACAAGAACAGGTCATCAATAACCCTGAAGGCGAAAAGGTTGGAGATGAATACAAGTACCAAGCAGAGGTAGAACTGGAAGAGGGAGACAACCACATCATCGTTGAAGGCGAAAATGAAAACGGTACTTCCGAAGGCATTTACG
>CAYUYU010000187.1:0-4005 GCA_964449405.1 uncultured Thermotogaceae bacterium
TATAGGTTTTTTCGTTAATGAATGAGTTGTTCCTTTTTTTGTCGGTTATTGTATTCACCACCTTGTGATGTGTCTTATTTAAAGTATACTAATAATTAGACGAAAATGAGCAACTATCAATCTGTTTTCCGCCATGAAATCACTCTTTGTATTGCTTATTAATGTGTAATTAGTACCCATTTTCTCTCCCTGCCTGATTAAGACGTTTTTATCCATCATTCTTCTAAAAAGCGATTTGATACCATCCGCTGATAAACCTGTTAACTCTCGTGCTTTTTTATTTGTGATACTACCCTTGCTTTCTAAATAACCCATGATAATATCTTCCGGTTCCTTATTATCCCCCGAGGTTTTATCGGTGTTTATTGTAGAAATATTCCGTATTTGGGATCTTTATCATTCCGTGTATCTCTACGAAAAGCTAAGAGTATTTCCCTGGCGGGGAAATACTCTTACCGTAGAAGCGGACAGATATGCTGTTTTTTTAGTCATGATTCAATTAAATTAACCTTTCACAGTATAATCATTGCGAATAAATAACCCGTCCGTTAAACACCGTCATCACCACTTCTGTGTCTTTTGGGGATTCGTCTCTTTTTGAGAAGATATTCTCGTTAAAAATGACTAAATCCGCCTTTTTTCCGAGTTCTATTGTTCCGGTGATGTTCTCGGTGAAATTCTGATAGGCGCCACCGATGGTATGGTATTCAATGGCTGATTTCAGGTCAATTCTCTCGTCGTATTCATAGGGGTTATCCACTTCGTCTTTTAGCTCATATTCATCGATTGAATCGTTTTTCATCTTGCTTCTGATGACAGCCGTTCCGATGGCTTTAAAGGGATCCATGGAACTGGAAACCGTTCCCCATGGCCAGTCGGAGCCAAAAGCAATGTTCACTTTATCTTTTTTAAAGTCTTCCAGCAGGTATCTTTCATTTGCCCTTTTTTTGGATAGCAGCGGTACCGTTTCCTTATAATAATCATCGTCCATATAGTATCGGGAGGGTTGTATGCTGGCTACAAGGCCGAGTTTGTTGAATCTCTTGATATCTTCCCGGTTAACGAGTTCCAGATGGGCCAGGGTATGACGGAGGTCTTCGCCTGAGTGCTGTGCTTGTGCATATTCCAGGCCGTCGATTGTGTTTCTCGTTGTGCCGTCTGCTATGGAGTGAACGTGTATCTGAAAGCCGTTTTTCTGTAATTCTAAAGCTGTCTGTTTAAAAACCTCCAAATCCCAGACGGGCTTGCCCCTGAATCCGGGCCTGTCCTCATACGGTTCCAGTAAGAAGCCGGTATGGCCTTCTATCGTCCCATCCATAAAGAGCTTGGCCACGTTTAGGTGCACATTTTCGCTCTGGTATTTTTCCCTTGCCTCAACCAATTTTGGGACTTGACCCTTTCCGAGATCGGGGATACACAGATGACTGAGTCTCATTCGGATGGTTAACGCCCCTGCGTTGTCCATTTCCACGGCGGCTGCAAATCCGGGTTCCTGATCGGAGTTCAAAATGCCTGCGTCAAAGATAGAGGTGATCCCATTTTTCGCCGCCCGTTTCATGTAGTTTCGAAGGGCATCTTTCCATTCGGGTTTTCCCGGTTGAGAGAGTTTGGTGGTGACAAGACGGATGGTTGGCATCTCTCTCAAACACCCGTGAGGCTCCTTAGATCCCGGTTCTCTTTCAATATGGCCTCCGGATGGGTCGTGTGTCTTCTCGTTGATATTTGCGATTTCAAGAGCTTTGGAATTGACCCAGGCAGAATGATAATCCACGGAGAGGAAGATCGCTGGTCTGTCCGGGATCAACTTGTCCAGGTCTTTCTTTGAGGGACCTATGGATTCAAAGGGCATATGGCACCAGCCAAAACCAAGAATCGAATCCATTTCTTGGTGTTGATCGGCATATTGCTTGATGAGTCTGAAGTAATCTTCTTTTGTTCGTCCGGAGGTCAGCAGGCACGAGTTCATGAGATGCCCACCCATAAAGGCGTGACAATGGCTGTCAAAAAAGCCTGGTAGGACGGAGTTGTTGTGACAATCCACAAATTGTGTGTTGTTGTCTACAAATTCTTTACTACCGACTTCGGAACCTAAATAAATAATCCTATCGTCACATATCGCCAGACAACCCTCCAGGGATTCATTATCCGGTGTAAAAAAAACACCGTTGAAGAGAATGAAATCAGCCTTTTTTTCTTTACTCATTAGAAAAAACTCCTTTTACAAAATTTTAGGCATCCTGACATTAGATGCTTAGTGATAAAGTCACCTAAAATTCATTATACACGGTAATTTGGTTAATATCAAAGGAGGTCTTTGAAGACTTCCGTTGAATCATTTGCCTACAATATATAAGTGAAAAGATATGATATAATTGCTTATGAGGTGATTGCATGTCCACTAAAAAAATCACGGTTACTCTCGATGAATCTGTTGTTGAGGGTTTAGACAGTCTCGTTAAAAAGCATTTCTACAAAAGTCGCAGCAAAGCGATTCAGATTGCCATTGTCGATTACTTGAAAAACATGGAGAAGCAAAAAATGTATGCTGAAATTGATAAAATGGATAGGGAAGAAGAGATGAAAGTTGCAGAGGAATCTCTTGAAGCGAGTAATGAGATATGGACAGAATATTAAAAGGGTCCATTCTCTGGGTTGATCTCAATCCTACCATTGGTCATGAACAAAGCGGGGTAAGACCAGCGCTTGTTATTAGTGACACCTATTTCAACGACAACAGTGGAACCATCGTAGTGCTTGCCATAACGAGTAAACCTCCAAAGGCCGGATATCCTTTGACAAAAAAGATTCAAACAATCAAATTGCCAAAAACATCTTGGGTTAAAATTACGCAGATAAGAACGCTTTCAGCGAAAAGAATCAGAGGGTTTCTGGGTGTGCTTGATGAAAAAGAATTGAATGAAATTATCGAGGCGTTGTTTTTGTTTTTGAAGAATTAAATAAATTCAACCTTCGGTTAATAAGATTTATTCTGCCCAATGATTTTACCGTCATCATCCGTGATAAAGGTGCCCTTGGTACTGTCTAAGATGACATACTGGTTCCCCCAAGGATCTTGGACAACGGCACATTTACCGATTTTGATATCGAAAGGACCTGTGAGTATTTGACCTCCCGATTGCTCAATCTCTTTTACCGCTTCAACCACAGAATCTACTTTGATATCTGTTTCTATCCCTTTTCTTTCGTTTTGTATAACGATTTCTGCCATTCCTTGCGCCATTCCAAGACCAACAGCGGTTTGCGTTTTCCAAATGATTTTAAGACCCATTTGGTGGCAGTAATAATCAATCCCCGCTTCCAAATCGGGAACGTAAAGTTGCAAACAGTCGATGTTGTTAAAGAGTGGTTTCATGTGATCACTTGATCCTTAAGCAAACAAATGAAAGCATTTCCTGAAAGCCTTCATCGGTGTAGAGGGTTTTCGCGTTGATGTTTTGTGTGTCCACCGACAGGCCGACATTGGCATAACCTTTTTCTTTGGCTATAGCCAATCCCGCACGCAGCAGATTGCGTCCAAGTTTTTGATGACGATATCTTTCTTTTACTGCAATCGGGCCGATTTCGCCCATTCGGTTTCCTGCTTCTTCATCTTCTGTTTCAGACAGGCAGATGATCCCCACCGGTTGATCCTCATCATAGAGAATTTTCATGCCGCCATCAATGTAATCGTTGCTGTTGATAAACTTTGTGAGTTCTTCTTCAGATAAAGGGGTGTCGTTTCCAGTTAGATTTGCAAAGGCTTTGTTTCTTAGCTCAAGCCAGGTTTGTTCGTCTTTGCCGATAGTGAAATTCTTCAAGTACATATTTTGAGGGAAGGTATAAGGTTTAATAGTTTGAGTCGATCGTTCCATATAAAGGGCATAACGTTCTACTTGAAAATCAAGTGATTCAAAATAATTGAGGATTTCTGTTTCCTTTAACGGTAGAAAGAAAAAAGCATGATCCAACTGTGATTTTTTAATTTCTTCTTTGACAAAGGCTGTA
>CAYUYU010000188.1:0-3971 GCA_964449405.1 uncultured Thermotogaceae bacterium
GTAGGGGAGCACCGGTGTGTGCTCCCGAATAACAATAGCGGAGACATTTTTTTTGCAATATTCGCAAAAAAAGGTTTTTTCAGGGGAACCATAAAGTGATAAAGTCATTAGGTTTTGGGGCATGGGGGTTTCGGGAAAAGGTTTTTTTATGGTTTTGTAATCGTTATAGAATACAACATTATATGATATAATTTAAATGACGTGTTGATATGGGTTAGAACGCTTTTTAAAAAAATATGAGGAGTGATTTTTAATGTTCAGTGAGAAGAAGATATCTGAATTTTTAAATCAACTGTCTTCAAATACTCCAACACCGGGAGGTGGAACGGTTGCCGCACTTTCAGGTGGGTTGGCCGCATCGTTGGTGAGCATGGTAGCATCGTTAACAGTGGGAAGAAAAAAGTACGAAGGATATGATGCACTGTATGAAGAAACCATCGGTAAGATGAAACAGCTTTCTGAACAGTTTCAGGATATGATGGATGAAGATGCAAAAGCCTTTGACGGTGTTATGATGGTGTTGAAAATGCCAAAAAAGACAGATGAAGAAAAGAAACAAAGAAAAGAAAAGTTACAGCAAGCTTTTAAAAATGCTACAAACAGTCCCGTTAAAACAGCTGAGGCGGTAGTGAAGGTTTCTGAATATGCCAAAGAAATGGTAAAGCATGGAAACAAAAATGCCGTATCGGATGCTTATTGTGCCATTGAGTTGTGCAAAGCGGCTTTCAATATGGCCATGGAAAATGTGGATATCAATTTAAATTCAATTAAAGATGAAGCCTACACAAAGAAGATAACCGTCAGATGCGAAGAACTTCGGGAAACACTTAACAGAAATATCAAAGAATAAAGAATTTTTGACTACTACAGGATGTGTTTGATATAGAAAAAGGATTTGAACTGATTCAAAGAGATGATAAGAGCAATGCGAGAAGGGGTCGTTTAACAACAGTCCATGGAGAGATTGAAACACCGGTATTCATGCCGGTGGGGACATCAGCGAACGTAAAAGGGGTATTGCCGGACAGATTGGTGCAACTCGGTGCACAGATCATTTTATCCAACACCTTTCACCTTTATTTGAGGCCTGGACATGAAAGGATCGAATCCTTTGGAGGACTTCATTCTTTCATGAACTGGGATCGTCCTATTTTGACTGACAGTGGCGGATTTCAAGTGTTTAGCCTGTCAAGAATCAACAAGATAACGGATGAAGGGGTTGAATTTAGCTCACCTATTGATGGATCCAGACATTTTTTCACTCCGGAGAAGACGGTGGAGATTCAAGAGGCTTTAGGGTCCGATATTGCAATGGTATTTGACGAATGTGCCGATCCCAACACCGATGACAGTTACATTAGAGAATCGGTTGATAGAACTTTTCGCTGGGCAAAGCAGTTCAGAAAAGCACACAAGAAAGAAGATCAAATGGTTTTTGGAATCGTGCAGGGAGGCACTTCTAAGACCTTTAGAAAAGAAAGTGCCAGACAAATCACCTCCATCCCCTTTGACGGCTATGCCATCGGCGGATTAAGTGTGGGAGAGCCCTTTGACATAACCATTGCCACATTGGAGGTAACAACACCGGAATTACCTGTAGATAAACCGCGCTATTTAATGGGCGTAGGAACGCCTGAGATGATTTTCAACAGTGTGGAACGCGGAGTGGATATGTTTGATTGTGTACTGCCCACAAGAAGTGCCAGACATGCAACTTTATATACCAGACAAGGCAAGATAAGGATCAAGGGAGCCAGTTACAAAGATGATGATTCTCCAGTAGATAATCGATGTGATTGTTATACCTGTCGTCATTTTTCCAGGGGATATTTAAATCATCTTTACAATAAAAAAGAAATAACAGCCATGATACTGGGGAGCATTCATAATCTCAGATTTCTGACGAAATTGATGGGGGATATCAGAAAGTCAATCGAGGATGGTAGATTCAGGGAATTTAAGAATAGTTTCTTCAGTTTATACAACTGAAGATTCCCAATTGGGGGTGTCTTATTTGCTTAAGAAAAAAATTATGATGTGTGTGTTTACATGTTTTTTAACGCTTACAGGACTTTCCGTTGATCTTGATTATTGGTCTCTACAGGCGCCTTACGGGACGGGCGCGGTTTCAAGAGGTTCGTTAAGTGTTTATACCAATCCAGCAGCGCTAATATTGCAAAATAAGTGGGAAGCGAATTTTCTTTCAACCATTTGGCAACAATCGGAGGATCATGCTTACAAAATCTTTGGTGTTAACGTGATACAGCCATTTCAAAATGGTTTTGCCGGTTCCCTGGATATACTCTATGGAGATCTTATCGATCCTGCCTCGGATGACAGGTACGCTTCATTTGGTTACAGTATAGCCGGTCAGTTGAATGACCTTGCGTGGGGTGCCAGGATTGTTGCCGGTAGATTTGACCAAAAGGATGATGACGATGCCTATTATGGCTCAGCGAATTTTGGCTTAATGTATAATGTGGCTGAACATACTCGCATTATGGTTAATACCAATGCCCCTCAAATCGTTACGACAAATGCCACGTTATTTGAAAAAAACCGTCCGGAATCCTTTTGGGTTGGAGGGGGATTGATGTCTTCAACAGAAGATGCCCGGGCATATTTGTCAGTCCAAGGGTATAACAAAGAAACTAAACCAATGATGTCAGCCAACTTTGGTGGTGGGTTCAAAGTAGGTTTTTTAAATTTTGATCTATCGCTATCAATGATGGATTTTGAAAAAGATTTTGATTTAACCAATGTCCAAACTTATGGGAACGGTATGGTTTTACTAGATTTTAAAGATTTTGGAGTAGGACTTTCTGCTTCCATTCCCTTACATGGAGTTTCCTTCAGTGAGACAAAATACAGTCTTTTTGTAAGCGCGAGGTGGTAGAGCATGAAAAAACGATTTTCATTATTTTTAGTCCTTTTATTAGGAGTATCACTTTTTTTGCTTGTTTCCTGTCTTGGACCTGGATTAATAAGTACTATATCCGATCCTACAGAGAATATTGTAATTTATAGAGCTTTACTAATTGGTATCGAAAATTATGATAGTGGTAACGATTTAAGTTGGACATTCGATGATATTGAGGATATGGAAACAGTTATGAACAATCAAGAATACAGTTATCAGGTGCAGAGAATGGGTGATTCTCAGCGTGTGACTAAGTCGCAGATTCTGGCCAAATTGGATGAATATGCGAGTGACACTACGATTGATTCAAACGACGTTTTTTTCTTTGGTTATTCGGGGCATGGTGAATACAGTTCTGAAACTTCTCACTTGGTAACTTCGGATTCAAATAGGGTGTCAGTGGAAGAGATTCGATCCAAACTAGATAATATTCCTGGGACTAAGATTGTTTCCATAGATGCTTGTCAGTCGGGAGATTTTGTGAATTTATCCGAAAGTAGAACAGAAGGATTAACTAAACAAATCCAGAAACAAGTTTTTCTCGATGAAGTTATTGATTCTTTTCGAACCAAAGAAGGTGCAAGGGGAAACTTTGAAACTGAATACGAGTACTACGTTATGGCAGCAGCTGCTATTGATGAATCTGGTTGGGAATTTTATAAACTTCAAAATGGTGTTTACAGTTTTTTCTTCGCGGATGGAGTGGGGCATACTGGATGGAGTAATCCCACTGGTAAATTTAATTCAACTTATAATGCAGATCTAAACAATGATAATTTGATTACACTTTCAGAATTGCATGTTTATATTAATACCTGGGTCAACTTTTATCTTAACTATATAAGTGATGAACCTTTATTTCAAACAGTCCAGGTTTACCCTGTCGATTCGGATTATGTGTTGTTTAAATACTCCCACGGTACTGGTGCAATTAGTTCTACTTTAAATGAATCTTGTAGCGAAAGTGTATCCACGACTACATTTTCAAACAATAGTTTGTTATTAAGCAATGACTAATATTGCTCTAATTCTCGCAGCCGGAAAAGGGACC
>CAYUYU010000189.1:0-3966 GCA_964449405.1 uncultured Thermotogaceae bacterium
TGAAGTATAGACCCAAAAAGGCCGTCAAGAAAACACTCACCATTCCTTATTGGCTCAATGAGCTGGCCGAAAAAGAACATATAAACTTCTCCGGAGTGCTTCAGGAGGCGCTGAAAAAACGATTAGGTGTTTGATTTTATGATTCTCCAGAAAAAAAGGCATCCCCTCCACCCCCCCCCTTGGGGCCCTCCTAAGGGAGGAATTAAAGTAAAAAACCAAAACGTACGTCCCAACTGCCCTGAAAATAACCGTGAATTTTAGCTTTTAAACTTAAAGGCGTGTTCCCTAATAACACCCTGTAGGTGGAATAAGAGCAAACATTTTGGAAGTTGCTATGAAATAAATCTCCCATATTACCGTCTAAACTATTGAAGTTGTATATTTATAACTATTAGGAGGTATTATTTATGAAAACTAAAAAAAGTTTATTGAAATCACTTGAAAATAATATTGTTTATGTCGTGGATGAAAAGAACGGTGTTAAATGTGAGTATAACAACGATTCAAATAAGGTTAAATGCTATGTTATGGAAGACAAAGGGTTAGATGATACAATTGTCAGTGATGTCATTGAAAACTTTTGGGACTCACAGCCTGAGTACTACCGAGCTGAATACAATATACTTTTATAAACAACAACAAACAACGAAAACACCTTCCGAAAACCCGACTTTATGTCGGGTTTTTTGATGGTATAATATTCCGGATAACTGGTTATATTATTTGTTTTTATCGATGTTGGGGTGTTGTGTTTGAACGTAGATGGAATTACTTTAAGGGTTTTAATCAATGAATTTACAACAGTTTTGGGTTCTAATTATTTAAAGAAGGTACAAATGCCCACTTCGGGGAGATTTTATTTTGAATTTAGTCATTCCATTTTGTTTTGCTCGCTGTTATCTTCCGATTGCTATTGTTGCTTAACGAATAAAAAAGAGGCCAGTCCGGTGCATCCGGATGGTTTTGTGATGCTTTTGAGGAAATACTTACATGGTAGCAGGCTTCAACGAATGGTTCAAATCGGGACGGATCGGATTATGAGTCTTGAATTGACCAAACGGGATGAAATTGGCGATGTGATTACCTATAAGGTTTATTTAGAGATGATGGGACGAAATTCCAATTTGATTCTAACGGATGAATCCGATCTCATTATTGATGTTTGGAAAAGAACCATCACGCAAACCCGATCGTTGATCCCCGGTGTCTCTTATGAACCATATTTGGCCAATGGTATTGCACTCACTGAATATGAAAAAAAGGGATTGGATTTTCTCATTGCACAAATTTCCGAATCGGGACCAAAACAAAAATTAAGCAAGTTTATCCAAAGTCAGTTTCAAGGTATTGGTCGGCAAAACCTGGAAGAAATCTTTTATCGGTTGGATTTGAATAAGAATATTCTATTATCTGAATTAAAAGATGATCATATCCTGGCGTTGCATGAAATACTGATGACCATCGTTGATGAGTTGAAAGAGGTATCTCTTTATGTATATGAAAGTGAGGAGCAGAAATCACTCATTTCACCCATGCCCTTGTTACATGCCCTTGAGATGGATTACAGCGTCTCAAAAATGGAGCCTTCAAAGGCCTTGGAATACATCAACGGCAAGGTTAGACTACGTTCTAAACTCACTGAGAAGAAGACTAAACTTTTAAAAGTTCTGGATAAAGAAATGAAAAGGGCTCAATCGAATATTGAAAACTTGGAAAATGACTTGAAGGAATCTTCAAAAGCGGAGCAATTGCAAAAAAATGCAGAGCTGATCATGGGCAATATATACAAATTTGACACCAAGAAGAATTACGAAATCATCGATGTGACGGATTGGAAGACCGGTAAAGAAGTCAGAATCGAATTAGATAAAAAGTACAATTTGGCAGCCAACGCTCAAAGGCTTTTTAAGAAGTCATCGAAGCTTAAACGGCGTGAGGAAGTTGTCAAGAAAAGACTTCGGAAACTTAATCGACGTGTCTTTTATCTGGAAGGCATTTATGATGCCCTTGAAAATACCCAAACAACAGAAGAATTGGAAGAAATTCAAGGGGAAATGAAAGAAAGTGGTTTGTTGCCGAAAACACAACCGACAAAAAAGGGAAAGGAAAAAGCCCAACGCGAAAGTTCTCCGAGACGGTTTGTTTATAAGGACTTTGAAATCATTGTGGGGAAAAACAACAAACAAAACGACCGAATTTGTCACCTATATTCCAGGGAAGAATATTGGTTTCATGCCCAAAAGATCCCCGGCTCTCACGTGATTATTAATTCGGCCGGCAGAGAGGTTCCTGAAGATGTGATGGCAATGGCCGCTAAATTGGCCGCCAGATTTTCAAAAGGCAAGATTAGCACAAAGGTTCCTGTAGACTATACAAAATTGAAATATGTGAAAAAGCCAAAGGGATCCCCTCCGGGATTTTGTTTATACGACAACTTTAAGACATTTGTGGTTGACCCGATAAGAGATTTGGATCAACTTGAAGAGTCTTGAATAAAATGAAGGATTGATGGCATTGCCTGAATTTTCCATTCATTCAACAAAATTCAGTAAGTTATTGGATTTTTGCAATAAACTCACTGGTTCCGAAAAGAACAGAAAGGTTGTTCACTTCTTTTACAATGATGGCTTGAAATTGTATGCCTCTGATGGATGTTTGGAATCGGTTTTTAAACTCAAACAGGATGCTCAGGAATTTTCAGGAGCTTATGCGCTATCCATCAAAACCTTAAAGTTGTTTATAGAAGCGGTGGAAGATCAGGACATCAATTTTAGATTTGAAAAAGAGGGGATACAGGTCAAACAGAACACCGAACAGTTATCGGTGAACAACGCTCCTCGTAAAACCATTCCCCAACAAGCTGTTTTCAGCATATTGGGGAATTTTCAAACCAATGAATTTTTATCCGGGTTGGATTTTGCAACAGTCCATATGCCTGAAAATGACGATTGTTATTTGTTTGTCTTTGACGGGATCATGTATGTCTTAACGGTCTATGACAAGGTTTTTTGTATTTATAACACACAGATCCCCTGTAAAAACATTGAAGCGGCCGTTCCCTACCAAAGTGTGAGGCATTTAATCAAAGCCTTGGGGCTATTAAAAACAGATTCGTTTCGATTGGGAGAATCCGCCTCACAAGAAAGGATCGGTTTTCAAACCAGTGGAAATCTCACGTCCATTTGTTCCAGGAACCTTGAAACGGTGGAAGGTGAACGGATATTGAAATTGATTCAACTCTATGATCGTTTTCAACCGGTCCATCTCATCAACAGGGATCTATTAAAAAAAGGAGTTACCAAGGCGGAAAGGATTTCACCTAATTTGCCCATTAAGATGATTTTAAAATCAAGACAGTTAAAATTTGAGCTTCAATCACCATCATTTTATTATTCAGCGATTGATGAAATCGAGCCTTATTCTGAAGAAGTAACCGGGCAAGCGACAAACGAAGCTGTTTTAGAGTTGCTTTTCTATGGAAAATATTTAAAGTCGGCTTTGTCTCGTATCTCGACAAATGCGATTACTATTTATCAATATGAAGGGTTTACGGCCTTTGGGGATTCAGAAAAACAAAAATTGATTGTATTGACAGACGTCATATAAACAGAAAATGAAAGTTCATGTTAAAGGGAGATGGTAGAAAATGTATCAATGGACAGAATTCAAAAAAGAGTTGGAGGAATTAAAGGAAAAAGGGCTTTACACCAACATCCGAACCTTGGAGGGACCTCAAGGTGCCTGGCTGAAAATCAACGGCAAAGATGTGTTGAATATGTCTTCGAACAACTATCTTGGCTTGGCGAATGACAAGGACATGGTGGAAAAATCCATCGATGCCATCAAGCATTGGGGAGTTGGCCCCGGAGCGGTGCGAACGATTGCTGGAACCATGAGTCTGCATACCCAATTGGAAAAGGACTTGGCCGAATTCAAGAATGTGGAAGCCACCATTATGATTCAGTC
>CAYUYU010000190.1:0-3918 GCA_964449405.1 uncultured Thermotogaceae bacterium
TCACCTCGATTTCCTCCCGCCCCTTCACCTGCCCACAAAGCGATTCCAAAGCCCAGGATAAACATCGAGAACGATTATAAGTACAAAGAATGATAGAGAGCATATCCAAACGACTCATATATGCCCCTTATTAAAATCTGCAATTGTGCGCTCATAAAATTTTAGCAGATTCTCGACAGCAGCACTGGGTGACCGATTTGAAGCCACTTCAAGTGCTTTGTTGCCCATATTTTCAACCCTATCATTCGGCAAAGCCAGAAACTTCATAATGCCTTCTCGAAGAGATTCTTTAGAATCTCTTTCAACCAGCAAGCCATTGACCCCATCAATGATCATCTCATCCAGACTGGAATCACGTGTGCCTATTACGACTTTTCCAAGGTATTGAGCTTCAAGGCAGGCATTAGGATAGTTGTCTATTCGCGAAGGCATGACAATACCGTACGCATTTCTAATCAGTGGGTACAACTGTGCTTTTTCTAATTTAGGCCAATAATGAATCCGGTCAGCATATACTCCCAATTTTTCTTTCATCAGGTTAACACAACTGATCCCACCTCCTATTGGCGAGTCCACTCCAACAAACCCCACATGAAGATTCTTATGCTGATCTAGTACTTCAGGCAAAGCACGAATCAGCAGATCAGCTCCCTTCACCCTGTTCATCTTGCCCCAGAAAAAAAGATACTTCTTACCCCCCAGTGAACCATGATAAAAGGCCTCGTCTTCTTCGACTTTATCCATAATGAAAGGAGTACGCACCACCTCTACATCCAAGCCTTTAATACGTTTTAGGCTTTGTGCCAGAAGGTAACTGGGAGCGAAAAGTCGAGTTGCCATCTGCATTTGCTTAAGCTCAGCCCAATCTATTAAATGTGCGCCTATTTTTTGGGGACCGTTAATGGCGGTTCGCAACATTGGAGTATAGCTGGATACCCGGACCGCAACAGGCAGAATATTTTTTTTAGCCATACCAAGTCCAGGGAAACGATAACTTGCCGATTGCACAATGTGAAAAGGATGTGACTGGTGCACTTTGATAAAAGCACGTGCCAGTATTTCGGATGTTTTGATAAACTTATAATAGGTCAAAAAGCAGGAAAACTTCCAGCGCGCCCACAGCGGCCTTCTATCATAGGCAGCAATCTCATAAATCTTCACACCATCAATCACTTCGATTCGATCTTCCGCCCCGGCGAGAAAAACGATGGGTTCATGTCCAGTCGATTCTAGCAAACCTGTCAAACGACGTAGATAATTCGCCAAGCCCCCCGCCGGATAACCGGGACGCGCATATTCGGGAGTGAGAAAAGCTATTCGCATGGAATTAGTTAACTCGATTTTTTTTCTAAAACAAACCACAAAGTTCCAAGGAAGAGGTCACGTTTTTCCAAATCATTTGAAAACAATTTGTCTCTCCCTAACAGTTTGAGAAAACCTTTTACGCCGCCACCTTCAGTATCTGCACCTTTAGCGTCCCATTGAATTAGATTATAGTCATTTTTCTCAGCTTGATATTGCACAAAAGAGATCGCGTCTGAGGCACCAAAAAACCATTTATGCCTGTCATTTGGTGGTTCAACGGGCAAACCATAAAACTTCATTAAATTTTCTGATTTAGAGTCACCCCGCTTGAGGTAGCTATAGAATACTGAATAATTATTGGGAAGTGAAAGTATAACATATCTTTTACTGATTGAGCATAGTTTTTTAAACACATCATGGATATTATCAAGGTGCTCAAGAACGTCTAAACACAAAACACAATCAAAACTATCATCCTCAAATGGTATCTCGTCTTTTTCCAGATCAACTTTTAAATCTTCTTCTCCTCCAAGCCCAATTCCAACGTATTCAATCGAATCATCTAAGTGGTTTTTTAAGTAGCACTGATCAGAGCCAACATCCAAAACTCTTCCTGCCATAATCGCCGAATATTTATCATAAACATAAGATGCCTTTGTCTTTCGATCATGATATTTCACATCACTATGGTACTTAAGACTATTTTTATCATTGTGAGATAAGTTTGGGGACAAGGGGTATCTGAATATGAATCTAAGAATCTTTTCGACAACCTTACTAAAATAACGCCTGGGATGTGTAAGGCGATACAATTGTCGTTCCAAAAAACTCATTTTATTCTTGTTTTTAGAATCCTGAGGTGAGTTATCAGGTTCATTTTCTATCGACATCTTTGAAATTCCTTTCTCAACACGATTCACATTATTAAACAATCACTATTTTCTACAAATAGCGATAATCGGAGAAGCGGTTTCTAAAATGCTACATTTAGTACCCATTGGTAATAATTCGTTTTGCATTGAATAGAGTTCAACATCATCAAAGAAGGTTTTGAGTACCCAATAAAATTCTCCCGCCGTCCATTTACGCACATGTTGATAATACTCAGGTGGGGCAGCCTGACTCGTTTCAGAATTACTCAACTTGTTAGAAATCGAAAATATGCATTTAGGAGCAAGCGAGCGGCAAAGATTTAAAAACGCCTCATAATCTTTGACATGTTCAATCACGTCAAGGGATACAACCAGATCATATTCTCCTTCGCCCTCTTCGACAATTCGACTTTGATATTTAATGTTGGGACGCTGTCGGTGTTTCTTAGCCCATTCAACAGCTTCCTGATCAATATCAACAGCAAGAATCCTTCTTTTGGGATCAGCCGCAGCCTCATAGGCGAAACAGCCGGTTCCGCATCCGATCTCAATAATACTTTTTGAATCTCCCACCAGTGTGGCGGCAAACCAATTCAAAGCGACTATATTTGGCCATTCAAACCACTCACCTTGCTCAGCGCGAAGTAACTTTTCGGCCATATTCTTACCACCCTCTTCAGGGTTCTCAGCATAGGCAGTTGAAACAGGAATGCTTTCAGCATTGAGGCCCAGTGATGCTTTGGGCTTATTGACAACCTGAAGACTCAAAGGCCTCAGCAATCGATTGCCTATTTTCCTGACTTTTTCTTTTATGTTTTGCCTAAACAATACCCGGTTATCAGGTGGTGTGTACTCCGGCGTGGATATTTCACCCTTCTTTTTCGCTGAAAACCATTGTTCAAATTTTGCAAAGTAGTATTTCCAAAGTTCATCCTCACAAAAGTCTTTCTGGTATTTTAAAAATCCATTGGCCGCAATTTCCCGACGCTCCTTATCGTGATCCAGATAATACCTGGTCAGATCAATGCATTCTTCAATCGTATCGAAACCGACTATTTCCTTGTCCAGTTGGAAGACCTGCCCCAAACGGCACTTGTTATCACATATCTGCATTATTCCGTGTGCAAGAAGCGCGAAGACTCTCCGATTCACCGGACCAAGGCTATTATGAATATTCCAACCGATCTTCGAATTTTTGTAAAATGATAACCTCTCAGAATCATCCACGAAACCCGAAGGCCATCCTTTCCCAAAGAAACAGGCATCGGGAAAAGCATTTGCAAGTTTAATAAAGCGTTCTCTTCGTCTCGTTGATTCTCTCTCACCAAAGAAGACGATATCGTTTGTTCGCTCTTCTGTAAAAATATTCTCTGCGGTCAGTTGGGGGTCATATTCATCACCAGCAAATGCCAAAGGTGCCCATGCTAAATTATGAATATCCCAATGGGCATATAATGGAAGAACCCCTAAGTTACCGACAAGTGAAGCATCAAAGTATTTCGCCACAGGATTGGAAAGATGTTGTATCGCCTCTGGATCGTCAAAACATGAGTAAACATTTAAAGAATCGAAAGTACTTAGCCAATCTGGGTGTATATTTGCGCCATTGAAATTCCAGAGAATGTCGGCATCCGAAAGAGCATCCCTGAGACCATCGCGCAAACGCAACAAGAACTTATCTCTCTTCTTCCATCGACGATCAAGAACGGAATAATCCAATCTTGATACTACAGATAAATCA
>CAYUYU010000191.1:0-2721 GCA_964449405.1 uncultured Thermotogaceae bacterium
ATGAGTTTCTATCCCGCCAATTTCCTCTTCCCAGATATAGAAAAGACCTGCGATATTGGTAAAAAACTGCATATAATATCCGTCAGCAGTTTTCAGAGTAACCTTTTTCGTTGCCCCCGGTTCGATGGAAACGTTATTATATTTTTTCAACGGTTGATCTGAATCGTTGTAAACCACGAAGGTAATGATTCCCGTATGATCATTAACAATTTGAACAACGATTTCTACGATACCTGAACAGCTGCACATAATCAAAAGGAAAAATATCAAAAAAGCCATTAAAACAATTAATCTACTTTTTCTACCAAACAAATTGATCACCCCTCTTATTGAATATTTTATTATAGCACTTGAATAGAATAAATTATTGTGGACTTAATTAAGAAGAAAAATGATATGATTCAAGGAGATTTGAATAGAGTATTTGATTATTCAGATAACTTTAATTTTAGAGAGGAGAGAATTTTTTTGGATTTTAAACTCAGAACGGTTCATGCAAATGATATGAAGAAATTAAATGCTTTTTTTGAGGAAGCGATAAAACATACCCTGATAAAAGATGGCATCGTGTGTTCACAAGAGGAAATCAATGAAGAAATCAATGACAAGATGATAAAAGCTCAAGAATCATTGAAGGAGGGTTCTCTCACAGACTTTTTTCTGGCTGAAATAGATGGAGAAATGATTGCTACAATCAGCATTAATCCACCCGGAGATTTTTCAAAGAAACACATGGGCTCTAAAGCTGAAAATATCATGGAAATCGCAAGCCTTTATGTAAAACCAGCTTATCAGTCAAAGGGCATTGGTAAACAACTACTCAATCATGCAATCAGAGAATTAAAAGCTCGTTGCTATAAAGCCTTTCTGCTTGATAGCGGCTATAAAGAAGCTCAGAAGGTCTGGCAACATTTACTTGGAAAACCCGATATCGTATTAAAAGATTTTTGGGAAGCCGGAGCGGATCATATGTTTTGGTATAAAATGGTATAAGCGAAAAATTTCTTCGAAAACAATAAATTTTCATATGTAATTTATAATGGTTCAGTGTGATATTGAATTTCTGTATTTTTCTGTTATAATAATAGTGACCAGGTGGTCATTATGGATGAAGCGGAGGTGCTGTTTTGAACAGATTGTTGTTTGATGAAATCAGTCAAGAAAAGCGGTTGAAGATTATCAATGCAGCTTTAAAGGAGTTTTCAATCTATGGTTATGAACTGTGTTCAACCAATCAAATTGTTAAAAAAGCGGGTATTTCAAAAGGAAGTTTGTTCAAGTATTTTGAGACCAAAGAGGATTTGTTTTTCTTTCTGATTGATTATGTCGTTCAGAGGATGACCAAACAACCCTTGAATCTATCTGATAATCTATTTGAAAGAATCAGACAATACGCGGAATATGAGTTTGATTTTTATCTTGAAAATCCCATCGAATACAATTTCTTGAAAAAGGCCTTTTATGATGAAAATTCATCTATGTCAACAAAAACAATTGAAAAATATACCAAACAAGCGGAGGAAATCTTTTATGATCTTTGTCAATCAAAAGAATTCGATTTAAATAAACAAAGGGAGTTAGTAGATATATTAAAATGGGTTCTCAAAGGCTTTAATGAAGAGTTTATTCATTCGCAAAAGAGCACTCAACCGGAAAATCTTAAAAATTTATATCTGGAACAGCTGGATCAGTACTTAACTCTGTTGAAGAGAATTGTGGAGGTCAAATGATGTATAATATCAAAGAAGGACAGATCGCTATTGAAAATACAGAGATTGAATACGTTGCCTTTGGTGAGGGGACAGAAATCTTCGTTATAATTCCCGGTTTGGGAGAGGGCATGAAAACGGTCAAAGGCACAGGTTTTTTACTTTCAAGGTTGTATAAATTATTCGCAAAAAAGTATAGAGTATATGTTTTCAGTCGACGTACTGAAATTCCCAAAGGGTTTACAACTCGGGAAATGGCAGCTGATTTAAAGACTTGCTTAACAAAGCTTGGTTTAGAGAAAATCAATTTGCTGGGAATTTCTCAAGGTGGGATGATTTGTCAATATTTTGCAATCGATTATCCGCAAATGATGAACAAACTCATTCTTGCGGTGACACTTTCAAGGCCTAACGACACATCGAACAGAGTGATAAAAAATTGGATTGAGTTGGCTGATAAAGGACAATTCAAGGTTTTAACCATCGACACTATGGAAAAAACGTATGTGGGAAAGAGATTGAAGCGATACCGAATGTTTTATCCATTTGCCGGATTACTTGGGAAACCCAAATCCATCAAACGATTTCTCATCCAGGCAAATGCCTGTCTTCATCATAATGCTTATGACGAATTGGAAAAAATTACCAGTAAAACATTGGTAGTTGGAGGGTTAAAAGATCAGATTGTTGGGGGACTAGCTTCTGTTGAAATAGCAAAACAAATCAAAAATTCAGAATTAATGATGTATCCGGAGCTTGGTCATGGTGCTGCTGATGAGAAGGTTTTTATCAATGATGTGATTGAATTTTTGGAAAACTGAGTTGGTGAAGTGTCAAGAGATCGCATTTTCGACTTTTTTTATTATAATGGCAGTTGCTAAAAAAGTTTATAAAAAAGAGAGGTACAAAACTGATGATGAAACTCACAACCATGAAAAAGATCGTAGATACTTTGACAAAAGAATGGAAAAGTCCTGTTGCTGATCAAATAATGGAAAACTGGCAGCATGAT
>CAYUYU010000191.1:2821-3894 GCA_964449405.1 uncultured Thermotogaceae bacterium
ACGGGAAGATGTACGAAGTTGAGGATCTCAGCGATGGGCAGTTTTTTTCTTGGGGGCAAACTCTGGGAAAACTCCACAGTGTTATGGACCAAATTCCCAGTGAGTTGATTGCAAAGAGAAAAAATTGGCAAGAACATCTTGGCCTTGTAAAAGATCGCATTCCTGAAAGTGATCAAGCACTACACAAAGAAATCGAGTCTATTGAACAATGGGCTGAATCCTCAACCGCAAAAACCGGTTTAATTCATTATGATTTTGAGTTGGATAATTTGCATTGGTATCCCGACACCATAAAAATGTTTGACTTTGACGATAGTGCCATTTACTGGTATGGTGCTGATATTGCTTATGCCCTTCGAGACCTTTTTAATAGAAAGATAGATACAGAAAATCCTCAGTATAAGCGTTTTATGGCCGGATATCGATCAGAATTTGAAATAGATGAAAACCTGAATCAGGATTTACCTATGTTCATGAAGCTGCATAACTTGTATTCCTATCCAAGAATTCTCAGAAGTTTGGATTATGAGGTTACCGAAGATGGTCCTGATTGGATAAAGGGACTAACCGAGAAATTGACAAACTATGTGGAGTCATTAAGAGCTCACATCACCCTGTCCCTTTGATTCTCAATTCTGATTTATTCAGCAACCCCTGATTAGAGGCTGCGTAAATAGTGTTCAATATTCTCAACTACTTTTTCCGAAAGCCTTTGTTTCGCCTGTTTGGTCCATCCTGAAACCTTGTTGGAATAAATCACCCCATTCAGTTCTTTTAATTCTTCAAAATATGATCCCATAGCCACTTTGTCAAAAATCGCGAAATTATTTTCCTTTTGAATCCATTCTGTGAAAGGTTCTATCTCAAAGGTGGGTTCAAGGGATGTGTTAATCAAAATTTTACCTTTTCCCAAGCTATCAAATTTTTTTTGGTCTAAAACGACAGTATGTTTTGGCAAATGAGTGGAAAGCACATCCACTGTTGCAAGTAATTCCGGCAAATCGAGATATTCAACCCCTTTTTTCTCATAATCAGGTTTTCTTGTTCGACTATGATAAAAAACCTGCATCCCG
>CAYUYU010000192.1:0-3833 GCA_964449405.1 uncultured Thermotogaceae bacterium
GAATATATTACGGATTATTTACAGGGGAAATTTTTCAAAATTATACAATAAGTCTGTAATAAGTGTTGCTTCCGGATAAAAAAGGGGATCAAATGAAAAGAGTGTTTATCGGATTGACAATTGGCAATGACCCTCATACCTTGGGGATTTATAAGGCAGCAAAAATAGCTAAACTGGCTCAAATCGAAACGCATATTCTCCCTCCGTCAATGTCGGATGAAGAGAAAATCCAACAATTGATCCGGTTAAAACCTCAATTTATCGGATTGAGTTATCGGTTAAGCCCTGAAGAAGGTTTAAAGGCACTGAAGGCCTTTTTGACACAATTAAAACCATCCGGATTCCTGCACAATCACAAGGTCAGCATCTGTTTTGCCGGACTAAGGCAAACGATAGAATTGTTAGAACAAAGGGGCATCGACAAACAGTTTGGATTAACACTAATCGAGCCGGGCAATGAGATCGATAAAAAAACCATCAGCACATTGGATTTCTTCAATGTGGTTTCACAAAGACAACGCTCCGATATCCTCCATGCAATACAGCAAGAAGCGCAGCCTTATAAGGTGGAACTCTTGGATCATTTAGTCCAACATGTCTTCAAAGAGCAAGCATACTTACATCAGCCACCGTTGAAAAAACCCTCTGCAAAAGCAATGGGGTCTTTATCACACAGAATAAAAGAATCTGAATTACCGATTATCAGAACTCATTTTGGTATTCCCGATGAAACCATATTACCCACCGTGGAAGGCATTATAAACCTTGCTCAAATGGGTGTGGTGGATGAAATCTCGCTGGGCTCTTCCGATTTGTCCCAAAGATATTTTGATCAACCGGAAATGTTCAAACTACTTAAAAACGATGGGGGCGTTCCCTATAAAGACAAAAAAGATTTGCAAACATTGTATCAGGCGACAAGAAGAGGCAATTACCCCTCCATAAAACCCTATGCCCATGTTAGCAATCTCAAGGCCTTTGTGGATACATGCCTGGATTCCGGCATGCTCATCGGGGCGCATCAGGCGATTCCCCTATTCTGGTTTTCAGAATTAGATGGAAGAGGCCCGCTTTCCGTACCAGATGCCATTGAAGAACACATTGAAACGGTCAAATATCTTTCCCGGTTCAATATTCCTGTGGAAATGAACGATCCCAATCAATGGTCATCCCGATTTGTGCATGACACCCTGTTTGTCTGTGATTATGGTCTGATCGCATCTGTTCTGTATCATAGTGGTGTGAAAGAATGTTTTTTTCAATTTCAATTCAACAAACCGGCAGAAACAGGGGACTATGCAGACTTGGCCAAAATGATGGCAGCGATAACTCTCATTGGACAATTGCGGCCTGAGAGAAACACATCCAAAATCATCATCGAAACCAGATCCGGTATCGAACATTTTAGTACGGATCAGGAAAAGGCCAAAAAACAATTAGCAAGGACTACGCTTTTACAAATGCTTATCCATCCCGATATCATCCATTTAGTCAGTTATTGTGAGGCGGACCATGCGGCAACCGTTGAAGATATTGCTGAAAGCTCAAAAATCGTTCGGGAAGCCGTAAAGGTCTTTAAAGTGAATGAAAAACAGATATTAGAAGAGATGGACTGGTCTATCATCGAAAACAGAAAGCGCTATTTGCTGGAACAAGCCTGGTACTTCATCCGACATATACTCCAATTTTCAACACGTTACCGGCCAGGAATGCAAATCAGTGAATATCATCAATGCCTATCAGACAAATCTTTACTCACAGAAATCATGAAACGAAAACTCATGACAGCACCCGGCATCGTCCACCCTGAGTACATTCATCCGGGCTTGTTTACAAAAGCAGGAAAACACGGATTTATCGATTGCTACGCCAATTGGGATGACCCTTCTCCTATCAGCGAACAACAGCGGCTTCATTGCTAATAATTCTTACAACAAGTTTTACAACAGGGACTACAACAGGGACGGAGGTGTTTGAATTTAAAAATGGCTGAATAACAAATATATTCCAGAAAACCCTGAGAAAATATGGATTAAAGAAGTTTCATCAAAAGCGGTTAAACAGTCTATCATGAATGGAGAAAGAGCATTCAAAAATTTCTTTAAGAAACAATCTAAATTCCCAAGATTTAAAAAGAAACACAAGCAAGATGTAAACGCTTATTTTCCTAAAAACAATCTAACAGATTTAAGCACTGAACGACACCGAATTAAAATCCCAACTCTGGGATGGATCCAATTAAAAGAGTATGGGTATATCCCGATAAACAAACATATCAGTAGCTGCACCGTTTCAGAAAAAGCTGGACGGTTCTATATATCCGCTCTTGTGGAGGAGCAACCTACAAAAGAAAAATTCAAACATACAGAAGGAATCGGTGTAGATCTTGGAATCAAAGAATTTGCAACGATCAGTAATGAAGAAGTATTTGGAAACATTAATAAAAGCAAGCGAGTTAGAAAACTCGAAAAGAAAATCAGACGGGAACAACGGTCATTGTCCCGAAAAATATTAAAACGAAAGAGAGGTGAAGTTGCTACTGAAACACGAGGGAATTTAGACAAGAATCGTTTAAGAATTCAGAAGTTGTATCAAGGTCTGTCAAACATCAGGACAGAGTATGTTAAATCAGTTGTGAATCAACTGGTGAAAACCAAGCCGGAATATATCACAATAGAGGATTTAAATATACAAGGAATGATGAAAAACAGACATCTATCTAAAGCAATTGCACAGCAGATGTTCTATAAGTTTAAAGAATACCTTATTCAGAAATGCAAACAGTTCAAAATAGAAATTAGAGTTGCGGATTGTTTTTATTCTTCAAGCAAGACTTGTTCTTGTTGCGGAAATGTAAAAAAGGATTTGAAATTGAAAGATCGAACTTATATCTGTCCTGAATGTAGGACTGAGATAGATAGAGATTTGAATGCAGCAATTAATCTTAAACGATTGAGACAGTATACCGTTTTAACTTAAATAGGACGGATACTATGTACCGTGGGCTACACGGGAATTTACGTCTGCGGACTGTTATACAAACTTGAGTAGGAATTATCCGAAAAAGAACAGGTTGAAGCAGAAATTGTCTAAATGTATACTTATGTGTATGTTTTTAGTAGCAGAATTTTATGCAGCAAGAACACAAAAATACATTGGGAAACATTCAATCCCTTCATCAATTGGAAAAGCCAGAAATTCCAAAAGCTTCTTTTGTATTAGCGGATGCGTTTAAAAATGATCCGCTTTGGAATAAAACCATTGGAACAGAAAACAATAAAAGAGATTATCCCATCATGGCTGAAATCATGCTGAAATATTGTCTCAAATACGGCCAAATATATGCGCCTTCAAACAATTACGAAGGTATCATGGCGTTGGCACACGGCGAAACTTCCTATATGACTTTTGGCACATTATTAAAAAGTGCCGGCATTATACCAATGTTGAAACTTGGGTTTAAACGATTAATAACCATAGCTGATGCTTTTACTCCGTTGGATGAGGCCAGAAAAAAACATATGAAAGATCGTCCCTTTGTTTATATCCAGGTTATTGGTGTTTCAACCCGATATCAGGGAAAAGGATTTGGAAAGAAAATGTTGAACGCACTCATTCAAGCGAGTGAGCAAGCAAAAATCCCCGTTTATCTGGATACTGAAACAGAAAGTAATGTGAAATGGTATGAGCGATTCGGATTTAAAACCGTTGAGCAAATGACGTTAAACGTCATCAATCAACCGATGTGGGCGATGAAAAGGGAGCCTGAGAGCAGATCAAAAAAGGCAGCGTCATTATGATCTCTGAAGACGAGTACAGAAGTCTACTTGAAA
>CAYUYU010000193.1:0-3766 GCA_964449405.1 uncultured Thermotogaceae bacterium
ATGACACCTGAATCATATGATATCAAACGCCATATCGGTATTGTGACGCAGGATGTCGCGGTCTTTGAAGAACTGACCGTGTATGAGAACATCGACTATTTTTGCGGGCTTTATATCACAGACAAGTCAGAGCGGGCATCATTAGTAGAAGAAGCGATTGTGTTTACGGGATTGGAAGATTACCGAAAATTTAACCCCAAAAAGCTCAGCGGCGGTTTGAAACGAAGGCTGAATATCGCCTGTGGAATCGCCCATAAGCCCAAGTTAATCATATTGGATGAACCCACCGTCGCGGTTGACCCCCAAAGCCGGAACAGGATTTTGGAAGGGATTCAGGAATTGAATCAAAAAGGATCCACCATTCTCTACACATCCCATTATATGGAAGAGGTGGAGATGATCTGCTCACGCATCGCCATCATGGATAACGGCAAGCTCATCGCCCAGGGAACCAAAAACGAACTTAAAGCCATGATCAGCCTGGGAGGAAAGATTACCGTCGAGGCCGTTGGAATAGATGGACATGGGTTGGACACTCTGAAAGCCGTGAAAAGTGTTTTGTCGGTGAATTTTGCGGATGATTTACTGATTGTAAGAGCACAGCGAGGTAGAAACAACCTGGTTCATGTCCTGGATTATCTCAAATCCAACAACATCACATTCAACAAGATCTACTCAGAGATGCCCACGCTTAACGATGTATTCCTTGAGATTACCGGCAAGGAACTCAGGGATTGAGGTGAATGGATATGTTTAAACATGCCTTTATCTACAATATGAAAACCATTTTACGGGAAAGGGAAACGGTTTTCTGGTCACTGCTCTTTTCGCTGCTTATGGCCACTCTCTTTTATTTTGCTTTTGGCAATATCGCTGAAGGGACTAAATTCAACACCATTAACCTGGGAGTGGTTGAAAGCCCTCTGTTGATGGAAGGCACTCAGTTTCACTCCGTTCTCTCATCCATATCGGATGTGGATGGAAAAAGCTCTGAAGATGATTTGTTTCGCGTGATGACAGGCAGCGAGCAAGAAGCCGAAGAATGGCTGAAAAACGGGAAAATTTCTGGATATGTTTATTACGAGAAGAGAATTCGTCTTGTGGTGTCTGACTCAGGTTTTAATCAGACGATCATCAAAACCTTTTTGGATGAGTACAATCAAACCAATGAAACCGTGAAGGGAATCGTTAAAGATAATCCGACAGCTCTGTTCAAGACCATCACCGATGTGATGAATCGAAAAGACTATTTAGCTCAAACAGAGGCCTCCCCCAGTGGAGGGGATGTTGTTGCCACCTTCTTTTACGCACTGTTGGCGATGAGTTGTCTGATTGCCTCCACCGCATCGGTCTTTGAAATCACGAAATTGCAAGCAAATTTGTCCACGTTGGCTGCAAGAATCAACTGTTCACCGGTTAAAAAATTTAAGTTGTTTCTCTACAATATCAGCGCCAGCCTGGTTTTTCAAATCGTGGTGGTATTGATTGTCCTGGCCTATGTTATGCTTGTTTTGGGAATCAATTTCGGTGAGCGAACGGGACTGATTATCTTAACCTGTATCATCGGAACCATTACCGGGGTCTTCTTTGGAACGGCCACCGGGGTTCTAGGCAAGTCCGAGGGTATAAAAATGGCGATTACCATCGGAGGAACTCTTTTTAGCAGTTTTTTAGCAGGACTTATGGCTTCAGGTATGAAATACTTCGTTCAGGAAAACATGCCAACCGTTCGTTATATTAGTCCCGCAAACCTGATTACCGACGCCTTTTACAGTTTGTATTACTATGACAGTTTGAATCGATTTTGGCTGAATATAGTCGTTTTAGGGGTCATTTCCCTGGTGTTTTGTACCATTACATGTCTGGTTTTAAGGAGGAAGACCTATGCAAGTATTTAAAGCGTATTTTACAATCATCAAAAAGAATCTACCCCTGTCGACATTCTATTTACTCATTTTCCTGAGTGTGGTCATTGGGACTACCGCATCCAATCCGACACAGGACATGGTTACCTTTACTGAGACAAAAAGCGATTTAGCCCTTATCAACGCGGATGAAGGCACCGTTTTTTCAGAAGGATTGAAGGCTTATATTCAGCAAAATGCCAATATCATCGACTTGGGTGAGGATGAAGAGGCTTTGAAAGACGCCCTGTTTTATGAAAAGATTGACGATATTCTGAGAATTCCCGAAGGCTTTTCACAAGCATTCATGGCGGGAAATGACGTTCAACTGGAACAAACTAAGGGGATCAGTCAAACGGCGGGTATTCAATTGGAAATGCTGGTCAATCGTTTTCTCAACACCGCTGCGCTTCATGCAAAGCATGGCAACAACTTGACACAGGCTGAGGTAATTGAAAAAACCATGCAAGAACTTTCAACAGAAACGCCGGTAGAAACAAAAACCTTTGACAGCAGCTTGTCAGATCCAGTATTGATCGCCTTTTTTTTCAACTACTCCGCCTATTCCACGATCATCATCCTGATATTCGGCATATCCACATTTATCCTGGTGTTTAACAAAGGGCTCATCAAACAACGAACGATGTGCTCCCCACTTAGTAACCGTCAAATCGTTTTCCAAAGGATACTGGGCGATTTTTGTCTTGCGCTTGTTCTCCTGTTGTTTACATCACTATGTGCCTTTTTTGTTCACGGTAAGACATTGCTTTCAGCCAACGGGGCACTTTGGTTTCTGAATTTGTTTATTTTCTCAATGGTATGTCTTTCCGTTAGTTTTTTGATCGGCAGTCTCATCAAAAGCAAGAATGCATTGTCCGCAGTCGCCAACACCATTGGATTGGGATCCAGCTTTCTGTGTGGTGTCTTTGTCCCACAAAATTTTTTGGGAGAAGGCGTGCTATCCGTTGCCCGCTTTATTCCCACTTACTGGTTCGTTCGGGGAAACAATCTGATTGCTGACTTGAAAACATTTAACAGCCAAACTCTGGGGCCTGTTTTAATTACCTTTGCCATTCAAATCGGATTCCTTGTGGCGATTATAGCCGTTTCGTTGGTGATTAACAAGCAGCGGCGTGTTGAATCTTTTGCTTGATTAAAAGAGATCCTTTAGTAAATCCCGGGTATCTTTAAGGGTGCTCGTTTTTGTTTGCTAATTTTTATTTTCTATGATTTTCGAACATCTTCCTGTTCAAATTTTCAGAGAATCTTTTGAACCAAAAGTTGAAGAAATAGGACAAAACGAAATCGTTGCTTTACGTGTTGTGAAATATACACCAACAGTAGACGTTGACCAGGCTCAACATCTAATAGAGTCCTCTTATGATTTTCTGTTTTATTCATCTTTAACGAAGAGATGGTAGCAGTAATAGTAAGAATGGTAAAAGCAAGAAGACTTTTAAATAGAGCTTGCTGAAAAAAAGAAAAAATCCCCCTAAAGCTGGCGTTGGGGAATACGCCTTAGAAGTTTTAAAAGACAAAACTTTACGGTTAATACGAAGGGGGTGGAAGGGGTTATTGTGAGACTATGATTGGAGTTTCAAGGAACACTCCTGGGAATTTGCTTCTCAAATTCCATAACAGTGTTGGTGCTGTTATTGTGTAGCCCCCCAAGGAGGCGATTATCAGCATCAGCAATATCGATATTTATTGAAAGAGCAAGGGATTATTCAAAGTATGTCTCGTAAAGGCAATTGCTTGGATAATGCAAAAAAGGAAAGCTTTTTTGGCGTCTTCTAATCAGAATCATTATATGATTGCACTGCAAAAAGGTCAATTTTGAAGACATATTCGCAAAATCAAGT
>CAYUYU010000194.1:0-3764 GCA_964449405.1 uncultured Thermotogaceae bacterium
TGATATCAAGAGGGTCACCTTCATAAGGCGGAATGAGCTTCTTTTTGTCCTCGTGTCTGTAATGGATATTAATGAGAGGTCTTTGATTCAGCTCGTTACAAACAGCTCTTGAGAGAAGTGTCAAGGTAGCTTCATCAGCTCCCGGATGGATTGAAAACCGGTCTTTGATAGCCAATGAAGTGGCATAATTGTTGTGAATGGTTGCCTCAATGACGTTCAGACTGTTTTTACCGTTGTCATCCAATGTGAGGTTCAAGAAGTCAATGACGCCTTCTTTGACAAAGTCAAATGCTTTTTGGATTACACGGGCGTTTCTGATCCTTCGGTTGAAGTAATCCTTAAGGATCCACGATGGAATGACATTGTCTTTTTCTGAAAGCGCTTCACTGTTTAACACTTCTTTGTAAAGATTGTCTTCAAAGGAGGAAAGTTCATTGATTCTGCGTTGTAGAAGGCGCCCCATCATTTTGGACATATCATGAATCCGTTTTCCATAGTATTCCCAATAAACCGGTTCTTCATCATCAGAGTTGTACTTGGGGATGCGCATGATGGTTGATGTGATATAGATTTTCTTTGCCCTTCGTCTATACTTTTCTAAGATTTCCAGTCTTTCAATAAGCGTTTCTTCTTTAAGCAAATCTATTCTTGAGGGAATCAGGCCACCGTAGAGAAGGGTATCCAAAGATAAGATGAGAATGTCGTTTTGTGTGAATGTTTCTTCCAGCCATTCTGTGATGGCGTGTGTATCTGCCGGAATCTTCTTTTGTCCCAAAAGCGCTCTGGGAGGAGTCAGTATATCCAGATTAAAAGATTTAGCCATTTGAATGCAATAATCTCTGGTGCAAAACCTTTCGTCAACGGGCAGAAAGATGATTCTCATTTTTTTATGTAGTCTCCTTTCACGAAATGATAGATGTCTCGATAAAATTCCTACTCCACCTTATTGTTGAGCATGTTGTGTATGCCCTCGCCAATAAACCATGCGCAGGAGGCATTGATGTATCCGTAATCGATTCCGCCGTTGAGATATTTCCTGAATCTTGAATGTCTTTCATGACCCGTTTGCGTCGGTTCGTCAAGTGACAGGTAATATTCAAATTCAAATCCGGCATTTTCTTTTTTTGCTTCCTGGACACATTCACCAACACCTTTAATATTTTTGTAAAACAGATAATTAGGGCACGTTTACTGCTTACACCGATGACAAAAAGAAAAGCGTCGAAAAGCCAATCTTCAGGCTCGTATTCTTCGTTCAGAAAGGCAAGATATGGTTCAAAATCATGGTCGTTTTTATAAGTGGATGTGATGATCAGATGTCTGAGAAATCCCAGTTCATTCAAATTTTGTTGTTTATACATTTTATCCTCACTTTGCTACTCTTTGAGTGCACCTTGATAGCCTTCAATGAAGAATCGTTGTGTGAAGAAGAAGAATATCAGTATGGGAATGGTTGAGATGACGATTCCTGCAGAAATTTGTCTGAAGTTTCCAGCGAATATACTGTTGAGATTGGCCAACCCTACCTGAAGTGGGAATTTGTCGGAATCTCTTAAGACAATCATAGGCCACAAGAAGGCATTCCAATAAGCAGCAAATGAAAAGATTGCCAATGAAGTGATAGCTGGTTTGACCATGGGAAGCATGATGCGCCACCAAAGTTGCATTTCGTTACAGCCATCTATTCTTGCTGCATCTTCAAGATCCTGAGGGATTGAGATATAATGTTGTCGCATGAGAAATATACCAAAGATATTTACAGCACTTGGCAAGACGACTGCCAGGAATGAGTTGAATATCTTCATGTTCATGATGGTGATAAAATTAACGATCAGCCCGCCCTGCATGGGAATCATCATGGGAAGAATAATCAAGCCAAATAATAGATTTCTCCCTTTAAAATTGAACCTTGCCAGTGGATAGGCAGCCAAAGCGGATAGAATGACGTTAAAAAATATACCCATCCCGGTGATAATCAGTGTGTTGAGAAAATATCTTACGATGGGAAACTGAGTAAATACAACATAATAGCTCTCGAGTGTTGGGGGGGTTGGAATCCATTTGGGTGGAAATGTGAAAACGTCTACAGCTGTTTTCAATGACGTTGACAGGACCCAAAAGAACGGGAATGAAAAGAATATCCCCAACAGAAACAATATCAGATAGAGTATGGTGTTTTTTGTTAATTTCTTTGAATTTTTTGCCATGCTCTGGCCTCCTTTTTACCCGCCCCGAAAAATTTGAAATTGATGATGGTAAACACCGCGACCATTGCAGATAGAACGATTGCCATAGCAGATGATTCTCCAAAATTATACCGAACAAAGGCACGGTCGTAAATTTCATAGGCGAGGGTACTGGTGTTGCTTCCTCCTCCTGTCAATAAAAAGATTTCTTCAAATACCTTGAAAGCAGCCATAGTGGAGAGAACCGAACAAAGAAGAATCGTCGGTCGCATAAGTGGCAGTGTGATCTTGAAGAATTTTTTCGAACCTGAGGCACCATCAATATCAGCTGCTTCATAGAGTTCACCAGAAATATTTTGCAAACCGGCAAGGTAAATGATCATATAATAACCCAATCCCCGCCAGAGGGTTACAAACATGGCTGCACCCAAGGCAAAACGTTTGTCGGTCAGCCAGAGGATGGGGTCTTCTATCAGATTCAAGGTCATCAGCATGTAATTCAACAAGCCGTCTTCAGCATAGATCCATTTCCAGGTCAGTGAGACAATAACAGCCCCGGTAATAACGGGGATGTAAAACAAGGTTCTGAAAAATTTCATCCCTCGCAGTTTTTTGTTAACCAGTACGGCGAGAGAGAGTGAAAAGAATTGTATGGGAATAACGATGATCAAGTATTTATATGTGTTGGACAGAGCCCGGTAAAAATATCCATCGTCAAAGATCGATTTGTAATTTTCAAATCCCAACCACTCTGTTTTACCGTTGATGATATTGTATTTAGCAAATGATAACGTGACTCCTTTAAACAGGGGGTAAAAGGTAAAGATGCCCATTAAAACCAATGGCACAAGTAGAAATGAATAAGCCACCACATACATCTGTATTTTACGTCGATTCCCTTTTAAACCACTGGCCATAATCACAAATGCTGCGTATACCATCCCGATCGTCAGAAAGAGGAACAGGAATTCATTCAGATTTTTGTAATATGTTTTAAGAAGAATATCTCCTGTCATAACGGCTACGGCCCCTACCAAAATCAGTATGAAACCTTTCAAAGGTTTTTTCAAAGAAAGAAGCAACCCCAAAAAACTGAGGCCAAAGGCTGAAATTAAAAAGATCAATCCTGTCCATTCACCTGTCTCGGAATCCTGAAAGAACTCATCAAATTGTGCCGGCAATAGGGGCATTTCATAGAACACGTATAAAAAAAGAAAAAACAAGAGGCTGATGATTAAAACCGAGATGCCAACTCTTTTCACTGTTATCTCCCACTTCCTTCATTTAAACTAAGGGAGCCCATGACGGGCTCCCGGTATAAAAAAGCAATTAACGCAATATCTTGTTGATCTCTTTTTCGGCCAGGTCCATGGCCTCTTGAGCGCTGTAGTCACCTTTGACGGCATCCAAGAATATCTCATCAAGAACTCGTCTGAATTCTGCAAATTTTTCTTGTTCCAGTCCAGGGATAAATCCGATATCTCGCACGTATTCCATGGACAAACTGGCCATAATTTGAGCCTTTGCTTGAAGATCCGTTTGTGCTTTTTCAACAAAGTAAGGATCAGTATCCAAGCC
>CAYUYU010000195.1:0-3736 GCA_964449405.1 uncultured Thermotogaceae bacterium
ATAATTGAACCGGCATGCGAAAAAGAATATCATGATAGTTTACAACTGGCAAAAAAATATTTTAGGATTGCATTTAACAAAGGAAACAGAACGGATGAGGTTGCCAACAGCAAAGGTCTACAAACTTTTCTTAATGAGCGGATCAAAATTCCCAGACGTTTTTCCAGAATTCATGGACTTTCGCACACCTCTTTGTACAGAATTTTAAAAGGGGATATGAAATTTGTCAAAGTTGAAACGCTCAAAGGTACTTTTACTGCTCTTGATGTTTTTTTTTCCTTCAAAAACCCAAAGGTTGTCAACCATATTCTTTCACTCATGAATGAAAAAGATTACTTCCAAAACCATTGGCAAAGGATTAACCGGTTTTCTGTCTTTAAAATAAAATCCCTCTTTCTGAAGTCTTTTATGACGCTTGTTGTTCTCAATGAGATTAATCTTTCAGAATGGTTTGATTTGGTGCATTCAGATCGAAAGAAACTTTATGATTTCATCAGAAAGGATGCAGCAAGAATTGCCTTTTTCAATCGAGCCTTTCAACTTGCATTTGATGATGACGCCATACATCCATTTTATAAACCCCGATATAAACTTGTCAATCAACTTTTCTCCGAAATGGGAGCCATGAGCCATATCACATCGTTGATGAGGCTTTATTCTTCAATTAAGTCTACAGAAAAACTCGAACAACTCAACGTTTTTTTCAGACAATACGTTCGTTATTCAACCACTCCTTGGCGATTCGATGTTGAAGAAGTTCTCAGCGAGCGGTTTTCTGATCCCAATTATGTAAATATCAGCCGTTTTTGTAAAAAGATTAATGTTTCCGATATGTTTGGATATTTATGCACTTGGGAGTTTGAGGGGGAGGAAAGGGAATCCTTTTTAAAGGTGCTTTTATCCTGAGTTTCCTCACGAGATTAGATAACTGTTATTACTTCTCCAATCTACGGATTCTGTTTCTCAACAGACGTATACATACGACTGAAAAATGAATTCTTTTAAGTTTTACCAGAACAAATTGGCTGATCAGCTGGAATTTGTTATAATCAATAGAAAAGACATGGATTCCATTCAGAATATGAGGGGGTATCGGTATGTTTAGTTATACGGGAACCTTTAAACAACAGAATGATGGAACGAGAGTGCTTGAAGTCAATGAATTCTCATATGCAGGAAAACTATATAAAATGAGTGATCCCATCAAATTTGCCATAACAGATCGTCCTGAAGAAGGCGGTTGGATTTATGTACAGGATGATTCGGTCGGTGTTCGGATTGGTGGAGATGATATTGAAAAAGCTTTGGAAAGAGCTTTTATGATGGTTGTTGATCAGTTTGAAGATTTTGCCTACACAACAAACCCCATAGCAAAGGGTGCAAAGCAACTCCGGGAAAGATTTAAAAACTGGGAGGTATGGAAAATTGACCAGCAGGCCCAGTAAAAAGATTAAAAGGTCTTTGCTTTCTATGGGTTTTATCGAAAACCATACTCATCATATCAAATTGCAGTATATTTCATTATCCGGTGAACCTACACAGGCAAAAACGTTTTTAAGCCACGGGTCAAAAGATTATGGGGATAAGCTCTTATACGAGATATCAAAACAGCTATATCTAACCAAAAAGGAGCTCTTACTATTAATAGATGGAAATATGTCCCGAAAGGAATATGAAAATATTTTGAGAATCAAAGGCATTATTGAATAAGTTAACAGGTGTGAATTCATCGTTGAGACAGGCGAAATTTAAAGTGCCCCCCAAACACAAAAACAACCAGAATAAAAACTGATTTAATGGGATAAATTCATATCAATAACATGATCCGCAATTGAAACGGCTGATTTTTTGTGGGCAATCATGATGATCGTGGATTTTGTTTTTAAGCGCTTTAAAGAATCGTAGATGATTTCTTCTGTTTGTTGATCGATAAATGTCTCCTGTTTTAATTGTTTTTCCAGTCATATGACTTTTATTCTCCGTTCCCAAATCAATCACATCAAAGACTCGTTTCAACATACCGATCCCCTTTTGATAAGAGACAAAAGCGATTGTTATGGTTTGGATGGGAGAATAAGCCATCTGTAAAAACATATAAAAAAGAGATAAACTGAGCGAATGTCATATTCCCCTTTACGGTTAAAAAGCCCCCCAATAATGAGAACTGTTAACTGTCCGAGGCCAGTGATAAGGGAGTTGAAAAAAGTAGAACGAATGGCAAGTGTTTCAACCTTGATGCCCGAATCTTTTACCGTTTCAAACGTCTGATTCATTAAACGCTCATGTTTTTCTTCAAAATTCATTGCCTTGATCAGTTTTAGAGAAGTAAACAATTCAATTAACTTGTTGTAGAGATACCCGTATTTTTCTCTGTAGGCAAAAGAAGCCTGTGTGGTCTTTTTATGATAGAACATGATGACAAGACTCAACAGGGGCAAAGAGATGAGTGTGATCAGTGCCAGCAGTAGATTGATTCTCATCAAGATGATGATGTAAACCACAATCAAAAATGGCCGAAATAATGGGTTTTATGACAACAGACATGATATATTCTTTGAAAACAAGGCTATCTCCGGTAATCCTTGAGACGACATCTCCGGTTTTCAGCGCGTTCAACTCTTTATAGGGTAAAGATAGAAACTTTTTCAGTAGAGTATTGCGAATCATCAGTGTTAATTGATGTCCAATCTTTTGTGTTCGAATATTGCCAATATATCCCATGACAAGCCCAGTTACAATCAAGAACACGATGAAGACGATATCGATAAAAAAGCGGTTGTCATTTGAGGCTGACAAATCGTCAAAAAACTTCTGAATGGCGTTGGGTAGGGGAAAATTTACAGTGACTCTGATGAAGGTTATGATCAGCAGAAAGACGATTTCCTTTTTAACGTATTTGATATATTTGAATACCTTGAAGTAATAGCTATCTGTGATTTTATTGATCATTATTTCATCCTTTCTTTTCTCTTTAGTTTTTTTTGTTCAAAATTCTCCAATATCCCGTTTTGTTTGGTCCAAAATGCTTGATGACTCCCTTCTTTTGTAGGTCATTAAAAATTCTTTTAACTGAAGATTCTGATAATTCAATCATCTTCGATATCTTTGACTTCGATAAACCAGGATCTTTTTCTAAGAAATCAATGATTGTCTTTTCAACTTCCGTCAATTTTATCGGTTCATTTATCGGTTCATTTATCGGTTCATTTATCGGTTCATCTTTTTCGTTCCTATTCCAAACCGTCACTTTAAGCATGAAAGCAATGGATTCGTATTTTGGTTCAGGTAGCCCTTCTTTTTCCAAAAGGGTATACATTCGATCAACACCTTCACCAAATTCCTTTACATAAGTATAATTTTTTAAAAACTCTGCAATTTTAGGATTTCTTGAAAAATGTATTTTTCTAATATTATCTAATCTTACCAAGCTGGGCAATTTCCCAGGACTTTCAACAACAAACCGATTATCAAACATCTTAATCTGGATGTCTGTTCCTTTTATACTATAATCTCTGTGACAAAGGGCATTAATGATCAATTCTTTCCAGACAAATTCAGGGTATTCGGGAATTGTTTGAAATTTACCATCTTTACCAAGTTTTGTATATTCTTTTATTTGAGTGTCTACAAATTCAAGAGTTTTTCTGAGTGTATCAAGGATGGTCCCTGTAAACGACAGATCTTTTGGGTTTATTTTTATGCTTTTTCTTTCAAAGGTTTGATTTTCCTTCATAAA
>CAYUYU010000196.1:0-3669 GCA_964449405.1 uncultured Thermotogaceae bacterium
TTCTGGACGGATACCGATAATAAACGCCTGACCAATATCCTGAACGGTTTCACATCGGAATTCTTAGAACCTTGCCACATCAGCAAGATGATATGCAAATACGTGGTGCTGAATGAGACCCAAAAGATACTCATGGTGCTCAGACCCTATCAGTATTATGCCGTTGAAGCACTGGTTGACAGGGTCAAGCATAGCCGAAAGAATGGCTATATCTGGCATACCACGGGAAGTGGAAAGACCCTGACGAGTTTCAAAGCCGCTCAGGTCTTAATGGGTCTGCCCAAGGTCAAAAAGATTGTTTTCGTGGTTGACCGCAGGGATTTGGATTACCAGACCAACAAGGAATTCAATGCGTTTTCCAAAGGATGTGTTGACGGCACGGATAACACCCGACAACTCGTAAAGCAATTCGGTGATGACACCAAACTAATTGTCACAACCATCCAGAAACTCAACACCGCAATCAGTAAAAAGCATCATCTCCACCATATGGAGAAGGTCAGGGATGAACGCATCGTGTTTATCTTTGATGAATGTCACCGCTCACAGTTTGGAGAAACCCATAGTCGCATTACGAAGTTCTTCAGCAACATCCAGATGTTCGGTTTCACGGGCACACCGATTTTTGCCGATAATGCTGTGAAGAACGAACAGGGTAAACGCACGACCCGTGACCTGTTTGGTGAGTGTTTGCACAAGTACGTGATTACGGATGCCATCCGGGACGAGAACGTGTTGAAATTCAGTGTCGAGTATGTCGGCAAGTACAAGGATAGGAACAGTGCCAACGACATCGATATCCAGGTCGAAGCCATAGATGTCGAAGAACTTCTGGAGTCAGATGACCGCATTGAAAAGATAGCGGACTACATCCTCGCATATCACAACAAGAAGACCCATAACAAGGCATTTACAGCCATGTTTGCCGTCAGTAGTATCAAGACCCTCATCAGGTATTACGAGGTCTTTAAACGCAAGAAAAACGAGGGCTTGCACGACCTCAGAATCGCCACGATATTCAGTTATACGCAAAATGAAGACGATGCGGATGCCGATGGTTTCATTCCCGAAGAACTGCCAATGGCAGCTGAACCCGTTTTGAGTTACGCCAATCAGCATAGCCGTGAGCGACTTGATGATTTCATTGAGGATTACAACCAGATGTTTGGCAGTGCTTACAGCACCAAGGACAGTCAGAGTTTTTACAACTATTACAACGATGTCAGCAAGAAGGTCAAGGAACGCAAAATCGATATTCTGCTGGTCGTGAACATGTTTCTCACGGGATTCGATAGTCCTGCACTGAATACCCTTTATGTCGACAAGAATCTCAGGTATCACGGATTAATTCAGTCCTACAGCCGAACCAACCGCATCATCAACGAACTCAAGTCACAGGGCAACATCGTGGCTTTCCGAAACCTGAAAGCCGCTACCGATGAAGCCATAACGCTGTTTAGCAACAAGGAAGCCATCGAGGAAATCATCATGAAACCCTATGATGACTATGTCGAGGCGTTTAATCAGGCACACAGGCACTTGTTGAGCCTGACCCCAACCGTGGACAGCGTCAACGACCTGGAAACCGAAGACCAGGAACTGGCTTTCATTCAGGCATTCCGTGACCTGATGCGAATTAAAAACGTCTTGTCGTCTTTCTCGGATTTCAACTGGGATGACATCTACATGGATGAGCAGGACTTCGAGGACTATAAATCCAAGTATCTCGACCTTCATGACAAAGCAAAATCAGGTCATGACACCGAGAAGGTCAGCATCCTCAATGACGTGGATTTCGAACTCGAACTCATACACCGGGACGAAATCAACGTGAGTTATATCATCCAGTTGCTCATTAAGCTCAAGGCAAACCAAAAGAAAGAAGCGGAACAGGTCAGGAAGGAAATCGATAATCTCCTGAACACCGAGACCCAGTTGCGGAGCAAGAAAGAACTCATTGAGAAGTTTATCAGGGACAACCTTCCAGTAATTGAGAACACCGATGACATACCGCAGGAATTCGAGAAGTTCTGGAATCTGGAACAGGACGCTGCGTTTCTAAAACTGGTGAGAGAAGAGAACCTCAGCAAGGAACGAACTCAAGCACTCATTGAACATTTTCTTTACAGCGAGCAAGAACCCCTACGTGATGAAATACTCGACCTGCTGGAAGGCGACAGACCAACCTTGCTTCAACGCAGACCCATTGGTGACAGGATATTGAAGCGTATTGTGGATTTTGTCGAGACCTTTGTAAATGGGGTGACTGGGAGTTAACAATCTAAAAGAGCAAAACTTTTTTTAATTAAAAACAATCTCGGTGATTCTCGACAAAGGTTCGGAAATCGTTAATGCAGGAAATAATTGCCGAGAACCATTAGAAAATGAATATAAACAATAAAAATATACCCAGATGAAAAAGCATCGACATCCCAATTATGGATAACGCTATCCATTAGAATCAAGCAGCACATATTCAAGCATATAGACAATCACAGATTTGATTGAATGCCCAAGGTATGTCCAGAAATAGTAATAAATCAAATAAAAACTAAAAATTATCATTAGTGTCCACTAAAATTTAAATATAAGCTTTATAATTATTTAAAATAATGTCATTTACATCAAAAATTCCGTGTCCACGATTTGAATGTTAATGATATTTAAAAGTGTACCACTGTGGATATAATGAAAATTTAGAATAAAATTGCAGTAGAATCATGCATCCTTATTTTCCATTTCTGAGGCATTCCTACTTTCCGAAAATCGTGGATATTTGTTTTCTGGTAACACCATTGTGCCTGTTTTTTTATGAAAGGCACAAAAATCACAAATCAATCCGTATTTTGCTTTTTAGAAGTTGTGCATTTTATCCCGGATCGGGTTGTACACTATATGACGGATTGTCACCGGTGATAAGCGCCGCCGCCGCCAAAAAAAAATCAAAAAAAATAAAATACCCGCCCAAAAAAGTTGTACACTTTACTCCGAAATACTCAGTCTGCTTTACAAGGGTTTATCCCAACATAATTTAAAACACAATTGAGCAGCAATTTCTTTACATTCTGATTTAAAAAAAGGCAGTAAGTTAATTTTTCTTACTGCCTTTTTTTGGCTCAACTGTGTCTTAAATTCTATATTGTTAGCACAGGTAGGGATTAATCATAATGATGACGGCATTTAGCAATCCATATTTCATTACCGACTGTCCGATAAATCAGTCTATGTTCATGATTAATTCTTCTCGACCAATATCCCTGATATTTGAACTTCAAGGGTTCTGGTTTTCCCAATCCGGAATGGGGAGTTCGTGCAATGTCTTTTATTAGTTGATTTATCTTTTTTAAAACTTTCTTGTCAGTTTTTTGCCAATAGAGATAGTCTTCCCAGGACTCATCTACGAAAATAAGTTTCATCAATCCGTAATTTTTTTCTCAAATGAATTTCCTGATTGAAGCTTCTCTATAGCCGAATCAAGCCTTTGCTCATTTGTTTTTGATGACAGCTCATACTGTGTGGCAGTCAAAGAATTGTATTCTTCAAGGGAAATAATAACCACCCCTTGATCCTTACCTCGATTAATAACTAAGGTTTCGAAATTCTTAGTCACACTATCAAGATACCTTTTAATATCTTTTCTAAAATTAGATATAGTTGTTGTTATCATTT
>CAYUYU010000197.1:0-3631 GCA_964449405.1 uncultured Thermotogaceae bacterium
TTGATCTCAAGTCAAATCGAATACATAAAACCACGATCCTCTTCCAAAGGCTTAAAAAAGATAAACACATAAAGGCTTTTTAATACAAATAAACAATAATAATCTACGCAGAAGTTAGCAATCTCGCAGCACAGTGAATATAACATATAATAAGACAAATTGCAAGTTAAATATTATGACTTCTTTCTTATCGCAGATAAATAGGGCCGTTTATCATATGGCAGCTGCCAAATAATACAGAAATGACCCGTACAAATACTTCAGTTTTTTTTATCACTTGATACATGTAAAAGTATAGGATTTTATTTTATAATTTTCACAAATAGAAATATAACTTAAAGAAGAAGAGAAGGATTAAACGGTGGGTAAAAAAATGGTTACGGTAGACGGAAATACCGCTGCCACTCATGTGGCATATGCCTTTTCGGAAGTTGCGGCCATTTATCCGATTACCCCGTCGTCACCGATGGGAGAATTTGCGGATGCTTGGGCAGCTGATGGAAGGAAAAATGTTTTTGGACAAAAAGTAAAAGTTTCAGAACTGCAATCAGAGGGGGGGGCTTCAGGAGCAGTACACGGAGCCCTTCAGGGAGGATCATTAACAACAACCTTCACCGCTTCACAGGGATTGCTTCTCATGATCCCGAATATGAATAAGATTTCGGGCGAACTGCTCCCGGCCGTATTCCATGTTTCAGCAAGAAGTGTTGCAACGCATGCATTATCAATCTTTGGAGACCATTCCGATGTCATGCATTGCAGACAAACCGGTTTCTCATTACTCGCCTCTGCTGGCGTTCAGGAAGCTCATGATATGGCAATCGTGGCACATTTATCAGCAATGGAATCAAGTCTTCCATTCCTGCATTTCTTCGATGGATTCAGAACTTCTCATGAGATTCAGAAAGTTGAACTGTTTGATTATGATGATCTGGCAAAACTGGTCAATTATGATGCAGTCAGAGCTTTTAAGGATAAAGCCTTAAGACCCGAAAAACCTGTTACAAGAGGAACCGCACAGAACCCTGATATCTTCTTCCAAAACAGAGAAAGGGCGAATCTTTATTACAACAAAGTGCCTTATATTGTTGAAGAAAAGATGAGAATGGTTGAAAATCTCACCGGCAGAAAATACAGACTGTTTGATTATGTCGGTCATCCAGAAGCTGAGAGAATCGTTGTTGCTATGGGATCCGGACTGGATACCCTTGAACAGACCGCTAATTATCTCAACGCACATGGCGAAAAAGTTGGACTTATCAAAGTTCGACTCTACAGACCGTTCTCCGTTGAACATTTGTTGGCAGTTGTTCCTGAAACGGTTAAATCAATTGCCGTATTGGACCGAACAAAGGAATCCGGATCAGCTGGTGAACCTCTATATGAGGATATCAAATTCTCCTTCTACGGCCAAAAGAATGCGCCAACAATCGTAGGTGGCCGTTATGGGTTGAGTTCAAAAGAATTCACTCCGTCTATGGCAAAAGCCGTATACGATAATCTGAAAGGAAAACAACCCAAAGATCATTTCACCATCGGTATCAAAGATGATGTTTCATTCACTTCTTTGGAAGTTGACGAACAGATCATCACAGAAGGTCCTGAGGTGAAAAGATGTTTGTTCTGGGGTTTCGGTTCTGACGGAACTGTCGGTGCTAACAAAAACTCCATCAAGATCATCGGTGATCATACAGATATGTTTGCACAAGGCTACTTCGAATACGACTCTAAAAAGTCCGGTGGGGTTACGCGATCACATTTGAGATTTGGACCTGAACCCATCAAATCACCTTATCTCGTTGAAACGGCTGATTTTATTGCATGCCACAGACAAGCCTATGTCAACATGTTTGATTTGGTTGATGGCTTGAAAGACGGCGGAATCTTCTTGTTAAATACCAACTGGACAAAAGAAGAACTGGAAAAGGAATTACCTAATTCATTGAAAAAGAAATTAGCTGAGAAAAATGCCAAATTCTATATCATCGATGGATTCAAAATCGCTGCAGAGATTGGCATGGGTGAAAGAATTAACACCATCATGCAATCGGCATTCTTCAAACTGGCAGATATCATTGCTTTCGATGATGCGAAAAAATATATGAAGCAGGCAATTGAAAAGACTTACGGCAATAAGGGTAAAGACATCGTTGAGATGAACTACAAAGCCGTCGACATGGGAGAAACTTACGAAGAAGTCAATGTACCCGCTGAATGGGCAGAACTGACTGAAGAAGTAAAACCCATTGATATGGATAAAACCGAATTTGTCAGAGAAGTTGCCGATGTTATCAATGCCAAAAAAGGAGATACACTTCCCGTTTCAAAATTCTCTCCTGACGGAACGTTTGAAAACGGAACAACCGCTTATGAAAAACGTGGTGTAGCCGTAAACATACCAAAATGGGAAGCCGAAAACTGTATCCAATGTAATCAGTGTGTTTTGGTTTGTCCTCATGCGGTTATCCGACCAAGATTGGTCACTGAAGACGAATTGAAGGACGCACCGGAAACATTGATCACCATCACACCCATGAACCCCAAACTCAAAGAAGAGTACCAATTCACCCTTCAGATCAGCGGTTTGGATTGTACAGGTTGTGGAAACTGCGCAGAGGTGTGTCCCGGAAAAGGTGGCAAGAAAGCACTGGTTATGACTCCTATCGAAGATGCGGTAGAAGAAAGCATGAACAATTTCAGATTTACAGAAGAACTGCCTGACAGAAATCCCCTTGGAGATAATATGTGGAACGGCGCTATGTACAACAGACCGTTGTTCGAATATCATGGTGCATGCCCCGGTTGTGGAGAGACTCCATACGTCAGACTCATCACCCAGCTGTTTGGTGAGAGAATGGTTATCGCCAATGCAACAGGTTGTTCATCTATTTATGGCGGAAGCGCACCTTCTACACCGTACTGCACCAACAGAGACGGCAAGGGACCTGCATGGGCCAACTCACTGTTTGAAGACAACGCTGAATACGGATTTGGAATGGCTCTTTCTATTAACACCACCAGAGATAGAGTACATGATCTGATGGAAAAGGCGATCGATGCCGGTGTGGAAAATAGTTTGGCAGAACTTTTTAAAGAATGGATTGAAAAACGCGAAGATGCGGAAGCAACCAAAGAACTTGACTCAAAACTCAGAGCTGCCCTTATTGCAGCCTTACCGACAGTCACTGGAGAAATGCGATGCACACTTGAAAATATCCTGGAACTGAAAGACTATTTTGTTAAAAAGTCTGTATGGATCTTTGGTGGAGACGGATGGGCCTATGATATCGGTTACGGTGGATTGGATCATGTCCTGGCTTCCGGAGAAGATGTGAACGTTCTGGTCATGGACACTGAAGTTTATTCCAATACAGGCGGACAGGCTTCAAAGTCTACACCAACAGGCGCTATTGCCAAATTTGCCGCTTCCGGAAAACCTATTAGAAAGAAAGACTTGGGATTAATGGCAACGACTTACGGATATGTTTACGTTGCACAGATTTCATTGGGTGCCAACATGAATCAGACCTTCAAAGCGATCAAAGAAGCCGAAGCCTATAAAGGACCTTCCGTCATTATCGCTTATACACCATGTATCAATCATGGCATAAAAACCGGTATGGGCACAACC
>CAYUYU010000198.1:0-3630 GCA_964449405.1 uncultured Thermotogaceae bacterium
CCCTGCAAAAAGGGTATTTTCGAAAGTATATTTTCAAAACCAAGCATCATCTCACTTGCGGGAACCACAGAGTTCTTGCCAAAGGCAAAACACTCCGATGTCAATGTTTTTTAATCCCTACATAGGAGGCTTCCCTACAAAAGCTTATAAACCCCTTAAATAGAGACGTAGGGGAAGAAGTCGACTTGTTGACTTCGTCAAAAAGCTTGTACTCTTCCGCAGAACGATTGTATGGACGATTTTTCAGGTAATTAGTCGGGAAAAAGGTTTTCTCAGTGTAATCCTTCATGATATAATTCAAAAAACAATGTAGAAGGGGATTTTACTTTGTATGGGCATAACATGACAGTGGTAAAACTGGGGATGGTCGATTATCAAGAGGCCTATGATTTACAATTGAGAATACACCAGCTGGTATCGGAAGAAAAACTACCTCACACTTTCCTTGTTCTTGAACATCCACCTGTCATTACATTGGGTATTTCGGGTAAAGAATCCAACATTCTTGTAAATGAGAAAAAATTAAAAAAATTGGGGATACAGGTATACAGGAGCACAAGAGGCGGAGATGCTACCTATCATGGTCCTGGGCAGATTGTGGGTTATCCAATTTTTAATCTCAGATATTTAGGCAGAAAGGTGAGGCACTATATCAGCAACCTGGAAGAGACCATCATCAGGATGCTGAAGGATGAAATTGGAATTGATGCTGGCAGTGATCCCAAGTTTCCGGGTGTTTGGATTGCAAACAACAAGATTACTGCGATCGGTTGCAGGATCTCCCGCTGGGTTTCCATGCACGGGTTTGCCTACAATGTAAATACCACTCTGGATCATTTTAAATTCATTACTCCCTGTGGGCTTGTGGATAAAGGGGTGACTTCTCTTGAAAGAGAACTGGGTGAAAAGCAGGATTTTGATTATCATGTGGATTTAACGATTCGATATCTGGCCAATCAATTTGAATTGAATTGTACCGCTGAAAATAAGGTCGCTTTTTTGAAAAAGCTGGAGGAATTGTAAATGTATAAGAGAAAACCGGAATGGATCAGAACGAAGATTAGATCGACTCAGGAAACCAAGGATGTGAATGTCATCATCGGAAAATTCGGGCTAAACACTGTGTGTAAAGAGGCGAACTGTCCCAACAGAATGGAATGTTTCAGCAGAAAAACGGCAACGTTTATGATATTGGGCAGTGTTTGTTCAAGAAATTGTGCCTTTTGCGATGTGACACATGACACACCCCAACCGCTTGATTCCGACGAACCAAAGCGTGTGGCATTGGCGGTAAAAGAGATGAGACTGAAGTATGTGGTCGTCACGTCGGTGACTCGCGATGACTTATCCGATGGCGGAGCTGGTCACTTTGCACAGGTGATTCAAGAGATTCGAAAAATATCAAAAGATATTGGTGTAGAAGTTTTGATTCCGGATTTTAAGGGTGATGAGCAAGCTCTCAGGGTGGTGGCTGAAGCTAAACCAAAGGTAATCAATCACAATATTGAAACGTTGAAGCGGTTATATCCTGTTCTTAGGCAACAGGCAGATTACGAGAGAACGTTGACTCTTTTAAAACGCGTGAAGGAAATGGACGAATCAATCATCTCAAAATCAGGATTTATGGTGGGACTGGGTGAGACAGAAAACGAAGTGGGACAACTGATGGCCGATCTGAGAAAGCATTGTTGTGAAATACTCACAATCGGTCAGTATCTGCAGCCTTCCAAGCACCATTACCCGGTAAAAGAATACGTGCATCCGGATACCTTCAAAAAATACGAAGAAATGGGTTACGCCCTGGGTTTTCGACATGTTGTTTCCGGACCATTGGTTAGAAGTTCGTATCACGCCGATGAAGCCTTTAAACAAAATGACGGGAGGGAGTCATATGTGGATTGATTTTGTCAAAACGTACCCGATATTATCCGCCATGCTTCAATTTGCCATACTTGGTACAATCGGCGAATTTTTGGGAGCATCTATACGAAAAAGCAAAGTCGCGTTTTTTCCCTTTAAAATAACTTTGGGGAAAATGTTGATATGGGCCATTCTGGCAGTGATGATTAAATACGCCTTTGTCGGTTTTTCCGGTTTTGTCAATGAGTTGGCGGTGCATCAGATGTTACCCGATTTGTTTTTACCATTCTTTATCTCGGCATTTATGAATATCATGTTTGGTCCGATATTGATTCTGTCACATCGTGGCATGGATAATTTTTTGGAGAAAAAGCAACATTGGAAGGGGATTAAGGGTGCCTTATTGACCCTTCTTTGGTTTTGGATACCGGCACACACCATCACATTTATGTTACCTGAAATTTGGCGAATTACCCTTGCTGCTGTTTGGTCCGTTGTTTTAGGCCTTATTCTGGGTTTTTTTAACAGAGAAAAGCAAACAAAAAAGATTTAGGACAACCCTTTTCTTGTGTAGAATAATCTTATTGAGGGAGGGATCGCATTGAACGGTTTGTTTAACAGTAATTTCAGTACGTTACCGGCAGCATTAGATGCAGCCAGTACGAGAAACACCATCATCGCTCAGAATCTTGCCAACGTTGAAACACCCGGCTATAAACGCAAGGAAGTTAACTTTGAACACTCATTGCCGACAGCCACGGGAGATGGCGAGGGCTTGGAAATGAAAAAGACCAATGAGCGTCATTTTCAAAAATATCCCTCCAATGTCATACATGTTCAAGCAAGAGTCAGGACTGTCTCGGATACCAGCATCACCAATGACGGTAATAATGTAGATATCGATCAACAGGAAGCCTTGATGGCTGCAAACACCATCAGATATCAAACCCTGTCCAGGCTCATGAGCTTAACAATTGCCAGATACAATACGGTTCTCAAGGGGGTTAGATGATGCTTGATATCTTTGGAACCATGAACATAAGCGCTTCAGGTATGACGGCTCAGAGAATGCGACTTGATGTCATAGCGGATAATATCGCCAACGCTGAGACCACCAGAACACCGGAAGGCGGTCCTTACAGAAGAAAAAATGTTGTCTTTCAAGAAGTGTTAAATAAGGCCATGGGGGCTAGAGGCAGCGCAAAGGACAACCTTTCAACGGATCAACTGGGTGGTGTCCATGTACAATCCATCGTCGAGGATCAACGCCCCTTTAAAATGGTATATGATCCATCGCATCCGGACGCCAATGAAGAAGGGTATGTTCAGATGCCTAACGTCAATGTCTTGAGGGAAATGATTGATTTAATCAATGCGCAAAGGTCTTATGAGGCCAATGTTTCATCCATAAATGCTACAAAAGCGTTTGCGAGTGCAGCGCTTGGAATCGGAAGAGGGTGATTTAAGTGAGTAACGGTATTGATCCCATTGGTAATATTAACAGTCTTGATCCCATTAAACGGTTGGAGAGATTACAAAACAGCCAGACTAATGAGGTAAAAAAAGGCGAAGCTGAGCCTGATTTTCAAAAGATTTTGAATGACGCCATAAAAAACGTGAATGCTCAGCAGAATGATGCCATTCAAGCGGAAGATGATTTTGCCGCCGGTAAGATCAGCAACATTCACGATGTGATTATTCGTGCGGAAAAGGCTGCCATGTCTCTAACACTAACCATGGAAGTCAGAAATATGATTGTTGATGCTTACA
>CAYUYU010000199.1:0-3605 GCA_964449405.1 uncultured Thermotogaceae bacterium
ACTATTATAAAGGACAATATAACTCGGCGTTGGACTTTTATCAAAAAGCCCTTGAAATAAGGCTTTCATTCTATGATGATTCCCATCCGGATACGATTGAATCGTATACAAATCTGGCCTTGTTATACACTGAACTCGGACAATTTTCAGAAGCTGAAGCAATCTTCAACCGTTCATTAAACGTGTATGAAAGCATAATTAGCGGACACATTGAAGATTATATTAAAACTCTATGGAATACCGGACTGATGTACCAGTATTGGGGGAAATATTCTTTGGCGATGGAAAAATATCTAACTGCACTTGAAATATCCCAGCTAAATGCCACCAGCGAATTAACCGACACCATAGAAAACAATCTCGGTGTTCTTTACCTTGAAACCGGTAATTACATGGCAGCTGAAGAATACCTTCAAAGATCTGTAAGGTATACCCAAAAATTTTATGGAAAAAGTCATCCGAAGTCAATCATAACCCTTAACAACCTTGTTTCAGCACAAATGAACCTTGGAAAATTGGAAAAAGCGGAAAAAGGGTTTTCAAACTTATTAGAAATTCAAACAAATCACATACCCATTATCTCTTTAAAGATCAATATTAATTATGGTGTTTTCTTAATGAAAAAAGGGAAAACAGAAAAGGCTTTAAAGCTTCTTGAAGAGTGTCTTGATCAGCAGTCAACTCCAGAGATTCAAATTAAAATTCTTTCAAATATCTCAAAGTTATATCTTATCAATAAGGAAGTACAAAAAGCCCATGAAATGATAAAAAAAGCCATCGCTCACCAAGAAGAAAAGATCGGTCAAAAACACATCCAATATACAAAACTTTTGGGATTATTAGCTCAAACTTATATTCATTTAAACAAAAAAGCACAGGCATTTCAAATTCTTAAAGAAGCGACCGAATTGCAAAATGAAATTCTTCTTGAAGTTTCCACTTCATTTTCTAAAGATTATGCTTGGAATTTTCTTCAGAAAATAAGCGGAGAAATGGATCAACTCATCAGCTTATTTTCAGTTTTTCAAATGGGAAATAAAAAAATAAACTCTGATAACTCTGAGTATATGACCGATTTATTTGGTGTTTTACTCAGAAGAAAAGCCGTTGTCTTTGATGCAAGCGTTGAACGATTTAATAAAATCTTAAAAAGAAATGACCCTTATTTACAAGAGTTGTTTGAAACACTTTTAAAAACAAAAGAAGAAATCGTATTAAGAACCACAAAAGGCTATTTCAATGAAACTCCAGAAGAAAATAAAAAAAGGATCAAAGAATTATACTCAAAAGCTGAAATAATGGAAAACAAAATTTCAAACTTGGTTCCTGTTTATACATTGGAATTAAAAAATAAACAAGCAACTTTGCAATTTCTTAAAAGCAAAATCCCAGAAAATTCTCTGTTCATTGACATCTTTAAATTTTGCTTTTTTGATTTTTTCTTCGAAGGAAAGCAAGATCAAAAAGATAGCTATATCATATTCTATATCAGTAAAAACAAAACAAATTGTCTGATTCTTGAAAATTCCCATGAAATTGATCGACTGATAAACCAAGCTGATCCAAACAACGACGAGCTCAATAGAGGATTTGTGAGTAAACCCAAACAAGATGGTCCTAAACAAGTATCAGAAGTAGCACTTAGAAAACTTTGGAATCTTCTCTTTGATAATCAAGAGATCTTCAGAAAAAACAAGTATACTACACTGCTAATATCTCCGGATGGAAGTTTTTTTAACCTTCCATTTGAATCACTGATTTGCACAAACGGCCACTTCTTAATCGAAAATTATTGTGTTCAATATGTCAATTCAGGCAGACAGTTAATGTTTGAGACAACTAAATTGAGAAAGAGGGAGAAAAACAACAACACAATCCGGATATTTACCGATCCCAGTTTTGATTTAAATCATGGTGTGATAGCTCATACCAAAAAAGACGCCAGTCATTTGAAACGTATGTTATTCAGAAGTGAATTGTCTCAATTCCCTCGACTACCCGGTACTGCTTCTGAAGCTAATGAGATTCTTCAGGTTCTAAATAAAAAAAACATAGAGTCAGTGTCCGTTTCCAGTGGTGAACTTGTAAACGATGGAGAAATAAAACGAATGGATTCACCACAAATTTTACATTTTGCCACCCACGGTTTCTATCTTGAAAACCGAGTGGACATTCATCCTTTTTCAAGATGTGGTATTGCTTTGAGTGGTATCAACAACATCTTAAGAGGTGAAGACATCCCCTCGTTATTTGAAGATGGTATACTTACTGGAATGGATATTTTATCTCTCAATTTGATTGACACTGACATCGTTGTACTTTCAGCCTGTAAAACCGGAAAAGGTCAAATAAAAGCCGGTGAAGGCGTCATGGGTCTGTGCTCTGCCTTGATTTCAGCTGGAGTATCTTCAGTTATGGTGAGCCTTTGGAATGTACCGGATACCTTTACCGTTCCCCTTATGTCATCATTTTATGAAAATCTTGTATCAGGGATGAAAAAGTCAGAAGCATTGCAGGCTTCAAAACAATCACTGATAAATAGTTTAAGGGTTCAATGGGGAGAAGCCCCTCCATGGATTTGGGGGGGCTTTATACTCTATGGAGACGACTCTCCCATTATTGACAACTCTACAAATAAAGCTTTAAATTAAGTCGTTCACGGTGAAAATAATTGATAAAAGAACATACAATTTCAGTAAAAGACCTAATTAGCTTTCTTCATAGATCCGGAAACCTTGATAACAGATTCAATGCCCCCGACCTTTCGGAAAGGGGGAAGCTTGGTGTTAAAGCGCATAAAAAAATTCAAAATAAATATGAAGAATCCTTCCCCGGACAGTTTGAAAGCGAGGTTCCTCTGAGTTGTTCCTTTAAAGAAAAAGATTTCTTACTAACCATATTTGGTAGAGCTGATGGCGTTCATAGAAACAAACGTGAAGTCACCGTCAATGAGATTAAAACGACACGCGTTCCTTTAGAAGACATATCCGATCTATTGGACCAAAATCATTTAAGACAATGCATGTGCTATGCTTATATGATTCTTTCAAGGGAAAGATTGAAGAAAATTGACTTGAGAATCACTTACTATAATATTGATACTGAAAAAATGAAACACCTTTCATTCACATATTTAAAAGAAACCTTGAAACAATTTATGAATGAGTTGAAAGAAAAATATACTAAATGGCTGATCATAAAGGATGAATGGATAGCTGAAAGAAATCAATCCATTAGGCACCTTCACTTCCCGTTTGAACGTTTTAGAGATGGCCAAAGAAAATTTTCTGTAATGGTCTACCATTCCGTCAAAAACAAGAAGAAACTATTTGCTCAAGCACCAACTGGTACCGGGAAAACATTGGCCACTCTTTTTCCTGCGATAAAAGCAATGGGAAAAGGACTTACAAACACTCTCTTTTATCTTACCTCCAAGACCATCACCAGGCAGGCAATTGAAAACACCTTACAGTTATTAAAAACTAAAGGGTTAAAGCTCAAATCAATTGTGATTACTGCCAAGGAAAAGATGTGTATCAACAGTGAATTTAAATGCAATCCTTATAGTTGCCCATATGCTAAGGGTCATTTTGACAGGATCAACG
>CAYUYU010000200.1:0-3583 GCA_964449405.1 uncultured Thermotogaceae bacterium
AGACACGATGATATTTCTTTGGAGTTCTTTAGATTTTTCAGCTGTGATATGCACAGAAGCCAATGCTCCAAACCCCGTGGTGACCCCATATACAACCTCTGAATCATCAACAAAAGCCTTGACACGTTTTGCACTTTTTGATATCTGATTCATACACGATTGATCTATCACGACCATTTCTTTTTTATATGCTATCGATTCCACCATTTCTAAGTTCATTGTTGAACCATCAATACTGTGCATCATCCCCTCCTTGTAGCAACTTTTTTCTTTCGTTTTCAATCTCGTCCAAGCGTCCAATCAGTTTAAACATCCTTTTTTCGAGATTGGCATTTTGCTCTGATAACTCTTTTAATTTTTGATAATCTTTTGAGTTAGCCTGTTTAAGCATTTCTTTCTCTATTTTTTTATGTTCCAACTCCAAAGATTCATATTCATCGTTAATGTTATTGATCATTCTTTCGGTTTTTTGGATCTTATTTTTCAATGCCTTTTGCTTTTCATAAGCTAAGGGTTTTTCTATACCTTTTGTTTCTTTCTTTGAAAAACCTCTACTTTCACTCATCATGTTCATATATTCATTAATAGAATTGACTTCTAAAACGCCATTTTTTTCTAAAACTAATATTCTGTCTGAAACATAATTTAAGAGACGTCTATCATGTGTAACCATTATAATTGCCCCATCATATTCATCAAGGATTTCTTGGAGCCTCTCAATGGACACAATATCAAGATGATTCGTTGGTTCATCTAAAATGAGAAAATTGGGCTTAGTTAACAGTAACTTTGCCAATGACAGCTTGAGTTTCTCTCCTCCGCTTAAAACATCAATCTTTTTATTGGTGTCATCACCAACGAAACCAAATCGGCCAGCATAGGCTCTAACTTCATAATCAAATTTCAAAGGCATCAATGTGTTAAGTTCTTCAAAAATGGTTTTATTGTGATCCAGTTTAGACAAATCCTGAGATAAATAGGCGGATTTCACCTTATCGCCAAATTGATAATTTCCTGCATCGGCTTTCTCTTCACCAATCATTATTTTCAGGAGTGTTGATTTTCCTATTCCGTTCCGTCCTAAAAGGACTATCTTTTCAGATCTTAAGATCTTGAACGCCACATTTCTAAATAAATATTTTTCATCATATGCTTTTTCAAAACCACTACATTCAAAAACTACGTAATTAGACCTTTCAGGTTTCGGAATATCTCCCAAATGGGTTTTGTTTTCTTCCATAATCTCAATTTCTTCTAATTTTTCTTCAACTCGCGCGACCATTTTTTCACGTGAATGCATTAAACTGATAGCTTTGGGATTACCCATGTGACCCCAAGTTTCAAACTGTTTGACCAGTTTTTTTTGCTTTTCTAACTCATTTTCCAATTTCTTTTTTTCTTTCAACTTTGATTCAATCATTCTTTCTCTTTGTATTAAGTAATCATGATAATGCATCCTGAAATCCCATATCTTATTGGAATTAATCTCAAATATTTGATTGACCACACCGCTTAACAATTCACGATCATGTGTGACCATTAATAAAGTGCCTCGATAAGATTTCAGAAAAGATTCCAACCAGAAAACAGAACCGATATCCAGATGGTTTGTAGGTTCATCGAGTATTAAAAGATCATAATCTCGTAAAAATAACTTTGCTAAAGATATCCGTGTTAATTCACCACCACTAAAAGATCCCACTTCTCTATGCCAATCATCTTCAGAAAATCCCATCCCTTTAAGTGTCGATCGTATCTTTTTTTCAAAAGCGAGGTGTTCATGCTCAATATCAAAATCATGATTGATTTTTTTTATTACATCGCTGAATTCCCTCTCCAACACTTTCCAAAGGGAAATATTGGGATTTGAAATGCGAAATTGCTCCTGATATCCTATTCTAATTCCTTTTTTGGTAATTATTCTACCCTCAAAAGAAGTAATTTCGCCTGTAAGAATTCTCAATAAAGTAGTTTTTCCATTTCCGTTTGGTCCGATTAAGGCGATTTTGTCTCCATCCTGAATTTGAAAGTTACAATCTTTAAACAGTGGATCTGCTGAAAAACCAAAGGTAATATCTTCTGCTCTAAGTATCATATAGTCTCTCTCCTGAAAATGTATGTGGTACACAAAAACGGGGCTCTCGTAGCAAGCCCAATTTACGCATATAATATGCCCCTATTGTATTATATTATAACAAATAGAAGTGAGATTATCACACCGATAATATTCATAATCCAGAATCTTACAACGACTGTGGTTTCATCCCAACCCATTAATTCAAAATGATGGTGGATTGGACTCATTTTAAAAAGTCTTTTTCCGGTTAGTTTGAATGAAGAAACTTGAAGAATCACACTGAAGATTTCTATAAAAAAGGTAAGTGATAGGATGGACAGGATAAGTACATTTCCATTCATCAAAGCAATAATACCAAATACTGCACCAAGAGCCAGCGCGCCTGTATCACCCATGAATATGGCGGCAGGTTTGATGTTAAACCAAAGAAAACCAAGTAGAGCTCCCGAAAGAAACATCATGGAATAATCACTGACACCTGTTAACCACAAAAAGATTTGTATTCCTGCAGCAGAAATTAAAGCGCAACCACCCGACAATCCGTCTAACCCGTCAGTGATATTCGTTGCATTGGAAAAAAGTGTTAAGTAGAGAACAAAGAAGATAGGATAAAACCAGCTGAGATTCAACTGAGTATTAAAAAGGATTACTGAATGGGATTTTATTACTCCTGACAGTAAAAGGACTATGTAAATCACAATTCCTGAAACAAGTTGCATAATTAATTTGTTAACGGCATTCAAACCTTCAGAATGCTTTGAACGCACGCTTAAATAATCATCTATAAAACCAATAGTTCCAAACAAAAGTGAACTTAAAATAATCCCAAACAAATACTTATTTTGAATAAGAAAAGAAGATATAATATAAAATACAAGAAAAATAACCATGAATACTATACCACCAGCTGTTGGGGTACCTTCTTTATAATTGTGTAACTGAGGTCCTTCTTCACGAACATATTGCACGATGCCTATTTTTTTGAAATATTTTACCACATAAGAAAAAAGATTTAATGAAGTGAATATTTCAATTAATAACATCCATAACATGATCAAAAACCTCCTCTAACTGAATACTTCTCGATGCCTTAAATAAAAAGACAGTGTTTTGTTTTGTTTGAATCCGTTGCTTGATTTCCATTGAAAGGGCTGTAACATCACTAAAAGATAAAACCTTTCCTTTATATTTTTTTTGAATTTGTTTGATTCCTGAATCTTTTGTATATAAAAAAACATTATCCACACGGTTTTCATTAAGAAAGTGACCAATTTTTTCGTGAATCTCAGCCTCGAAAGGCCCTGTTTCAGCAATCGAACCTAATACACATATTATTTTTTTGAACTTTTTATCTTCTTTAAGTTTTTTTAGCAACTCCAAAGCATACCTTAAAGATTCTAAACTGGAATTATAACAATCTTTGATGAATAAATGGTTCCTAATGAATACAGGTTCGAACCTATCTTTAATACTACCAATGACTCGAGATAAATCAGGGAGTGAATC
>CAYUYU010000201.1:0-3559 GCA_964449405.1 uncultured Thermotogaceae bacterium
TACTGCCATTGCTCCCGGATGTAGGCAATGCACTGATGGATTACATTCTGAATGAGAGACCAAAACGGACCGATAACTACCCATATATATTCTTACGAAGACAGGCGCCTCACCAGAAACTGACTTCTGTTTACGCAATCTGTTCCCGACTCCTTCGCTGCCTGGGGATTAAGCCGGTAAACGGTACTGCTACAGGCGTACACCTTTTTCGGTATTCCATAGTCCATAAACTTCTGGCCGCTAAAGTACCTCACCAGGTCATTACTAATGCACTTGGACACACTTCAAAAGAATCCGACAAGCCTTATCTGTCCATGGATGAATCCATGCTCCGGATGTGTGCACTGGATCTATCTGTTATAGGCCCGATTTCATGGATGGGGGGTGCTTCCAATGACTGATTATACATTTAAAAGCCTCCTTGATACCTGCATTAAAGACTTTATACGCCAGAAACGAGCGTTGGGTTATCCTTACCAGTCTTCAGCCCGGATACTGTATCACTTTGATTTACTGGCGGCTGAGAAGTTCCCTGGAAAAAGAACAATCACAAGGGAAATGTGCTCTGCCTGGATTCAGTTAAAGCCTGGAGAACATCCAAACGGTCTCTTAAGGAGGGTTACTCCGGTAAGGCAGCTTGGTAAATACATGAAAGGGCTTGGATACGATGCTTATGTCATTCCAGGCCATATCCCGAATAAGCAAATTAAGTATGAGGCCCACATTTTTACGACTGCCGAGTTGAAATCCTTTTTCAATGCCATTGACCATTGCCCTCCTTCACCATTTTCTCCGACCAGGATGTATGTCATGCCAGTCATTTTCCGCATGTTGTACTGCTGTGGGCTGCGTAGCTCGGAAGCACGCCTGCTGAAAAAAGAGGATGTTGTCCTTGAAACAGGAAAGATATTCGTCCGGGAATCCAAAGGCTGGAAAGCCAGGATCGTGTACATGAGCGAAGACCTACAGGAAGTATGCAGGGAATATGATTCTATTATGAAATTCATGTTTCCAGACAGGCAAGTGTTTTTCCCAAATAAGGATGGAAACAGCTTTAGTAACTCAATACTTGGCAACTGGTTCCATGAGTTTTGGGATAAACTTCCTGAGTCTGGTGCAATTACAGGAAATCCGGCAAGGGTTCATGATATTCGGCATGGGTACGCGGTTCACCGGCTGAATCAGTGGGTAAAGGAAGGTCAGGATATAAACGCTCTTTATCCTTACTTGAGCGAATATATGGGGCACTCAAATTATGCTGACACGGATTATTATCTCTCTCTTGTGGAAGCATTTTATCCCGAAATGGAACAACGGCTTTCTTCTGTAAATGATGACATTCTTCCGGAGGTGTATCATGAAGAGGAATGAAATGTATTTTTACCAGTTGCTCCGAGACTTTCTGACCGATTATCTCATAACCAAAAGAAACTTTAGCGACAAAACAGCCAAAGCATACCGGCAATCCGTAAATCTTTTGCGGAATTATCTGCGTGAGGAAAAAAACATCAGCTTTGATCGGATGGATTTTTCCTGTTTTTCAAGGAGCAGCATTTATGATTTTCTGATGTGGCTTAAGAATACCAGGAAGAATTCTGCGCAGACACTTAACCTGAGGCTGTCAGCCATTAAATCCTTCCTGAAATACTGCAGTGAAGAAGATCTGGAACTAATGCCGGTATACCTTGACGTTGCCAGTATCCACGCATTCAAGGGTGTTAAGCAGCCGTGTGTTGAGTATCTGGTACAGGCTCAACTGAAACTTTTATTCTCAGTGCCCGATATGACAACAAGACTGGGCAGGCGTGACCGGTTTTTCATGATCTTTGCTTATGAAACGGGCGCGAGAATTCAGGAATTGCTTGACCTACGGTTGAGCTGTATCATCCGAGGTGATAGCAGTGTACGGGTCAAAATCCATGGCAAGGGGAATAAAACAAGGCATGTTCCTCTTCTTGGATCAACAGCAAAGCATCTGGATGCCTATCTTGAAGGATTTCATAAAGGTAGCCCCATGGATGCATTTGTGTTCTATACCATTAACGATTCACAGAAAACACAGATGAAACCTGGAACAGTCGATTATTTCCTAAAGAAATATGGGAAACTCGCCCATGCAACCGATACGGCCTTTCCGGAAGGACTGCACGCCCATATGTTCAGGCACAGTATCGCAATGTCTATGCATAAAAATGGGATTCCGATCTCTTACATAAGAGACTTCTTGGGCCACAGCAGTATTGAAACGACGAGTGTTTATTCTTATGCAGATGAAGAAACCATCACAAAGGCATTAGAGCCTGTTAATTTTGAGGGAACCACTGGAAAAACAGTTAAAAAGCAAAAAAACTGGAAGGGCAAAGAGCAGTATCTGCTTGAGTACTGCGGATTAAGCTGATTTATTATCTTCAAAATACGGCGGAACTGCTTTGCAATTAACGGTAGCTCCACTGATTTTAAGGATAATGTGGTTTTGAAGATAATCTTTGATATCCTCAATTGAGGATATCAAAGACAAACCCTCTGTGGAGTCAACGGTGGGCGCTGTTTCCACCTGGATTCTTGCTGCCATCAGAAACTGTCAATGTTTTTCCATTACCGAATTGAACCGACTCATCCGGGAAAAACTCGAAGCCTTTAACAACCGGCCCTTTCAAAAAAGAGAAGGGAGTCGACGCAGTGTCTTTCTCGAGGAAGAAAAACCACTGTTATTAAGTCTGCCATCGACTCCCTATGAACTCTCGAGCTGGAAACAGGTCACGGTTCAATACAATTATCACATACAAGTGGAAAAGATGTACTACTCCGTCCCCTTTGAGTATATCAAACACAAAGTGGATGTGCGCATAACCCGTCAAGTGGTGGAAGTCTTTTACAAAAACGAGCGGATTTGTTCCCATCAAAGACTGACAGGCGTCCGAGGACAATACGCCACCCTTGAGGCGCATATGCCTGTGGCCCATAAACATTACCTGGACTATGATTCCGATACACTCGTTGAAAAAGCACAAGTCATTGGGCCAAACACCACCCGGACCATGCGAGTCATGTTGTCTAACGGCAAGGTGGAGAAGCAAGCCCATAGAAGCTGTATCGGTTTGTTGAGACTGGCGGAGAAATATTCTCCTCAAAGACTCGAGGCAGCCTGTGACAAAGCGCTTACTTTTACCTCCCGGCCAAGTTTAAAGGTTGTCAAGGGTATTTTAAGTGCTTCCCTTGACAAACCCGATCATCATCAAACACAATCGAATACAACTGTTAGCGAAAAAGGCAATACCGATTCATCCGACAAACAATTATCCGATGACGCCTTCACAAGAGGGGCAACTTATTATGGGAGGAAATGAATATGATGAATGAAACCACGATTAATAAACTGATCCAGATGCGATTGACAGCCATGGCAGATGCCTTGAGAATGCAACAAAGTGACCGTTCTTTTGGACAGATATCTTTTGAGGAACGTCTTGGGTTATTGGTTGACGTTGAATACAGCACGCGAAGGAGTAACCGTTTGAATCGTCTGATTCAGCAGGCGCATTTTGACAATCCCATGGCA
>CAYUYU010000202.1:0-3515 GCA_964449405.1 uncultured Thermotogaceae bacterium
CCTATATTGAGTCGCTGGCTCAATTAAGAGCCCAAATCAAAGCAGCTTATAATGAAAATGAAAATCAGTTCTAAAGTTTAACAGTATCTGCATGAGAATGCTTCCATCATACTCCTGATTATCAGCAGGAGCGGGATTATAAAGGAATCAAATGCTTTCGTGCGTAGGGTTCTGGGGGAAATTCCTGAGGGAAAGCCGATCAGCAAGTATATCGTGGATTTCTCGGAAACTTTGAGCCTTGACGAACTGCTGAAAGAACCCGACAAACCCAAGCTGCTGAACCTCAACACCCCTTCAGGACTGCCGGAAACCTATTATTTTCAATTCTCTCAGATCGATGAGGATATTCTTGTGCTGGGCAAGATCGACATCGAAGAGGTTGAATTACTCAGAAAGCAGCTCATTTCCGCCAATACCGAGTTAACCAACCTGACCCGAGAGCTTCAAAAGGCAAATGCCGAGTTGAAGAAACTCAATCAGCTAAAAAATCAATTCCTGGGAATGGCCTCCCATGATTTGAGAAACCCCCTGGGCGTTATCAACAATCTCGCCTCACTTTTGGAAACAGAACTTGAAGGACAGCAGTTAACGAAAGACGTGGCTTATTTTCTGAAAGAACTTCAAGAATACAGTCAGTATTCGATTAACATCGTTACGGAATTTTTAGATTACGCCCGTATTGAATCCGGAAATCTCAAGTTGAACCTTGAACGCACAGACATTAACCACGTCATTGAAAAATGTCTGGTTCTGGCAAATCATCTCGCAAGCAACAGATCCATTAAGATTCTAAACAAAGTCGAAACGGGACCCTTAACAGCCGAGTTTGATCCCTCGAAGATGGAGCAGGTGATCAACAACATACTCTCCAACGCGCTTGAACACTCATTCGAAAATTCAAGCATCGAGATAAAAGCGCTGCGGGACAAAGAAAGACTCTTGATCTCCGTCAAGGATTTCGGAGAGGGGATGTCCAAAGAAATGCAAAAGGCTGTCTTCAAACCCTACCGACACAGGGGCTCCAAAAAGGCTTCTGAAAAGGTTGATAGCGTTGGACTGGGTATGGCCATTGCCAAGCTCATCGTGGATGCACACAAAGGAGACATCTGGTGTGAAAGCCGATTGGGAGAGGGGACGGAGTTTTTCATCTCTCTCCCCCTCGAACAGAAAGGAGGAGGAGGATTATGACAAAAGAAGAACTGTTGAAGTCAGCGAGAAAATTAAAACAACCTTCAAAAGAAGCTGCCGGGGAATTCACAGAAAAAGTTGACCGTATCGCTTTGGGTGTCATCGACAGGATGAACAACAGACCTGATCTGGACAAGCTCATTGGGGATAATAATCGGAGCATGATGGAGGATAACACAAGAAACTTCACTCGTTTTATGGATTCATTGTTCCACGAATACAAACCGGGAGTATTGGTTGAAACCGTTTTATGGGCGGTGAGAACCTACAGGGCTCATGGATTTCTCCAAGCTTACTGGCCGGCAAATTTGGATACCTTCGTGGAAGTAAACCGCGAAAACTTGAGTGAATCTGCTTTTGCAGAAATTTATCCTTTTTATAAATGGATCACGGTGAACATACCGGTTTTCTTTGTCATCAACGAGGGATAAAGGTAATACAAGTATTCGTGTTTCTACTGAAAAAAGGTCTGTTACTCGTCATTTGTCTTAAAAAACAACAAAATGTTTCAACTGCAGGAGTAAATGGACATCGTCATGTCCTTAGTAGATGGCTATCAGGCAACTGAAAAAAATAAACGAAAGCGATCAGCATGTCCCCATCGACGCTATGAAGACAAAAGCACTGAAAGATCCTACAAACCTGCCCTTTTTTCGTTTTTCTGGTAAACTATAAACGGTGTTATTTCTTATCCTTATGCGTCACAGATTATGAGAAACCTTTGGCAACACTTAGCGTTGATAGTAAACGCAACTTGGTGGTGGATCAAATGAGCGTACCTGAAATCGGAAAACTCTATAAAGTGAGAACACGGCTCTTTCAAATCATCGACATCAATGAATTCAACGCCGATATTCCCGAAAACAACCACTTGTTGTTGACCTTGGAAGACATTGAAACAGCCCGCAAGCAACAGGTTATTCACCGGATGAAAAATCCCGTTGAGCTGGATGGAGAACTCATCCAAGGGTCTGAATTGCTGGACACTATGGGAGATGGCATTGACCGGACAGAGGATTTTGATGCCTTTATCACAGCCTTAAAATGGTCAACGGATTCGATTTTCAACAAAGACATGGTACGAGCGCCTTTTTATTCCAACGTGAAGCTGAATCACTTCCAGCTGGAACCCCTTGTAAGGGCCTTGAACATGCCCCGGACCAGCCTGCTCATCGCAGATGATGTGGGGTTGGGCAAAACCATCGAAGCCGGACTGATCGTTCAGGAATTTCTGCTGAGAAAGAAGATTCAACGGATTCTCATCGTTTGCCCGGCCTCGTTGAAAGTCCAATGGCAACGGGAGATGAAGGAAAAATTCGCCATTGATTTCCAAATCATGGATACCAAGCGCATGGCGCAGATACGCAGAGAATACGGCGTGAACGTTAACCCCTGGATCACTCATCCCAGGCTGATCACCTCTCTGGACTTCATCAAACGAGAAGAAAACCTCACCCGCTTTAAGGCAGCCACTTCACAAACAGATGAAATTCAACCTCAAACCCATCACCTGAACACCATCCGATGGGACTTTATGATCCTGGACGAAGCCCATAACGCCATGCCTCAACCGACGGCCGAATACTATAAAGACTCCGAACGCTCCAATGCTGTACGCCAACTATCACGCCTGTTCAAACACAAGGTTTTCCTCACTGCCACCCCTCACAACGGTAAAACCGAATCCTTTATCGCCATGATGGACATGCTGGACCCCGAACACTTTAACCGAGGACAAAAGAGCTTGGACAGCGTTTCACAAAAAAGGCTGGAAGCCATCATGATCAGGCGCATGAAGACCGATATCGGCAACAGCATCTATACCGATGGGGTCTTTCCCGCCAGAGAAGTTCAGGCCCTCGAAATCGACGACACCTCAGAGGAAAGGCAATTATACAATCTCTTTAACTCGTATATGCGCCAAATCATTCAGCAAACCAAAGAAGACGATCAAAACCTCCAACACGTGGTATTCACCTTCGAGATTCTGAAAAAACGGCTCCTTTCCTCCTTTTACTCCTTCAACATCAGCATCAAACGATTCTTCAACAAAATGGAATCGGAAAATCAGGACAACGACAGGCTAATCAACTACACCCTGAAAAAGCTGGCCGAAGAAGACGATAACGACATCCAAAAACAGGAAGACGAAGCCCAACTCATTGACTTCACCTCAGCCACTATAAACCGTGAAGAACAGCAAGGGGTATCAGCCCGGCTGATAGAGCACAGCGAAAAGCTGGCCGGTCAAAATAACACCAAACTGAAGGCCATTGAAACATTTATTGACCAACTCCTGAAAACTGACGGGAACTGGAACGGCGAAA
>CAYUYU010000203.1:0-3429 GCA_964449405.1 uncultured Thermotogaceae bacterium
ACGGAGACATTTTTTTGGCAATAATCGCAAAAAAAGCTTTTTTCAGTGGAACCATTGGATTTATTTCAATGCCTAAGAATATTCGTAAGATTTTGAAAATCGTTGATTTGAGGGGTATAATTGAAAGTGTAACCAAACAAATCTATTCAATAGAGATTAAAGAGGGGGGTAAAGAGCATGTCTACAAAACGATATGCCAACAAAAAAATAGTAGTGATTGCTTTTTTTATGAGCATTTTCGCTTGTCTTGTAGCAGCTAGTCAAAGTAATCAAACTCAGGGAGAAGACTATTTTCAGCAGGCACTTATTTTGGAAAAACAACGAAGCTTTACGGAGGCCTTTGAGCTGTATGAGCAGGCGTTGCCTTTGTTGCTTGAAGAGGACAATTCTTACTTGGCCAATGCCAGTAATGAAGCTTTACAAAGACTGACGCTGTTTTTTTATAGTTATCCTTATACTCAAGAAGACATTCAGGACATGATTCGAGATACTTACCCCCAACTGTCAAAGGAACAAATAAAAGCCCTTTTTGTAACCAATGAGTTGGAATATTATATTTGGGATGGTCAAAAGCATTATTTTGAATCGGCCGTTGACAACTTGAAATACAGAAATTTAGATTTGATTCGGGAAAATCCAAAAATGAATCAAACCTATTTTGATCTGGTGACAACCATTGTTGAAAAGGCCAAAAAGGCACCGGAAACAGCTTGGATGCCCTATCAAAATCCCGCCACCTATCACGGCACCGGCACGATTTCTGTTCCTCGCAGTGAGCTACCGGATGAGGGAACTTACAGAATATGGATTCCTTTGCCGATTAACAGCGGTTCGCAATCATCCGTTACCATAGAATCGGTGACACCGGTAAAATGGGTCAAGTATCCGCCCAGCATTGGAGAAGACATTGGTCTGTTGTACATGGAAATTCCTACGGAAGACTTGACAGAGGACCTGTTCATTCAAGTGGCCTTTACATTTACTCATTATGAGCAGCGTTTCACCATCGATCCGGACAACATTGGCGAATATGATAAAGATTCTCCGTTATACCAACAATACACCCGTTCCTATGGAAATACCAAAATTACCAGCGACATTCGTCAAATGGCAAAAACGATTGTTGGCGATGAGACAAATCCGTACAGGGCTGCCCGAGCAATTTATGATTATATCGTTTATAATGTGGATTATGGGTTTATGCCCCATTCTATTTTTCTCGTCTGGCCTTGGACCTCTCAATCCGAAACGGATTACACCCATCGTTATCAAAGAGGCGACTGCGGGGCTCAATCCATGTATTTTTCCGCCATGTGCCGTTCCTTGGGGATTCCTGCACGTGCCACCGGAGGCTTTCAACTCTTTAATAAACAAATCGGCACCCACTTTTGGGCTGAAATCTACCTTCCCAATTACGGTTGGATCCCAGTGGATACTTCTTATGGACAACTTGGACTATTTCCCAAAGGCCTAACCGATGAACAGAGAAAGACATTCATTGATTTTTGTTTCGGTAATCTGGATAATATGCGCTTTATCGTACAAAAGGATGTAGACGTCCCTTTGATTCCAACAGCCAACAGCTCTGATATGCTATCAATGGCCGTACAATTTCCAATCGTTGAATATTCCATCCCCACAGGTGAAATCCCGGCATTAACTATCTTGGAAGGTTGGAGTATAGATTGTAAACGTATCAATGATTAAAATTAAACAGTAAAAGTTTTTCTTTAGCTAAGAAATTGAAGTAAGGACATTCTTAAGGAATGAACTTTCCGAAAAGGCAACACAATTAGTTGGCTTTTCTAAAGTTTCTAATACTAATCAAAAAATATAAAAAAAATTTAATCTATAGTTCTCAATAACAAGCTGCATTTTGGTTCTTTGCATTAAAAATTGTAGTATTGGTATTGATGACATCTATTATTTATAAACATTTATTTGTTATTTGCTTCAAATTTTCATATATTTCATAAAATTATGATAAAATGAATATGAAAACGAACTAATATAATTAGTTTATATATATTATACTTTTATATACACTAAATTTATTGGTTCTTCTAAACTGATTGCATTATTAATTGAGCTCTTTTTTCAAATTCCGCAAATTTGACTTCGAACGCAAATCAGAAAAAATTATAATATCTCTTTTTTAGCAAATTATTACGATTGTTGCCATTCTCCTTTTTATAAGGAGTCGTTTTGCATCGATTTTTGATTGACATAAATTAGTTGAATACGCTATCTGCTACTTTAGTTAGGGAGGAGTAAAATGAATTTTTTTGATTTTAAAAGCATCAAAATGAAGATCTTGTTTTGGTTTATACTAACCTCTGTTATAGCTTTTGGGATTTTAACCTTTTTCATTTACCTTCAGATCAATACAACCGTCAACGATATGCTTGACAAAAGCTCTGGTGATATTGCTCAAACACGGGCCGGTCAAATTGGCCAATGGGTGGAGACGCATAAAAAGACAGTTGAGGCTTTAGCCCAAACAGATACTATCAAAGCATTGGAAAAAGACACTTCCATTGAGGTGTTAAATACAGTTTTGGCAAAAACGGATACGTATGAAAATTTTTATTTAGCTGATAAAAACGGTTATGCAGTGACGACAGATGGTGAAGATATCACGATAAATGACAGAGACTATTATCAAAAAGTCATCGGTGGAGAAGAATGCGTTATATCAAACCCCATTATATCTCAAATCACGAATGAGCCTATATTTGCCATTGCGCATTCCATAAAAAAGAACAATGAAATCGTGGGTGTTTTAATCGCTACAGTTGCACTTGAAACGGTTTCTGAAATGGCAAGCAATTCCAACATCACCGGAATTGGTTATGGATTTATTGTAGACGATTCCGGATTGACTATTGCGCATAAGAATCTTGAATATGTAATGAAACTAAACATTCTTGAAAGTGAACAGTTAGGATTCAAGGGACTTTCAGAAGCGGGCTTGAAAATGATCGCTGGAAAAACAGGAGAAGCTGAGATCAAAAATCCAGAAAAAGAGACAGAAATGCTTTATTATGACTCGATACCCTATACTCCCGGATGGAGTCTTGGCATAGCTGCCTGTGAAAAAGCTGTGAAAAAAGGTGTCAATTCGTTACTTTTCTTTGTCCTTATTTTCATTGCCATCATTGTCGTTGTCTTTATTTTGGTTTCCTTCCTTCTGGGACATTCCATTTCTAAACCTATAGGTGAATTATTGGAAGACATTGATAAATTTGGTGACGGGGATCTCACTGTTGAGTTTAAGTCAAAGAGTCGTGATGAAATTGGGCAAATGACACGCAATTTGAGTGATATGGGGAGTAAAATCAGAAAAGCCGTCCTGGGTATAGATGAAGCGATGGATGTAATTGAAGAAATGGCGGAAACCCTTTCATCCACCGCCGAAGAGGAAAGTGC
>CAYUYU010000204.1:0-3415 GCA_964449405.1 uncultured Thermotogaceae bacterium
ATCCATGACGGCTTTTAATTGGATCAAGGGTCTATGATTGATAACGAATTAGTATCAACAGCAATCAGACTGATTATCTTGATCGAATAATCAGAGATTTCTGCGATGGTAAACTACATCCATCTCATACAGGAAATTCTCCCTTTGCTGAGTATTACAGATTTGCTGATTGTCTAGAAGACCTTGATCATACAGAAAGCAATAAAGGCGCTGCATACACAAATGTTCTGGGCTTAGGAATAGAAGAATTAAAGTTTTTCAATTCTATTGGGGACAAGCAGGATAAGACAATAGAAAAGAATTCCATGCCAGAAGATTCGTCTCTAAGTTCCGTTTTCTCTTATATTGTTGGCACTTCTGCTTCCTCACTCCCTAAAATCGAAGAATACGAAAAGATTTTGAGCGAAGGGATTGATGGCAGGAGTGACGCAATTCTAATCCATACTGGGTTTTTGTGGTATTATGCTAGAAAATATGGACTAAAAAATATCGAAGATCTTGAGGCACACATCGAATCGTTCATTTATGACCCAAATCAGACTATATTTGCCAACCGAAAATCCAAGGTGCGATGGAAGGCAAATCAAAATCCGCAAATGTTTTCTGATCAAGTGGATAATTTGAAAAGCATTGCCTTGGACCCCGATGAGATCAATTGGTTGCTTTGGTATAGAGACTGGTGCCAGTCTCAGAGGAGAGATTTCCAAGCGGAAAAACGAGTATCAATTGCGCACTATTTCTTGTTGAAAATGAGACAATTCCAAGAAGGTGCTTATATCGGTTGCCAGGAAATTCGACGCAAATTCAAATTGAATGATCCAAAGCAGGCTACGCGGTATATGCACCACATCCTCCACCGATGCCCAATAGCCCAAGTCCTAACTGATTACACCATAGGTCGCAATACTCGGCAATATGTTCGGACCAAAGAGTTACCTATGCAAATGAGCAATACAGATATTCCGCTTTTGGGAGCTCAGAGAAGATGTAGCAAGCAAGAGGTTTCACTCGCTATTGAGGAAATGCGGAAAGATAAGCTTCCAATTATTTGTGAAGTTGCGTCATAAGTCATACTTTTTGAAAATAGGGATTCCGAACAATTGCGATTTCGGAGTCCCAAGCCGTAACTGTATGGCACCAAAATCAAACCCCCACATAGTTCACACGAATATGGAACCAAGAACCCAGAGCGGATCATAATGACACAATCTTAGCGGTGGGGCATAATCTACATACCCATACCCTCCCGAACATGACACACATCTTCAAGTTGTTGCACTCCCAGAATATTAATCATATCGATCTATAGTTGGAGAAATCTTGTCCGTCGATAGGAGCAAAAAAGTGAGATATGAAGTCTGGGTCCAATTGAGCAATGGGCATGTGGTTACAACCTGCATTAATGCAAATAGTCTATATGAGGCCGAACGCCTAGCGGAGGAAATGTATTCGCAAGCCCGTATCCTCAGAGTCGTTCAAAAACTATAGTGTTTTGACGCTAATACCTTCGGGTATGGCGTAAAGCCATTCTAAAGAAACACTTCACCAGAATCAGAATTACCCAATAAAAACAGATACTTTCAAGAGAATTGAGGATTCAAAAATGGCAGATTATCCGAGAGAAGTTGTATTTTATGGGCGTGTTTCTGGGCACTCTCAAACTGAAGCAGGGAAAGATGGTTTCAGGAGGCAAAAAGAAACAGTTTTTCATTTTGCCCGAAAGAACAGCATTAGCATAGTTGGGGAATTTTTGGAAAAAGCTGTTTCAGGAACCAAAGAAATAGATCAGCGTCCCGCTTTCCAAGATATGTTGTCGTATCTGCTTGGAAATGGTTGTCGGGCAATCGCTGTCGAGTCCCTGGATCGCCTAGCGAGGGAATTCAGGATCCAGGAACAAATTTTGATATACCTCCTTTCAAAGGGCATCGATATAATCGCAGCCAATACTGGTGAGAACGTCACTCAGGCAATCGCCGATGACCCTATGAAAAAAGCTCTTGTCCAGATTCAAGGTGTGTTCGCAGAACTAGACAAGTCCCAGATCGTCCGAAAGTTAAGAAAAGCCCGAGAGGCGAAACGAAAAAAAGGGCAACGTTGTGAGGGGGCTAAACCCTATGGGGAACTTCCAAATGAAGAACAGTGCTTGAAGAGGATGAAAACTCTATACAGAAAACCCAAAGGCAAAGCACGTTTAGGATATTCGAAAATTGCCCAGATATTGAATCAGGAGGGATATCGCAACCGTTCTGGCGGACTATGGACCAGAAACAGCGTCTACGCTTTGCTTAAGAAATAATCATGAGAAAAGAATTCGTTCTAGGGACGTCTCAGAACACGCCCAAATAATCAAAATAAAAAGCAACAGAGCGTTTTATTTACTCTTTAAGGGGTAGAAGCCCCCTTTCTAAAGAAAAACAAAATTTTGAATATTATTATGACTTTAAATGGACCAGACCCACAAGACAAAGAAACCACTGATACCATAAACTGCGAACACATTGTGATTCGCCCCTGCACCTTTCTGTTTGGCAGCTTCAAACCAGATATGCCAAGTGAATTTGGGATACTTGCGAACGATAGTGAGGGGTATCGAACATACGTCTATCCGGTTTTTCGGATTCACTCTTGGCAAGAGTCTCCAGTGGAATTTCTGCACGAAGCGGTTTATAGGGGTGGCACTGATTTTCGGGCGATGATGCGTAGAGCCTATGAGAAAAGGAAGCCTATCTTGGTAGGCAACAAGTGGGTGTTTGCCGACGAATACGAAAATCTATTCAAATACTGCTCGTTCTATAACCCTCTTGAAAATCACGCAAAAGGGGAAGTCTGTGAAGATTGGAAAATCACAGAGCCACTGCAAGATTGATATTGGGATCTGGGCAATCTGATATTGAATTCTCGGTTAGAGTGTTTTCAGTCTGATTCACTTTGATTATGCGGGAGCAAATAATCCAAAGCCCTTAGAAAACCTTCGACCGATGTGTCCAATGGGTATTTGTCTCGTGGATTTAAAATATTCATGTAGGCAGAGGGCTTCCTGCTGTCGAACTTGCCTTTCGTCTTTTCGAAAATTTTATAGCAGTACCCATTGGCAACAACAACTTTCAAACACTCGGGAAAATGCTCTGCGTAGCCCAATACCTGATCAGGCGCATAGCGGAGTCCTTTGCTGAATCCCTTTGTCTCAAAAATCAGACAACACTCATTTTCTGTCTCTGAAAAGGGTTTTGAGAAACATGCCAAATCAATTCTCCCCTTCTTGTAAACAGCATATTCAATCTTCATCTGTTTTTCATCCCAACCCAATGCTATCAGCAAGGGAACCAAAAGGAAAGTGCGAGTTTCATGTTCTCGAATAGCCCCCCAGTCTGTCTGGCGATAATAGTATTGGGCAATGGATTGAATGTTTTTTAAT
>CAYUYU010000205.1:0-3393 GCA_964449405.1 uncultured Thermotogaceae bacterium
TTTTAAAATCAGATATTGAGGCGCTTTAATGAATACACTTTAAAAAGGGTAATTTTGTAGACATCACACCAAAAAATCAACTATGATTTCTTTGGCGGGTGCCATGGAGTTTGCACCAAAGGAAAAATAAGCTGCAGACAAATGAAAGAACCGAATTTTTCGTCTAAAGCAACAGGAGGTAGTTAAATATGGATAAGATTATTTATTTAGATAATTACAGAACCACAAAAATATCAGAATATGTTAGGGAAAAGATGAAACCATACATGGATGAGAATTTCTATTTACCCGTTTCATTCACACAGATGGGAACGGTTATTGCCGAGGCCGTCGAGGAAGCCACTGAACGGATTAAAGGTGTTTTAAATGCACCGGATGCAGAGATCATTTACACCGGAAGTGGTACACAAGCCAACAACATGGTCATTCAAGGCATTATGAGAGATTATCAGCCCGAAGAGGCGGGACTGATTACTTCGGTCATCGATCATCCCTCCATCAACAATGTCTTTGATTTTTACAAGAAAAGGGGATTTCAGGTCAGGAAGATCAAGGTAGATGATTATGGTTTTTGGAAGATCGATCAGTTGAAAGAGGCTATCAATGAAAAAACAAAGCTCGTGAGTATCACATTGGTCAATCACACCATTGGAACCATACAAAAATACGAGGAACTGAAAAAAAACATTCAAGAAGAAAACCCAAACACATTAATCCACTTGGATATTAGTATGGCTGTGATGACTCAAGAGATTGATTTTAAGAAACTTGATGCTGATTTCTTAACACTAAGCGGTCACAAAATTTACGGCCCTAAAGGGATTGGTCTAATCGTTTCAAAAAGACCCGTCAAGATGAAACCGGTTTTATTTGGAACCGTTGTTACTTCTCCATTTTCTCCTGGCGCTGATAATGTACCGGCTATTGTGGGATTGTCTTATGCCTTAGAAGATGCGGTAAAAAATCAGAAAGAACACAACGACAAAATGAAAGAACTTCAACAATATTTGATGAAGCAAATCGAAGAAAAGGTCGACAAGGTTGAATTGAACGGACCTGTTGATGAGCGTGCAGCTGATAACATTAACTACTCCTTTAGGCATATCGAGGGAGAATCCATCATGATGTTTTTGGATTTTGATTCCATCGTCGTGGCAACAGGATCTGCCTGCGCTTCAAGTGATTTGAAGGTCAACTACATTCTAAGCGCCATTGGCAGAGACCACGAAATGGCACACGGATCGTTGAGAATCACTCTCGGAAGGGAGACAACAAAAGAAGAACTGGATGTGTTTATCGACAAATTGATTCCAATCGTTGAAAGATTACGTGCACAGAGCACGATTAAATAACATCAATGACGTAAGTTAAAGAGGTGAAAAAAATGGCAGTGATTAAATATACGAAAGAAGTTATTGAACATTTTAAGAATCCAAAGAATGTAGGAGAAATAGAAAATCCGGATGGGGATGCAACAGTGGGTAGTCCCGCATGCGGTGATCAAGTCAGTGTTTCACTCAAAGTCAAGGACAACAGAATAGAAGACATCAAGTTTCTTTCTTACGGTTGCGCTTCTAACATCGCAACAGGTTCCATCGTTACGGAATTGGCCAAGGGAAAGACTGTTGACGAAGCTAAAAAAATGACTTGGAAGGATGCAGTCGACGAACTGGGCGGGCTTCCTCCGGTAAAGGTTCATTGTTCAGTCCTTGCTGTTGACGGTTTAAAAGCGGCTATTGAAGATTATGAAGAAAAAAAACTGGGTGTGAAACACGATAAAAGACTTGATGAACAAAGTATCATCGAAGAACTCAAATCGGTCATCTACCCGAAGACCGGGAATAACATCATCGACGAGAAACTGGTCAAATATTTAAAATATGAAAATGGGAAGGTTGAAATCGAGATATCCTTTGATGAAACGGATGTTTACAAGCAGAATGTCCTGGAGGAAATCGACGAACACCTTAGCGCAATTGACGGGATAGACGATATCGATGTAAAAGTGGTTGAATACTAATGAAAGTGTATCTGGATCATGCGGCAACCACTCCTCTTTTACCGGAGGTGTTGTCATTTTATACTGAGGTCCTAAGAGACTATCCGGGAAATGCATCCAGTCTACACTATGAAGGTGAGCGCTCGAGAGAACTCTACGACTGGGCCAAAGAAACCATTGCGAATTGTGTTCACGCCGAATTTAATGAAATAGTCTTTACATCGGGCGGCACTGAAGCAGATAATATAGCTCTTTTTGGTTATCTGAAAGCGATAAGGGAAGAGAAACCTGAGAGGAAAAAGGTCATCCCCAGTTCAATCGAGCATGAAGCGATCATTGAGACTGTAAAGGAATTGGACAAAATGGGCTATGATGTCTATTTTACCCCGGTAGATGAAAAGGGTATTGTGGACGTTGATGTTTTAAAACAACAGATTGATAAAAAAACCGCCATCTGTTCCATCATGTATGCCAATAACGAAGTGGGAACACTGCAACCGCTGAAAGAAATCTCTCAACTTTGCCGGCAAGCCGGATGTGTCTTCCATACCGATGCCGTTCAAGCCATGGGAAAAATGGATATCGATGTCACAGAGCTTGGTGTGGATATGCTTAGTGCCAGTGCCCATAAGTTTTACGGCCCAAAAGGTGTTGGCTTTCTATATGTGAAAAAGGGGACGCCTTTAGAACCTGTTTTTTACGGTGGCGGCCATGAAAATGGATTACGATCCGGAACAGAAAATGTCCCCGGTGTTGCCGCTATGGCAAAAGCTCTTGAACAGGTGAGTGGTAAAGTTGAGGAGAAAAGAGAACAGTATCAAATATGGACGGATAAGATCATGGATGCCTGTCGGCAATTACAAGGCGTTCATCTCAACGGAGACCCTGAAAAAAGAACACCCGGTTCATTGAGTTTAAGCTTTTCAGGGGTCAACAGTGAGGCGTTGATGGGAATGTTGAGCATGGATAACATCGCAGTGTCCACCGCATCGGCTTGCAGCTCTCATTCACACAGAAAAGGAAGCTCACATGTTCTTTCAGCCATGCATTGCCCGGAGGAATATATCAACGGCACCATCAGAGTCGTGACAGGGTATGATAATAATGATGAGCAAATTGACTATTTCTGCGAAAAACTGGTGGAAAAGGTAACCCTTTTAAGGAGGTTGTCTAATGGCTGAGCGATATTCCAAAGCGTTAATGAAGCATTTTACAGATCCACAGAATATTGGAAAAATTGAAAATAGTACTTTGGCAGCAACCGGCTTCAACGAAAGTGACGGAGATGGGGTTAAATTCTATCTTAAATTGGAAGATGACACCCTCAAGGATGTCAAATACACCATAAAGGGATGTCCCAGAGCCATAGCGGCAAGTAGTTTTACCTCTGAACT
>CAYUYU010000206.1:0-3391 GCA_964449405.1 uncultured Thermotogaceae bacterium
CTAAAATTGGTCCCGTTTTTATTCATATTATCCCCTCTGCTTGTACTTAATACTCTTCTTCCAAAATAGCCGCTAACTTATCCTGAAATCCCAATTGCATAAGCTGCAGTAAAACGTTAAGTTTAGGATTATCCTCTCCTTCAAATGCCAGAAGTATTTTCTTTGATAACACAGGAATGGGAAGGATGAAGAGTATAGAACCATTTTCCCGTTCCCTGATTCCAATATCTTCATAATCCCGCTGATAATACTCTTCAAAGTATTTCAAAATATCTTTTTCAGGATTTTTGGGGAAATTGATCGGTGTTTCACCACTCTTAAATGAAATGTACATGGCATTGATGCCGAAATAACTGATGAGGTTGTTTTTCATGATATTGTAAAAATCAACGACCCCGTTGCATCTCCCCACTTTTTTATACAAGACGTTGGCGCTTTGAAAAGCCTCCATTACTTCTTCATAAGAATGAAGCATCTTGTTGAAATCGCCGTGAACAATAATATTCTCAAGTACCATTCCGGCCATCTCGTTGATCATTTTCATAAACTCATTTTCTTCGGAGTTAAAACCGTATAAAAAGACAATTCCCAAGATGTTTCCGTCAAGACTTCGGATGATAAAAGCCACGTCGGGGGTTTCCCCCTTTTCAGATTCCTGTCTGAAAAATGGCTTTAGATTACCAAAATCTTCTTCAATGGCTTCTCGTTCAATTTCCTTTTTCAGGTCATACTCATCCCAAACGGTGTTGTATTTAATGGAAAGAGCATGTTTGTAATCTTCCATATCATAGCCCCAAAGCAAGTTTCCCCAACTTTTTCGTACAAATATTTTGGCATCCGCTACTTGGAAGATTTCGCGGATCATATCCACAAATTTTTCACAAAAGGCGTCCACCTTTTGGATTGAAAACAGATATTTCAAGCCTTTGTAAAAAGACTGGAGCTGGAATTCTGAACGATTCAGTGTTTTTTTATCAAAATGCATTTCACTGCGTAATTGTTGATATTCGATGGTGCTTGACAGGAGTCGGCTCAGGTTGTTGATAATCACCCGTTCTCCTTCGTTGTACAACTTTTGTCTGGCGATGAGAATGATATATTTAGCTGAGCCTTCAATATGAACCGGGATGGCATAAAGGGTATTAAACTGATTTCTTATCTCCTGAATCTCCTTATACAAACCGGTTTTAATCAAATCTACCGGAAATGTGTTAACGGGCGAAAAATCTTCTTGAGGGAGTCTTTCAATCCGCTGAATCGGATTTTCAAATCCGTGATTGTGGACCAAGCGATAATCTTCATCCAATTGGTACAAGGCGCTCGAAGAAACCAACAACTCACCGAAGGCATCAGAGAATATTTGTAAATACTCATCTGTTGGTAATGGCTCCAACAAGGAGCTGATAATGCTTTCCATCCCCGTTATGGAGTACATTAATTTGGAAATTTCTTCTTCCTTTTCTTCGTTTACAGTGTACAAACTCTGTATCTCAAGCAATTTATTGATGGTTTCATAGGCATCTTTATCAACCGGTTCTTTCAAGAAGAGTTGCGTTCCCTCAAAGAATTCATAATGCTTGAAATCTGACAGGTCGTTTTTCATTTGTTCAAGCTTTTCATATTGATAACTCTTTGGATTGCAACCTAAGGCATCTTCAAGCACCCACATTTTTTGAGAGTGATCTACTTCCTTTTGCCTATAAAAACATCCCCCATTATCCGGATTGTCTTTTTGTAAATCGGTCAGTATTTCAGTATACAGCCTGGGTGTTCCAAGATACTTGATCATCGGATTCATAGAAATGGCCCCCTCTAAGCTTCTTTTTCCAGGATTCGTTTTTGCATCCTGTTTTGTTCTTGGATGATTTTCTCCATATCTTTTTCAAGAATTTGATACGCCTTAATCCGGATGTCTCCGTTAATAACCGACATATAAACGGTTCCCGGATTGCATAGAACGAGCGCGGAAATTGGATCAGAAATTCCCCCCGCCATTTCCAGTGTATCCAATCTGTAGAAACAAAAATCTGCCACTTTACCCTTTTCAATACTACCGATATAATCATCCATGCCAAGTACTTGCGCTCCTCCTAAAGTACCCATCTTTAATACTTGTCTGGGAGTAATTGAATCGGCGCCTTTTGAAACCCGTTGCAAAAACAGGGCATTTCTCGCTTCGCCAATCATGCTGCCGGTATCGTTACTGGCACTGCCGTCAACAGCCAAAGACAGCCTGATATCCGGGTACTCAAGCATTTCCACGATGGGTGCCGTTCCAGAGCCCAGACGCATATTGGATGCGGGGCAATGGGAAACCCCTACCTTGGTACGCCTGAATTTTTCAATGTCTTCATCTGAAAGCCAAACACAATGGGCAAACCATGCCCGTTCGTTTAACCAACCCAGTTTATCCATGTAATCCACCGGACGTAACCCCACCCTGTCGATGCAATAAGCTTCTTCATCTTGGGTTTCCGCCAGATGGGTGTGAATCAGCAAATCGTTCTTTATGGCAAAATCAAGTGTGGTTTTCATCAACGATTCCGTCACGGAAAAAGGACTGCAAGGTGCCAGGGCAATTCGAAGCATGGAGCCCGGGTTTGGGTCGTGATATTTGTTGACCACCCGTTCACAGTCGGCCATGATCTCATCTTCACTTTGAACTACCGAATCAGGGGGCAGTCCCCCGTCTTTTTTGCTCAAAGACATACTTCCCCGGCACGGGTGAAAGCGAACGCCTGTTCTTACTGCTGCCTGAACCTCTTCATCAAAGAGCATTTGAGTCCCTTTGGGATAGAGGTAGAACATATCCGAAGTCGTCGTGACCCCCGTTTTCATCATCTCATAGATACCTACAAGGGCGGCGTTGTATATTTCTTCCGAACCGATGTACTTCCAGCGCTCATACAAAAACGTCAACCAGTCAAAAAGTTTCAGGTTTTGTGCGCCCTTAACATTTCTGAACATGGACTGATACAAGTGATGATGCGTATTCACCATCCCCGGAATACAACAGGTTCCGCTCATATCATATTGTTCATATTCTTCTGTATCGATTAACTCCGGTTTTCCGGTACCTGTCTCTTTTATAAGATTATCTTCTACTACAATATATGCCTTTTCGAGTTCCTGCTCATTATCATCCATGGTGGCCAAACAATCGATATTGTAAAAGAGCCTTTTCACCCTAATCACCTCTGAAAAATGTTGTCTTCTGATATAAAATTATAGCATAAACACACACTTTAAATGAGGCTTTTCAATTTTGAGTAGTACGAACTCAAGCATTAGGGGCAAGGGGCGTGGCTTGACACTCTGCAGGGTTTTCAGAAAAGTGCCGTGAGCGATTAGTAAAAGGCGTTAAGAAAACTGCTTGTCTGAGCGTAGCGAG
>CAYUYU010000207.1:0-3354 GCA_964449405.1 uncultured Thermotogaceae bacterium
TGGTCAGGTGGTATCATTTTACTTCATTTACCGGGATGTTTTAGTTTTTTCTTTTTTCAATTGAAAAGAAAAGGTTGCCTGGATAGTTTTAACAGGTTAGTTTTGGGGGAGATACGTTCTTTGGAAGTAGTGGTTTTTGGGTAGGGCGGGGCGGAGTTGGTTGATGCGTGGAAGAAAGTTAGTGATGGAGGTATAGCTGATTTCATAAATCAACCTGGTTACATTGAAACTTTACAAAAAATTGCTAAGTATCAAGATGAAGCATTGTCAGGTACTATTGGGAATGTGAAATATTATAGGGTTCAAACCGAGCATCCATTGTCGAAGGCTTTGTCTGTTGATAATAATAATTTGGTGTTTCATAAGTCAGATAAAGCTTTGAATATTAGTACTACTTCAAAAGCTCATGCAGATTATTATGCTGCTAAGAAGATAGAACAAGGACACACGGTAGAGATCATTGAATTTGAGGTGCCAAAATCTATAGATATTCAGATGAAACAGGCTGCTGTTCCTCAGTATAAAGCACCTCAGAACTTGCTAAATGCAGATGGGAAGGCTTCTAAGATTGTAGATCCGACACAACCAGGAGACCCCTTTGAACTATCACCGTATTGGCATCAACTAATTGAGCAGAATTATGTTAAAGGATCTGCTAAAGTTATTGAGTAATGAGTTTGAATTTAAAGAATAGAAATGTTTTAGGAATTTTGATAGCGTATGTGAAAATGGGTTCTGAATCCTTTTATTGCATGGCTGAAGTAGAATACTGGATCGGTGAATACTGGAATGGTTATGTTGATTTTAAGCAAGGTAATTTAGAGTCAGAATACTTCAATTTTCTCAAGCAATTTAGGGTAGATTATCGAGACTTGTGTTCGGCTTATGAAGAACTTGATTTGACTGATGTGTTTGAACGAGAAGGCAATAAACCTTGCGTATATATTGATTTTGATGAGCGGTATTTTGTGTCATATTTTCAGGAACAAGAGTTAGAAGAAAGGATACCAGAAGGATGGAAAGGCGAGTATAAAAATGTTATTGATTTAATTCCTGAGAAACACAGATATTGGGAACTTAAAGGAACAGCGTCTCTTTAGGTAAGAGACTTTTAGCCTCTTCAATTTTGCCTTGATCAATTAAGCTTTTTATCTCTTTACATCGATTAGTGATATCAGAAATCTCAGTAATCCATTCGTTAACATAAAGTGGAACAGCTTCTCCAGAAAGTCCAACTTGAATAGCTCTGTAATCAAGCTTCTCTAAATGAATATCACGTTCTGGATCCCATTGGATGCGAACAGGAGAATTTTTAACGCTTTCTTTCCATGATTTATGTGACTTATGAACGGAAGAATCAAAATGAGATAAACAGGCGTTATCCATTGCCCATTGCCATCCATCGCGTTTTATTTTAATCGCCAAAACGTGTTCTTGTTCTTCTTTTTGAGTCCAACCACAACGGTACATCATCCAAAGAAAAGAGGGTTTAATCCAGGTCATTCTGTCTAACTTAAAAGGAGGGACGAATTTTTGATGTTTAACAGCAGGAACTGCTATTTCTTTTCTATAAGCTTGATAAACTGTTATGGTTTTTTCATCATAAACAGCTCTGACAACTCTTTCTTCCATCATAATGAAAACGCCTTACGTCCTTTAGACTCTCTTATGAATGTATCGATCACATCAAAGAGGGTATGTTTTTTATCTTCATCGAGTTGCTGGATCTCTTCAATACGTTTTAGGGTGAGTTTATCAAACTTGCTGTTTACGCCTTCGCCTACCAGGTAATCCAGGGACACTTCCAGCGCATCGGCTATTTTTTTTGCTACCTCGATAGAGGGGCTGGCATCGCCACGCTCGTACTTACCCACCATCACTTGGGAAATGCCCGTTCTGTTGGCCAGTTCCGTCTGGGACATGCCTTTTTCCTTCCTTAAATCCGATATTATTTTACCTGTTTTCATAACTACAAGACGCTTAAATAAACAATAGTTATTGCATTTAACAAAAATACATAATTATAAGCTATAATTAAAGCTGAAAGTTCTTGCTGAATTGAAAACAAAAAGATAGTTTTGTGTCTGATAGTTCTAAGGAAAAAATTTTCAAAAAAATATCAGATGGAGATATCCGAAATCAAATCCAAGCTCACCATCGGCCAGGTACTCGGCCATTACGGCTTAAAGCCCAACAAAAACAAGATGCTGTGCTGCCCCTTCCACCCGGACAAGAAACCAAGCATGCAAGTCTATCCGGAGACCAATACAGTGCATTGCTTCTCCGGAAACTGCCCACAGACAGGTAAGGCCATCGACCAGATAGATTTTATCCTTCACAAAGAGCAGTGTACCAAACATGAAGCCATCCTGAGAGCCAGGAAACTTCTAGGAGAATCCATTATAACCCAAGTCAACGAAAAGCATACATCTATGGCCAATCAAAACCTAACTGAAACCTTCTCTAATCTTAAAGAAGCCTTACCAAGAAGCAAAAAGGCCATTGAATACCTGGAAAGCAGAAACCTCACACAATCAGAAGTTGGTTACAATCCAGGTGGCAGTGGTAGCCATTATAGTAAGATGGGGCAATGCGTGATCTTTCCACTCAAAGACAAAGAAGGCCGGATCGTATCTTTTTATGGCAGGCATACCAGCAGGGACAATCATTATTACCTAACCAACCGAGAAGGACTTTATCCGAGTTATCCAAGTCCAAAAACCAAGCAGCTTGTTTTAACCGAATCGGTCATTGATGCAGCTACAATCCAAAAGTTTACAGAATATGAAGTATTAGCCTTGTACGGCACGAACGGCTTAACCCCCGAACACACAGAGGCAATACAAGCCTGCAAAGGGTTGAAAGAGGTTATCTTTTTCCTTGACGGAGATGAAGCGGGCAACCATGCCACAGAGAAGTATGGAAGGAAGCTCAAAAAGCTCTTACCAGACATTAAAATTAGCAAAGTGGCCACACCGGAAAACGAGGATCCAAACAGCCTGGCCCAATCACATGCTGTAGGCATAGCCGAAAGTCCCGATGAGCGCAACGATGTCGGGAAACCGGACAATATCCTCAACCACCTGATTGAAAACAGGACACTTCTTTTTTCAAATGAAAAAACAAATGTTGAGCGTAGCGAAATCCCGCAAGGCGGGAAAGAAAAGAAGGCTGCACAACCCGATCCGGTAAAGTTCTCACCCAAGGAAGTAGCCCGGCAAATACACTCAAACGGCACGCCATCCAAGTTGGACACATCCAACAGCGAATACCTGACCTTCACCAAAATACCGCTATTAATCAGCGTATTGGGTGGTATTGGTTTACACCCCATCGACAAACTACGGGTAACGC
>CAYUYU010000208.1:0-3285 GCA_964449405.1 uncultured Thermotogaceae bacterium
TCCAAGGTGACTTGATTTTTAGTAAGGGAAACATTTTCGTTCTTAAACGTTTGCCTCTCAAGAAATACATGTGATAGATTAAGGTTGCCGCTCCCATGATTTTTTGTTCTTCATCATCGACGATGAGCATGGTGGGATTTTTATCTCCCAAAACGAAACGCTCCATATCATTTTGGGCTGTAAAAGATTCATCGTGTTCCTTGCCATGTTGGATGGCATAGGTTTTAAATCTTTCAAACCATTTTTCATTTAATAAGAGACTTTTCATCTTTTCACCTCATTGGTAGTATTTAAAGGACTTTTGAGAATTATAGCATGTCCGAAAAACAACGATGTGCTTTTTAATAGGATCTATATCAATCCAAAAAAACATACCAATGTATAAAAACACTGAATGAGAGAAAGTTTTCGGTGTTCTTAATGCTTCACTTCAACCATATCAATGGCATTGTAAGGACATATGTTGTGGCATAAAGAACACCCAACGCATTTTTCAAGGTCAATAACAGCCAGTTTATCCTGCATGGTGATGGCTCCGTAGCCTGCATCTTTGCATGAAATGGTACAGATTTTGCAGCCGATACAGGCCTTTTCGTTTACTTGTGCCTTGACATCGTAGTCAATGTCTAAGGCTGTGTAACTGCAAATCATGTCGTTGCCGTTTCCCAAGAAGTCTTCAATCCGTTCAAATTGATGCCATTGCATGAATTCAGTCAACTGGGTTTTCATTGTTTTAACCAGTTTGAATCCATACAACATGGCAGCTGTTGCGATTTGAACCACAGGTGAACCCAACAACATGAATTCAACCGCATCAAATCCATTGGATATCCCCCCGCTTGCCATAACTGGGATTTGCGGACTTTTTAGCAAGGCACTGACACACCTTAAGGCAATGGGCTTGATAGCCGCTCCTGAATAACCCCCATAGGTTGTGAACCCGTTAATATCAGGTTTGGGTTTGAGAGTCTTGAGATCAAATCCCATAAAGGCAGGAATCGTGTTAATGGCACAGATGCCGTCTGCTCCAGCTTTTGCCACAGCATTTCCGGTTTCGGTGATATCTGTAACAGCTGCTGTCAGTTTCGCAATGACCGGGATGTGGATTCCAGGATCATCTTTCAGCCAACCCACTATTTCGCCGCATATGTCAGGATTCTGCCCGATGGCTGCACCTTTTCCTTTCTCAGGATAGCCATTGGGACACGAAAAGTTCAGTTCCAATAAATCCGCTCCGGCCTGTTGGCAGTCTAAGGCAAGGCTTCTCCAATTGTCGTAACGATCTGCATCTGCCATGATGCTTCCGATGACCCTCTTTTCTGGGTAGTCCTCTTTTAATCTTCTAATGATGTTTAGCCATTCTTCAATTCCTTTTTCACTGAGTTGTTCCAGATTGAAAAAGCCATTGACCAATCGTCCTGTTTTTTGAACCGCAAAACGGTTCTTTAAGTTTCTCACCGGTTCATGGATCAGTGTTTTTATCACAGCGCCGCTCCAGCCTTCGTTGAAAGCTCTTCGGATCTTGTCTTCACCACCTGTTGGAGGAGCCGAAGCCAAAACAAAGGGATTCTCGAATGTGATAGACAAAAACTCAGTGGAAATATCCATGTGTTCACCTCGTTTATAATGGAGAATAATAGATTATTATAGCATGTATTTATGAAATATATCGTAATAAACTTAGTTGTCATAGGATTTTGACACAAATAGACTTGTGAGAGTCTTTCGGTCAAAAAAGATGGTGGTACTTTCTTCTGGCTTGTTCCGTGCTATACTGTTAATAGGCAATGGATTGCTAAATTATTCTTAGAACATCTTTTTAAATAATCAAAATTCTATCAATACAGGGTGAAAAAAATGGCTGTTAAATACGATGAAACGAAGAAAATATGGGTGTTGGAAACAAAAAAAACCGCGTATGCTTTTGGAATACATCCATCAGGAAAAATCAAACATGCATACTGGGGGAAAAAGATCATTCGCTTTGAAGACTACCCTACCTTTGAAGGATACTTTGAAAGTCCCTGGTGGGATTGGAATGATGAATATCCCGTTCGAGGTGGTGCCAATCAGACGGAACCCTGTTTGCAGGTGGTTTATGAAGACGAAGTTCGGGATGTTCAATTGACTTATAGAGAATTTGAAACCACTGAGGAGTCTCTGACGATTAAGCTGGAAGACGTTCATTATCAACTCTTGGTTAGTTTGCATTATCAGGTATTTGAAAAAGAAGACCTGATTACAAAATCCGTCACATTGGAAAACCGATCACACAGCGTTATTAGCATTGAAAATTTCAAAACGGGAAGTTTCTATTTGCCATCAACAGATGATTATCTACTAACGCATTTAACAGGAATGTGGTCTCATGAGAGTCGGGTTGTAAAAGAACCTATTTATGAGGGTAAGAAAGTTTTCGAGAGCCGCGTGGGTCGAACCAGCCATTTTCATAATCCTTTCTTTGCCATCGATGAAAAGGCGACGGAAGAGGCAGGCAACGTCTGGTTTGGATTGTTGGCCTGGAGTGGTAACTGGAAAACGGTCATTCACAAGTTACCTTATGAAAACATCCAGATTTGTACCGGATTAAACGAATGGGATTTTGATTATGCTTTAAAACAGGGAGAAAAACTGGCTTCACCTTCTGTTTTGTTTGGTTTTACAGATGGTGGATTCGGAGACATGTCCAGAAGGCAGCATGAATACGAAAGAAATCACATCCTACCAAAAGAAAATGCCCAAAAAGCTCGAAAAGTCCTGTATAACTCCTGGGAAGCAACGGCCTTTAATGTCACAGAAGACAATCAACGGCTTCTAGCTGATAAAGCTGCAGATATCGGGGTTGAAATTTTTGTCGTAGATGATGGCTGGTTCGGTCAACGATCAAGCGATAAAGCGGGATTAGGAGATTGGGTGGTCAATGGGGAAAAATTCCCTGATGGATTGGAAAGCCTGATCCAATATGTGAACGACAAAGGGATGGATTTTGGACTTTGGGTGGAGCCTGAAATGGTGAATCCGGATAGTGACTTATATCGAAATCATCCCGATTGGGTGCTGCATTTTCCCAACCGCCCACGAACTGAAAGCCGAAATCAACTGATTCTCAATTTGGCCCGAGAAGATGTGAAAGATTTTGTTTTCAACACAGTAGATGGATTATTAGACCGTTACAAGATTCGATTCATCAAATGGGACATGAACCGCCCGGTGTTGGAGGCGGGATGGCATTTTGAGGGCGATCAGAGAAAGATGTGGATGGGCTATGTGACTAATTTCTATGAG
>CAYUYU010000209.1:0-3270 GCA_964449405.1 uncultured Thermotogaceae bacterium
AACGAGACAAACAAAAAATGTTATATGTAAAAGAAAATGGTTATAATCTTTTGGTAAAAAGAATAAAAGGTAGGTATGCTATGGATTGGCAAATTGAACTTCTGAAGATGATACAGAACTTTAAAAACCCATTTTTGGATTTTTTCTTCCAGGCAATAACCATCACTGCGGAAGAAACCTTTTTCATCGTTGTTGCTGCTTGGTTTTTGTGGTGCTACAACAAAAGGGCAGGCTATCGGATTGGGTTTGCTTTTTTAACGAGTACGATTTTGAATCCTTTTCTGAAAAACATCTTCCGTTTTAATAGGCCGATAGGTGTGGAAGGTGTGGAGTCTATGAGAGTACACACGGCAACCGGATCTTCTTTCCCCAGTGGCCATACCCAAGGGGCAACGTCTTTTTGGATGGGGATTTTCCTGTATTTTCAACAAAAATGGGTGAGGATTTTAAGTATCATCATGTTTTTACTGGTGGGTTTTTCCAGGCTATACCTTGGGGTTCATTGGTTAACGGACATCCTTGGAGGCTTCTTTTTTGCAATCGTCTGGGTTTTGTTTGTGACTTATGTGTTTGATTTTTCTCTTAAGAAGAAGTCCTATATTTATTTATGGCTTGTTTTGGTCCCCTTTCTCATCGCTTATTTAATTCCTTTTTTTACCGGGACAGTTTCTGCCGATGATCATTCTCTGATTGTTTCTTTGGGGTCATCAATTGGTTTTCTTTTGGGGTATATGGTTGAAGCTAAACACATTCATTTTGAAGTGAAAAGTAAGTTTTCTAAGCATGCGATTAAACTGGTTATTGGAATAGCAATCACTTTCTTGATAAAAGAGGGGTTTAAGTTTATTCTTCCCTTTAACTCCAGAATAGCAGATTTGATTCGTTACGTATGTCTGGGTTTTTGGCTTACAGGAGGGGCACCGTGGGTGTTTAAGCGGTTGAGGTTGTGATAGGGCACCAACAATGAAGTGAACCCCCTACGGATTGTGTTATTTTATCTGCGATTTTCTTCACACCAAATGTTTGTAGTAAAAAATAGCAAGCTGTGTGCGGTCACGTAAAAAAAGCTTTTCCAGAATTGTACTGATATAATTTCTGATTGTTCCTTCACTTAGGTATAATTTTGATGCAATTTCCTTATTTGAAAGCCCTTCAGCAACCAATTCGGTAACTTCGAATTCACGATCGGTTAAGTCGAATGCTTCCTTGTCTTTTTTCTCTTTGGTGAGCATGTGTGGGATGCGGGAGACAATCTCATTTCCAAAGATGTTCTGGCCTGTGTTGACTGCATTAATGGCGGGAACAATGCTTTCAAAATCTTGTTTGAGGATATACCCTTTTGCACCCATCGCGAGAGCCTTGGCGATGTATTCATCGTCTTTGAAGGTGGTCAGGAAGATGATTTTGGCACTATGGTCTTTTTCCAGGATCTTTTTTCCTGCTTCGATGCCTGTCATACCCCCCATTCGAATGTCGGTCAAGAGGATATCCGGATGATGTTTCTCATATAAAGTCACAGCCTCTTCTCCCGAATAGCCCACAGCGAGAACTGTTACACCTTCTGCTTCTACGATGCGTTTCAAAGATGAACACACTAACTTGTCATCGTCTACAATAATGATGGTCATGCCTTCACTTCCTTTGGTATGGACACAAACAGTTTAAATCCTGAGGTTGTGTCGATATTGACAATCCCCTTTAGACTTTCGACTCTCGTTTTGATGTTGTTAAGACCCATGCCTGTTTCAAAATTGAATGCCTGCGTAGATCCGTTATCCGAAACAATCACCTGATAGAGTCCGGGGTGTTCCCTGGCTGTTACGGTTACCTGGCTGGCATCCGAATGCTTCATGATATTGGCCAGGGATTCTCTGACAATGGCGATGATGGCATAGGTGATGGTTGAGTCTTTCACATCTCCCATATCGTAATCGAATGTGATGGGACAAAAGGGGAAGTCACGGATCATTTTTTGCAGCTGAACGTACAGATCGATGGAGTCATCGTACAGATCATGGACACTTTTGCGAATGCCGTTCATTCCGGTTGTCAAGGTATTCTTCAAGTCAGACAGGCTCTCTTTAACAACATCATCACCAGCAGTTGCCATGAGGGCACCGACTTGGAGAATGGCGCTGGACATGACATGTCCGATGTTGTCATGAATCTCTCTGGCTATGCGATTTCTCTCGTTCAGCGTTGCCAGGTTGACCTCGTAGTCCTGCTTTTCCATCAACTGTTTGTTTTTTTCTTCCAATGTCCGGGAAAATTCCACCATGTTATCACGCAGGTTGATGTATTCTTTTCTTAGTGTTTCGAGATGGGTGGTATGGTATTTGATGATATAAGCTAAAAAAATGAGCACCAAGATGATGATCAGTGCATTTGGTGGCAATTGTTGATAGTTTGCAATGAATGGAATGGCGAGGGTTAGACCCGCTGGATAATATTTTTCTCTAAAACAGTCAAAACACATGAGGGGAATGAAGTACACCATGCCGGGTAGGAATATTGCCACTATTGAATAAGCGATGATCCCGGATATCACATGTGTGTTCTTTTCAAAATAGCTGTTAAGCGCGCTGATGATAATAACCAAAAGAATGGGGATGATCATATAGGGAAAATTAGCATGGATGAAGTAGATGACGAGACAAACGGCAAGGATTCCTGCTTTGTCTATGAGTTTGGCCATTGCATGTCACCCCCCTGTTTTTTTGTTATCCAAAATAGTTTATCATACCCTCTCTCCTTTTTCATGACAAATGTCATATGGATTCGGGACTTCTGTCACTTACATTTATGCCGTTTTTTTTCTATACTTGTATCAAAAGAAAAAGGAGAGTGATATGATGATTTCTGTCAAAAATTTGGTGAAGCGTTACGGGGACCTGGTGGCACTGGATCACCTGAATCTTGAGATTAAAGAAGGAGAGATCTTTGGCTTGTTGGGCCCCAACGGTGCGGGAAAGACCACGGCCATCAACTGTATTCTGGCACTGTTGAAATTCAGCAAAGGCGGCATAGAGGGGATGGGGAAAATGATGACGCCCGATTCATACGATATCAAACGCCATATAGGGATCGTGACGCAGGATGTTGCGGTCTTTGAAGAATTAACGGTGTATGAAAACATCGTCTACTTTTGCGGGCTTTACATCACAGAAAAGGCGGAACGGAAGCCTTTGGTGGAAGAGGCCATTGTTTTCACGGGTCTGGAAGATTACCGAAAATTTAACCCCAAAAAGCTCAGCGGCGGTTTGAAACGAA
>CAYUYU010000210.1:0-3250 GCA_964449405.1 uncultured Thermotogaceae bacterium
CCGTGCCATGTGTGCATATTTTTTAACAATGTAATTCACACCTTGCCTTGTAAACTGTGAATTCATATGACTTTTAAATAACCAATCATTCTGATAGCGCTCTTCATTCAGATGATGAACCGTGATATATTCGCGAAGGATGCCCTTTGTATTGTTTAAAATCGGAACATATCTGCTTTTTTGACCTTTTCCATGAATGAGCAATGTCGGCGGTTCAAAGAGAGAAACATCTTTTATTTTTATCCCGATGACTTCACTGACACGAATACCCGTAGCATACATGATGGCCAACATGGTATAATCTCTAAGACCCGATTTACTTCTCCGATTGATTTGATCAAAGAACAACGTGACACCATCGGTTTTTAAATAAGATATGGCCTTTGTTTGTGACTTCTTCACAGAAATGCCGAGGATTCGCTGGTATTCGTTGATGTACTCAGGCGTTTCATACATTAAGTACCGAATGAAACTATTGACCGCAGCCTGACGATGATTTCTTGTTGCGACTGAATTGTGCTTTGTACTTTCTAACCATGATAAGTATTCAGAAATAGTCATCACCGTTAAATCTGTAAGCTCAATCTCATCCGCTCTTATCCCACAGCTTTCAAAGTACGACAGCAGATGAATAAATGCATAACGATAGGAATCAATCGTTCTTGGTGTATGACCGTAGACATTAGGAAGATAGACGGTGAAGAATTTATTGAGGAAATGCGCAAACTTAGTCTGCTTCATGATGCACCTTTCCAAACACAGCCTCCATTTTATCTTTGAACCGCTCTTCGATAAATGGATAAATCTCCATTGTCAATCGCACATATTTTTCAGTCGCATAGATCGTTTTATGACCCAGGTATGTAGATAAAATAGGCAGTGCAACATACATATCCAGACCCTGATCAATCATTTGCTTAAAGGCTGTAACAGCAAATGTGTGGCGCCAATCGTGAACCCGAGGGCCTTTTCCATCGCCTATGTAAGGGATACCGGCCTGCTTCAGAATTAGACGATGATGTTCGTAGACCGTGTCCCCCTGATACCGGCTGTCTCTGGCTGAACGGAAGATATAGTCTCCTTCTGATAAAAGATAGAATGTTTTGTTGGCATACTGTTGCATCAGATGCAACTGCGCCTCATTAAGAACGATATAGCGTTCACAGTCGTTTTTCACTTCAAACAGTTTTATAATTCCCGCCTCTAGATCGACATCGCACTTTCTTATCCCCAGCGTTTCATTAATCCTGGTTCCACAGCAGTAGAGCAGACGGAATAACAGTGGGTACTGGATTTTAGTTCTTTTGTTTTGAGATGAATCAAATCGATCGACGACATCGAAATACCGACCAATTTCATCTGTTGTATAGATATAAGGTTTGAAGTCGGTTGGCTTGAATGCAATATTTCTTGTTATACGAATTGGATAGCCTTTATTGTGTAGAAAAGTCAGAAACCATTTCATTGTATTAATCCTTGAATAGTGTGTGGTAGAAGCTTCAGTGGGGCGTATTTTAACCCATTCATCCGCCAAAGTTTGGTTAAATTCCTTTGTCCATAACGCATTGTCACAACAGAATCGGTCAAAGACTTTCAAATGATAGTAGAAGCTTTTTTCACAATAACCTGAACGAATCTTTTCGTCTAAGTATTCGTTGATCTCTTGGGCAAACACACTCTTAAATACAGTCCTATTCACCATGCACACCTCCCGAATAATACGCAGATTTGACAGGTGGTATGGGTAAAGGGCATTGGCGCAACTGTTTGAAGTCAACCGAGAGATAAACTTTTGTCGATTCAGTCGTTTGATGCCCCAATACCGTAGAGATGAGTGGCATGGATACATTTTTCTTTAACAGGTTTGTGGCTAAGCTATGCCTAAGAGCGTGCGCACCATGTTTTTTATTTTTCCAATGGGAGATGTTGGCTCTTTTCATGTATTTGCTTACAATGGAGTGAACGGTTGCTCTATTCAGTATTTTACCTTTATTAGCAGTCTCATGTGATACGATAATTTCCTGTGTCTTTGTAATCGGTCTCCCGTTTTCAAGATAATCGATGATGGCATTTCCAATTGACGCAATCAAAGGGTAATTAACTGGCACATCTGTTTTGTGTTGATTGAAGCTTATAACATTTTTATCCCAGTCAATCTGGCTAAAGGAAAAATGAACGATATCTGATGTGCGCCACCCGTATTCAGCTGCCAATAGTATCACCAGGTAATCCCGTTTGCCTATAGCAGCTCCTCGATCAACGGCCTGTATTAAACGCTTGATTTCTGATTCTTCGTATGTCGTTGGCAGTTTTTTCGTTTTCTTATAATGGTCAGGCATGATATAGATTGAGCAGTCATACGGTGTAACACCGGAATCGAATAAATAGTTCAGGAACAAGCGAAGTATTGAATGACAGTTGTGCCTTGAGGCGAGTGTAAAAACCTGGTTTTTATAGAAACCCGTGATCAACTGCATAGACAAATCAGAATAAGTATACCCATTTGATTCTAAATAATCGTTGAATAAAATAAGATAGAATCGTTTTTGGGATAGTGTGTTTGGCTTCAAACCGCTATCTCTTTCAAGATAGGTCAGATAGTTTTCCATGTGCATCCCTGTCATACCCGAAAACTCTCTGACAACTGAAGGGGTTCGGAATTCAAACTCTCCATCCTTCTGATATGAGATCAGCATGCGAATCGCTCGCAAATCTGTCCGATACTGGCGCTTAATCGGTTTCGTTAAGTCATGTCCCCCATAATGTAAATCACAATACGCATAGCCGACATCTTTGGTGAAGTGACGATATTCTTTTTCAGTCATCCAGTTCATTAACGCAAGCCAAGTTTTACTAATCTTCGTGTGTAATGAAAGTGAGTACTCTCTGTCGTTCAGCTCTTGCTCACATAAGTTGATGAGCGTTTGTATATCTGTTATCATGAATCAAACCTCCCTTTAAGTGTTTCATTCATGATAAGCATATGGGGATGATTATGTAAAGTAATAAACCTTAAAAAGACTATACTGAGCGCTTTAAGGCTTACTTCTTTACATAACGAAAGTCTTTACATAACCTTTGTTATGTAAAGCTTTACATAAAAAAGGCAAAATTGAACGTTTTTTCCGAACGGTTCGCAGTCGGTTTCTTCCCCTATTGGATCTGGAATTGAACAAGATCCAGAATGTGGATGTATTGAATCAACGTTTTTTTGCCTGGCTTGAAACGGATTATCATCGGAAGATTCACA
>CAYUYU010000211.1:0-3200 GCA_964449405.1 uncultured Thermotogaceae bacterium
TCCACTCTATCATTGATACAATTATTTTTGTTTTTATACGCTTCCATAGTCACCTATCCTTTCACGGCACCGGCTGTCATGCCTTTTATAAGTTTTTCGCCCGAAACAGCGTAGAAAAGCAATAATGGCAGAGTTGATAGTATCAACGCTGCAAGCATTGCGGGAATGTTGGCTGTAAATTGCCCTTGGAAATCCCATAGTCCGAGGGTTAACGGTCTGTTTTTTGGAGAATTGATAAGAACCAGGGAGAAAACAAATTCGTTCCATAAAATAACCATGTCGTAAATTGTAACGGCAGTGACTGCCGGGGCAGATAAGGGGAAAATGATCTTCCAAAACATATTCCATCTCGTATGCCCTCCTCTTCTAGCCGACTATTCAAGACTAATTGGGATATCTTCCATAAAATTCTTGAGAATAAAAATCGTTATGGGTAGATTGAACCCTACATATGGACCGATTAAGCCCCATAAAGAATCGTACAAACCGATTTGGCGTGTAATGGTATAAACGGGTACCAGCGTAATATGAATGGGTATGGTGATTCCCATGATAAAGAGGACAAAAATAAGGTTTTTAAATTTGAATTTCATTCTGGAAAGGGCATAAGCGCCCATACTTCCCGACAGCACTAAAATGACAAGTGAAACGCCAACAACGATGGTTGTATTGAGTAAATATCTGGGAAAATTCATATTCCAAACTTGGACAAAATTATCCAAAGAGACAGTGGTGGGAATCTCCCAAGCACTTCCCATAAAAAACTGCATGGAATCTTTAAATGAGTTCATGATCATGAAAAACAACGGGTACAGTGTTAGAAACAACCAGAGAATTCCAAAGATGAGACCCACAATCATTAACGGGTTGTGCTTACGCATACGTATCCACCTTCTTTTTTCCGATTGACAAGGTCAATAATGTTAATCCAATTGAGAGAATGAACATAAAAGACGCCACTGTAGAGCCATATCCCATTCTGAAATTGGTGAAAGCCTGTTTATACATATAAGTGGCCATCAATTCTGTCGAATGAGAGGGACCACCTTCGGTCATGACATAGATTAAACCAAAATATTTTAGGGATCCGGTTAGAGCCAGTACACAGGCCATTCTAATCGTACTGGAAATGAGAGGCAAGGTAATTTTAAAGAAAGCTTGAATGCTTGTAGCCCCATCAATTATAGCCGCCTCATTCAATTCCACAGGTATGGATGAAATGGCTGCTGAAAAGATGATCATATAGAAAGGAATGTATTGCCAACAAACAGTTAAAATAACAGCACCGAAGGCGGTATTTGGATCTCCAAGCCAGCCCGTTGTCAAATGTCCCAGCCCAATCATTTCAAGAAAGGCGTTAACGACGCCGAAATTGGGTTCATAGATAAAGATCCAAATCAACCCAATCGCAACGGCAGAAAGTGTCATGGGGATAAAATATAAAAACTTAAAGATTCTTGCCCCTTTCATTTTTGAAGAAACCATCGCTCCCAAAATGATGCCAAAAGGGATTTGGATGATGATAGACATAATGACCAGAACAAAGTTATTCATCACACTCTTCCAAAAAACCGAATCGGCAAATAACGCATTCCAATTTTTTAATCCAATAAAATCCATGTTGGGAGTAATGACATTCCACTTAAAAAGGGAATAGAAAAATGACATGGGGATGGGAATAATAAAATACATCAAATAAAAAAACAAAGCCGGTCCCAAAAATGCCAATGCCACAAAAAAGTTATGCCTTGACTTAATTGAATTCATCATTAACTCCTCTTAAGAAGACACCCGGCCTAAATAAGGCCGGGGTAAATTAATTTATCTTGACAAAAATTCTACAACTGCTTCTTCATGTTGTTTGGCTGATTCTTCAGGAGTAATTTGTAGTCCAAAGATTTCTTGAACGATATCTTTGTGTTTTTCTCCCAATTCAGGTGGCAGATACTGATCATAATACATTTGAACGTGATTGGCTTGACCAAAAAGCTCCGCGACTTTAGCCAATAAGGGATCGTGTGCAACATAACTTGAAGCGTGCTTAACTGGTGGAACAAGACCTGAATCAACACTCTTTTCAATCCACACAGGATCTTCAATGTAGTTTCTTAAAAAGTCTAGTGCCTTTGTCTTCTCTTTGCTGGTTGAAGTCAAAGCGATGAATCCTTGTCCCGCACTTCCTATAAGGTTTGTAGGATCTCCTTTTCCGCCTTCAATTGCCGGAAAGTTAAAGAAATCAATGTTTTCAGCCATTTCCGGGTTTTCATTTGCCAAAACATTGGGGAACCACGTGCCCATTAAGTACATTGCCGCTTTTCCTGAATACAGTAAAACTCTTGACTGACCGGTATCTTCATCCATTCCATTGAATCCTTTTGGGAAATAATCATTTCTGACCATTTCCTGAATGACTTCGGCAGCCTTTACAAAAGGTTCACTGTCAAAGCTGGCGCCTTCTTTTCTTGCCCAAGCATCTTTAAAGGCATCAGCGCCTGCCAGCCTGTCTGCAACGTACATATAGAAGAAAGACTCTGTCCATTTGTTCTTTCCTGCCAATGCGATAGGGATGATGTTGTTATCCTTTAAAACTTCACACACATGTTCGAATTCTTCCCAGGTTTCAGGGACATCGAGACCGTATTGCTCAAAGATGTCTTTTCTGTACCAGAAAAATACACCTGTTAATCCCTGCCAGGGAACAGCATAAACGTGCCCATCAAAAGTAATGGCACTAAATGCAGCAGGCATAAATTTGGTCCTTAAAAAGTCTTCAATTTCATCCAAAGGTTCTACCATGCCGGATTCCACGTATTCAAGAAGAGGTCCTCCACCCCAGGTGTAGAACATATCTGGTGGTGTACCCGCACCCATGGCTACTTTAAGCTTGGTTTTGTACGGGTCATTTTGAATATGGACAACCTCCAGTTCAACACCGGGATTCAACGATTCAAAGGTTTTTGCGTGTTCATCAACGATTTGTCCAAGTACAGAACTGGTTTCAACATCCCAAAGGGTCAATTTTGCAGCAAAAACAAAACTTCCTGTTAGAAAGAATAAAGCAAGAGCAATAAAAACTATCTTTTTCATAACGAACAACACCTCCAAATTTAGATGACACAAACGTTTTTACTCAACTGATAGTATTACATCATTGAGCATCGCCTCAAGCATTTCTTGTCTTCCCGATTGAGGCAGCTCTA
>CAYUYU010000212.1:0-3198 GCA_964449405.1 uncultured Thermotogaceae bacterium
GAGTTATACTCAAATTGTGTGGAATGAGAGAAAAAAGAGTTGAAAAAGAAACAAAAATGGCGTATCCTTAACCTAACCAATAAAAAAACCTGCCTCGAGGGCAAAAAGGAGGATACGCCATGAAAGATTATACACCAGAACCCAAAAAGAATCAACCAACAGAAGAAGCCGTTATTGAATCATTCTATTGTGATCTGTTTAAAGGAACCTTAGAAGAGATTGCCAGAAAAGGTGCGCAGAAAATGCTCCAAATGGCAATGGAAGTGGAACTCACCGAGCATATTGAGAAGTTTGCACAGTTGAAAGATGAACACAATCACCGTATTGTGAATCGCAACGGACACGGACGAGAAAGAAGCATACAAACAGGAATCGGCCCATTGACAATCCAACAACCCCGGGTAGATGACCGTCAACTGGCAGAAGAAGAGCGATTTGAAAGCATGATCATCCCGAAATACCTGAGACGAGCCCCCAGCATTGACAACCTGATTCCCTACCTGTATTTAAAAGGAGTGTCCACCGGAGACTTCAGTGATGCGCTTGAAGCCATATTAGGTAAAGGTAATGGTGTTTCAGCAAATACTGTGAGCCGGCTGAAACAAGAATGGGCACAAGAATACGAAGAATGGTGTAAACAAGATTTCAGCGACAAAGAATACGCCTATATCTGGGTGGACGGTATCTACACCACACACCGGGATGCAGAAGATAAAAAGGGATGTAATCTGGTCATCATAGGGGTTGAAGAAAGTGGCGATAAAGAATTCCTCTCCATTACCAGTGGGATTCGTGAAAGTGTGATCAGCTGGAGAGAAGTCTTATTAAACCTTAAAAAGAGAGGACTAAAAGCGCCCAAGCTAGCCATTGGCGATGGGGCTATGGGATTCTGGGTTGCCTTGAGAGAAATCTATCCACAAACAAGAGAACAGCGCTGTTGGGTTCATAAAACCATGAATATTTTAGACAAATTACCGAAGAAATTTCATGCCAACGCCACCAAAATGATTCATGAGATCTATTTTGCACCGGACAGGAAAGAAGCCGAAAAGCAAATGGATTTTTTTATAGCCACCTTTGACGATAAATATCCCAAAGCGACCAAATGCCTGTTAAAAGACAAAGAAGAATTACTGACGTTCTATGATTTTCCGGCAAAGCATTTTCAACATATCCGAACGACCAATCCGATTGAATCAACCTTTTCAACGATCAGGCTCAGAACGAAACGGATGAGAAACTGCGGAAACAGAGAAACGACACTGATGATGTTATACAAATTGGCAATGGAGGCTCAAAAAGGGTGGAGAAAGCTGAGAGGCTATCGTTTAATTCGGGATGTGTTAGATAATAAAACCTTTAGGGATGGGGAGTTATTGGAAGAAACGGTTGCATAATCGGTGTTATTTGGGGTACGTCATCTCTTATCCCATTCCACAACATTTGACAATAACTCATTTTTGAATGAGGTTATTCAAATCCAACGATTTCAAATAGGATTTAGAATTCAACACAAGAGGTGATTCAATGAATCATTGTTGATGCAATGTCATATTGAGATATCTCTTGAATGATGACCAAGAGCAATCGAAAAAAGCACAAAACGTCTCGGAAGAAAATAAAGTATCTATAAGATATGAAGTCATCGCAGAAGTTGTTTATGTCTTACGTGGAGTCTATAACGTTTCCAGAAAAGAAATAAGCCAAATAATCATTGAATTTCTCACACCTGAAAACATAGGTGTTAAAGATAAAGGCACACTAATCCAGGCGCTAGACTATTATTCAAACAAAAAAATAGATTTTGTTGACTTATTATTATCGGCTTTTGCAAAAAACACATCAGGGCAAAATATTTAGTTTTGATAAGAAACTGAGAAAAGAAATTGACAAGTTGGAAAAGCATGAAGAAGAGGGGTGACTTGAAAAAAAATAATGGTAATCGCCGCCCATCCGGATGATGAAATGCTTGGATGTGGTGGAACATTAATAAAACACTCAAAAAAGGAGATTATATCAAAACCCTGATACTGGGACAGGGCATTTTTCCAAGGGAGAGGATGAATCCATTCTGGCCCAGTTGCGAGCTGATTCAAAAAAGCAAATGATATAATAGGGGTAAACGAACTCAAGTTTTTTGATTTTCCCGACACTGCCTTTGATTCGGTTCTGTTGTTGAAGATTATATACACCCATTTTTCCAATGAACTGAATATTTCAAAGGGCCTGACCCCTTGGTTGCTACTAATCTTGAAAGAGTTATAAAAAAACCTTTTGTAAAAAAAGCTGGTGATAAAATGGGAAAAACGCTTTTAAGAAAAGAAGAAATCCAAAATAAAATCAGATTGAATTTAACCGAGCTTAAAAAAAAGTATCCCATCCATCAATTCTATTTGTTTGGTTCATATGCAAGAGATGAACAAACAGAAAGCAGCGATATTGATATTATGGTTGAACTAGAAAAACCCATCGGTTTAAATTTTGTTCATTTGGCACTGGAACTTGAGGCCTTATTGGATAAAAAAGTCGATCTTGTATCCATAAATGGCATAGAAAAAAGAAAATTCCAATATATCAAAGATGATATGATAGATGTCTAAGAAAAAATATATGTTTTATCTCGAAGATATTGAAGAAGCGATTAACAACATAGTTGAATACACGAAAGGGTATGATAAAACACGCTTTTTAACCGATAAAAAGACCTTAGATGCTGTCTTAAGAAATTTATCTATCATTGGTGAGGCAGCTAATCATATTCCGATAGAAATTCAAAACAAACATCCTAAAATTGACTGGACAGCTATAATAGGTTTGAGAAATAGAGTTATCCATGATTATTTTGGTATAGACTATAATATTATCTGGTTTATAATAAAAGAAGAATTATTTTCTTTGTCAGTTGAAATTAAAGAAGTTATAAGAGAGGAAGATTTATAATTTCTTGGAAGGTTAAGAAATGAAAAAAATCATGGTGATCGCCTCCCATCCGGATGATGAAATGCTTGGATGCAGCGGAACATTAATAAAACACTAAAAAAGGAGACTATATCAAAACACTGATACTTAGACAGGGGATGTTTTTGTTCATGAAACCCCATTTAAACAAAAGGCATTATGCTATAATCAAACCATGAATAAGCAAAAAAAGGTTCATCAACCGCATGACAAGGGCTATAAATACATACTGACCATCAA
>CAYUYU010000213.1:0-3180 GCA_964449405.1 uncultured Thermotogaceae bacterium
CTCTTTCACAGAGCCAATGGCAATTCCTCCTTTCGATCTCTTTATCGGCGAATCCATTGAACTCAAAAAGAGATCCACCGGAGCGACAAGTATGCTCAGGGTAAGGGAGGTAGTACCAACCCCTCAGGATGGAAACTATCGATTTGCAGTTACCAGTGCCGATCAGTCTAATATTCCAGTAGAGGGTGACAGCGTGAGATTTAATCCCCAAAGTGACGTGATCGATATTCATGGCGTTTCACCTCATCCAGACAACAGGTGGGTAGAACTTGGTTTGCGTGCTGTGCCTCCTGTTATCGATTCTGCCTTCTATTACGATACCAACGCGGATGGCATCATTGATCAGATCATCGTTAATTTCAATAAAACCGTACCAGCTCAGAGTGTTAATGCCTCAATAAGCTGGACAGGGGTTGGAATGTTTGATAATTTGAGTGTGGCCAATCTTGAAAATGACAGCTCAAGCATTGTCATATTTCCGGACACCGACACTGTTAAAACGGATGGCCGTATAATCGTAACGGTGAGGGTTGACGAATTTGAGCAGGAAATTTTTGGGGAGGCAAAAGACAGGGCTGCTCCGGTTATATTGGACGCCAGCTACACTCCCGGTGAAATCAATGATGAAAATTACGAAAAGGATACTCTCGTTGTCTCTTTCAGTGAGCTTCTCAACACTACAACGATCACTCACCGTGAACCTCTTACATTTATCTCTGTTTCAGATCAAAACCATTATACGCTACAGCTCCAAAACATCACCTCCTCCAGAAACGTGTTTACTTTTCTGGTTGAGAGGGAGAGCGGTCCGGAGCTTCCTGTACAGATTGGAGATTCGGTGTTTATCAATTTTACAGCCGATATTGGAGACCTGCTCGACAATGTACAGGATGATCCTCTCAACCGCCGGGTTGTGCTTTCAATAGGAGATACGCCATACGAGCTAAGTGTGAAAATAGGGCCAAGCCCAAGCATAATTGGTATGCCCGGTTATAAGTCAAGGGAGGGGATAACTATTTTGGCGGAGGCGGTAAGCAGGTCAAGTGTTCTTGATATTGAACTTGAAGGAATCGCTTCCATTTACGACAATCTTGGAAACATGGTTTTCAGCGGACCTTTAGTCAAGTTGGAAGATAACCCGTACAAACTCGAAATCACATGGAATCTCAAAAACCCCAATAACAGATATGTTTCCACGGGAACGTACCTTGTAGCTGTAAAAATAACAGATAGAAAAAGCAACAAGGTGCTTTATAACGAATGGACAAAGGTTGGGGTAATGAGATAATCGTGGTTCATTGAACCAAGGAGTTTCATAATGCCCGAACTGCTCGGGTGTGTGATGCTTCTGCAGGACAAGTGCAGTAAACCTGATTTGGGTGTAGAGTGGGGTGTAGTTTTTATTCTGAGGCCTGCATTTCAATGCAGGCTCTTGTGTTTGGCTAAGCGGCAGCGTAAAAAAGTGCCGATTTCAAAGACAAATTGTTTTTATCGGACTTTTGGTTTTGTTTTGATTTAGACACGAAGTGCGATAAATTACGTTCGGTAATTGCCTCTGACCATAGTTCCATCCTTAAAGCCTTGATTAGATCCATTGTTGATACTCTTTTCTTTTTAATGTTTCTCTGCCACTTGGGTGCTGGAAGTTTAAGTGGACTACCATGAACACCGAAACTGTTAATGGATGAAAGAAGCAATGTCGCATATGCTGCCACCATCATTTGAGGAACTTTTTCCACCGAGTGATTATTTCTCACTTGTGCCTGACCCAGACCTAAAAGAGTTTTTTCATCGCGGAAATTTACCTCTATATCCCAGCGCCACATATAAGCCTGTATCAAATCTTCAAGTTTGGCATCTGGATCGGTACAGATAAGGTATGCTGGTTTACGGTATAGAAGCCTTGACCCTTTGTTGAGACGATAACGCAGTGGTGCAATAGTGATCAGTTGAAAAAGGTGAGAATTTCCGCTAGCTCGCCATCTGAGGTTCTTTACAACCTTAACCTTGAAATCATGCGTCTTGCCGCAAGCATAAGCTTTTACAATTTTCCACTCAACACTTTCGTCCTTTCGTAAGTCTTCAGGTGTTGGAGCGTTGTCACCATAAATCCTATTTCTACCTTTACCGCAATTGTTTTGTTCTGCCGGATAATATAGCTTTGCATCACCCCTGATTCTGCCAATCACCTTTACTCCTTTAGGTAAACTACGCAGAACGGTTTTGTTTGTGTAACTTCCATCAACTGTTACCCATAAATCCCTGTTTTCGTGGCCGTTATTATCCATCAGGCTACGCATTTCCTGAATACAGTTTACGCCGTATCGGCTGAGATTTTTCTGTTTTGATTGTTCTTTGTAAAATTCCCATTTCTCCTGAGGTTCATTTTTCTTTGGCTTATCAGCTGATGGTGCGCTTTTGAAGATAACAGGTATCATCCGGGATGCTTTTCCATCTTCTGAAACTGCAGCAGATAATTGGATGACTCTCTGACCACGAACAAAGTTGACACTGAATGGTGGTCCCATAGGATCACGAGTATATTTGACACCAGGTATTTTCTTTCCGGTCTTACGTAATGTTGAATCGTCCAATGCACATATTAACGGCTTGTCACCTGAACATTTCTGCAGCACCTCTTCCCCAATCACATCGTATAAACGTTGAACGTTAACTCTATTCTTATTGTAAAGACGATAATCGGCAGTCCAATCACTTTGGGTTTTTCCGGCAGTACAAAGAATACCGGAAATTGTGTGACGACCCAGGCATACGAGATTACTCATGATATGCTGCGCAAATCTTACCGAACTTCTTTGTGATGATGTCGCATCTGTCGCCTTTGACAAAAGACTTGTTATTTCATCGGTTAATGGTGACCGCCGTTTTTTTTTACGTTGACAGGGTCAGGTGGTACATCTTTTCTACGCAAAATCAGATGCTGTTTGTCAGAAATAACCCATTCAACCGATTCGCTTTGTGAAAACTCCATAGCCTGAGCTACGGCCGAAGGAAAATTGATATACCACTGTTCACTCTTTTTCCGTTTAATGCACTGAACCTTTGTAGGATAACCCATAACGCCCCCAATCTAGTTATTAGACTAGATATAAAATGCCAAAAAAATCGGCCAAAGTCAATACTTTGACCGAAAAAAATCTAGTTAGGGCCAAACTCCAG
>CAYUYU010000214.1:0-3135 GCA_964449405.1 uncultured Thermotogaceae bacterium
GGGGAGAGAAAAGGAGGGGAAAAAAAAGGAAAAGAGAGGAAGGGAAAAAAGGAAAGGAGAGAGGAAAGAAAGGAGAGAGGAAAGAAAGAAAGCGAAGAAAGCCAGCAGGCGAAGCGAAGGCGACTGTCCTGACGGTGTCGTCTCCAATTAATTGTTCCACCTCAAGTACCAATTTCTTATGTGTGTCCGGATGTGTTACTTCAAGGGCGTTGAATATGTCCGGCAGGCTTTCGTTGCTGAACTTAACATCTATAACAGGACCGATGATGGAAACGATCTCGCCCTTATTTGTTTTTGCCATAATACACCTCCCGCAGTCTGCTTAAGTGAGTTAATTCGGTTCAAATATTCCTGTTTAGTATACCATAATCTGCATGGCCATTCCATAACAAAAAACCGGGAATATTCCCGGTTTATTATTTTTAAATTAAATGATTGACTTAAACTAAGCTTGAGCTTGCGCCCTGTCGATTCTTTTAACAAGTCTGGATTTTCTTCTGGCGGCTTGATTTTTGTGAATGGTTCCAATCTTTGCCGCTCTATCTATCGCAGAAAAAGCTTTTGGGAGCATTTCATTGGCAGTTTCCACATGACCCTCTTCCAAAGCTCTGTTAATCTTTTTAGTCAGATTCTTAAATTTACTTCTGTAAATTTTATTCTGCAACTTCTCTTTCTGGGATCTTTTGACCCTTCTCATCGCTGATTTGTGCTGTGGCATCTTTCTACCCCCTTTCTCAGTTCACAGAGCGTATTTTACCATGCATTTTGTGAAATGTCAAATGTTTTGGGATATCACTTTGTTCAAAGGCCGTTTGAACGTTTCAATTCCTCTATAACCTTTTGAGCTTGTTCATCTTCTCCGTCCGGGATCGGGACGTTGACGGTGTAAGATCTGGGGCCCGTTCTGTCTACGAAGTCATATACGATTTCAAGGTGAGTATAAGGCTTTTTTTCATATGAAGCGGACGCAAGCTTTGAAAGCGGAAAATCCCAGCTGTGAAATTGTTTGTTCAGTAAAACGCCTTTATGCAGGATCAAAACAGTTGCCTCCTCGTCTTTCCGGAATCTCCTTATGAGCCACGGAACGATGAATGCAGCCAGAGCGTAAAGGCCTATCAACCCCAACATCACAAGAAACATAACGAGTTTGGCTTCTTCAGCAAAAATGACAAACATCATGAAGATGATCACGGTTATTACTGTGAGAAAAACGAAAGCAACTTTTCTCTTGCCTGTTCGAAAATCATCTTCCTGATTCATGAAGGCTCCCCATTTCGCTGATGAAAAATGCCATTGGGCGAGATAATTTTGGTCTGCTAAGGCATGTTCAATTTCTTTGCTTCTCTTTCGGAAGATAATCACACAGATGAGGGATACAACCAATAAAAAGAAACTTAAAAAGAGCGTCGGTGGTGCCCAATCATTAAATGAATCAAAAAATGCAATGGTTACGATCATGACGAGAAAAAAAACAACCGTTAATCCGAGAAAAACCTGATAAATCCTTTTTTGCCGGTTTTTGATCATCTTCAATCACCTTTCACATCAGATTTTTTGTCACATTCATTCCTTTTTTTCTTTTTTCATCTCATAAAGCAATTCATCGGATTTTGAAAAGGCTTGTGAAATCCCTTTTTAAGGTTGCAAAACCCATAAGAGAAATTAAACTCATACGCCTATATCTCCTCTATCATTGCTTTTCTTATCGTTTCCACTCTTTGCAAAACTGTTGATTCACTACAGTGCTTGATAAAGATCATAAACCGGACTCGAAAACGGGAAGCGTGATCTTTTGGGTTTGTCCTTTGCCTGGCTAAATCCATGAGACCTCAAGCGCATATCCCTTAACACTGAAAACAATAAATAAATTGTGTCTTTTCTTTTCGTTTTATAGTTGAAATAACTGTTCGTCTAAAGATAACAAAACACCTGCCGCTTTCAGCTTCTCACGCCATTCTTTCTCTTTCCCGTAATCGTATTCTCTAAACCATCTTCCACAATGCTCTGTGATGATTTTTGACAAATTCGGTTCCCACTCCCGCCAATGGGGCAGTTTCCCTTTTTTGGCCCTAGCATGCACTTTCTTTTCAATCATTTCCTCTTTTAATTCATAGTGATATTTCCGATGGCAAAAATCTGTTGCAAAATCAAGCATACGTTGAAACTCTGATACTTTATTAGGGGCTTGAAACAGATCTTCAAATCGAAATATCTTGAAATTTTCTTTTCCACTCATGTGTGACAGGACATATGAATTGACTTTATTGTAATACCAACAGTATTTTTCAAATTTGCTCATCCGGTTCCATTTATCATAATACGGATCATCTTCAAAGTCTATGGCCCTAACACTTGCTTTAAAAAAACGAAAGTCAATGGGCGAATACAAGACGTACTCGGATGTGTTCAAGGCTGACCGGATCCACGTCCTGGGATCTCTGATGACATACACGATCTTGCAGTTTGGAAATATATCTGATAAAAGGTCCAGTACCCCGTAAAGATGGGCGTTCGATTCCACATAGAGAGATTGTTTGACCTTGCTCACATATCGTTTACGTTGTTTGTACACGTATTCTCTTGCCTTATCATCGTCAATCCTGCCGGCTGCACGATCAGCGGAGAGTTTAAACATACTGTTACTGGGCAAAAACTGACCAATCGTCATTCTGAAAGGTCCGAATATCTTACTTTTTTCACGCCATTCTTTCGGTCTGGATAACCAAACTACTGCCGGCTCGTGAACGGAAAAACAATCTTCGATGCTATCAGAGATTTTCTTTCCAAAAAACTGAGTGCCGGTTCTGCCGGTGGAACTAATAAAGACACTGTTTTTTTTAATGTAGGCCATTTCTCATCTTCCATTCTAAAATGTACTAAAGTGAAACATGTTACTATCTTTACGATTTTAACATAGATCTTATTATCTCTGTCCAAATGATGGTGCTTTATTTTCTTTGAAAATATTAAATGACTCTCAAAAAAACCTCGTAATATTTTACCCTGGGAACAATAATAATATAACGGGCGGACACGCCGGTCCGCCCCTACAATGATATTTTTAAAGCGAAGCGAGCTTTTTATTTACTGGTACAGAACCAAAGCTGATGTTGGTTTGAGGGTGATTGTGCCGGA
>CAYUYU010000215.1:0-3118 GCA_964449405.1 uncultured Thermotogaceae bacterium
AAGTAATCAATGGATATTTGAACCAGGAGATTATAATGCCAATGAATCGTATGATTTGAGACTAAAGGTTGCGATTGATTTATTTATGAAGCAAGAAAGATGAAGGTGTTATTTGTCTCCAGCGCAAACTCATCTGATTTTGGTGTAGCACCATTTATTAAAAGCCAAGGTGACTCCTTAAGTGAACGGGGTATCAAAATATCTTATTTTGGAGTAAAAGGTAAAGGAATATCAGGTTACATAAAGAGTGCTCAGCTACTACGCAAATATTTAAAAAACAACAACATAGACATTATACATGCTCATTATGTTTTATCTGGTTGGGTAGCAGTTCTGGCTTTTTCTGGCAAACCAATTATCCTTTCATTAATGGGTTCTGATGCTTATGGAGAATATGTTGGGCCAGGTAAGACAAGATTCAATAGTCGATATTTGCCTTTGCTTTCCATTTTGATTCAACCTTTTGTAAAAAGGATAATCTGTAAATCAAAAAATATTGAAAAGATTATTTGGCAAAAGTCCAAGTCTCAAATCATACCCAATGGAATTGATATAGATAAGATCTCAGATACGGTTTATGACATCAAAAACTTACCAGAGTATGCTCCTTCTAAAATAAACGCTCTATATTTTGGTTCAAAAACGAATATAAGAAAGAACCATGATTTAATAGCAAAATCGCTTAAAATGATCAGCGATGACAGGATTAACCTAATCAGTCCTTATCCGATAGCACACGAAAAGGTAATTCAATATTTGAAAGCGGGTGATATTTTATTATTACCATCATTTATGGAAGGTTCACCCAATATTGTTAAGGAAGCGATGGCTTGCAATTGTGTGATAGTTGCCACCAATGTTGGTGATGTGGAGTGGTTGTTTGGTGATGAGCCAGGCCATTTTATCGGAGGCTTTGATTATGAAAGTTTTGCTCAAAAGATTGAAGAAGCAATACAATTTGTTGATCATAAACAACAAACTAACGGGATGGAAAGAATTCTCAAACTCGGGCTAGACTCGAAAACTATAGCTAACCGCATTAATGAAATTTACGGGCAGATATTACAGGTTGAACACAACTAAAGGTGCCATTATCATCGAGGGCCACGTTCAGGGCCTTTCCAATACCCGCTCATTAGGGCAAGCGGGTATTCCTGTTTTTGTGGTGGATAAAAATGATTGTATTGCCCGCTATTCAAAGTATTGCGGGAAGTTCTTCATTTCACCCGATTTTCAGGATGAACAATTTGTGCCATTTTTAATGGATTTGGGTGAGAAGTACTCGTTAAAAGGTTGGGTATTGATTCCATCCAATGATCATGCAGTATTAGCAATTTCCAGGCACAAAAAAACACTGGAAGAAATTTACAAAGTCATTACGCCGCACCTTGATATCATTGAAAACATCTACGACAAGGGCAATCTGCTTCAAATTGCAGAAAAATCATCCATACCAGTACCTCGGACACATTTTTTTAAATCCGAAGGTGAAGAATTACCATCGGTATTTACCTTTCCTGTGTTAACCAAAGGAAGAAATGGGCTGTCCTTTTACAGGAAGATTGGAAAAAAGGCTTTAATGGCAAACCATGAAAAGGAATTGTGTGCGCAATTAACCGAAATTGCGAAAGAATATCCGCTTGAAAAAACCTTTACCCAGGAACTTATCCCTTTTGATGGTTCGAATAAAACCATATCCTTCACCGCGTTCTGCGTAGAAGGGATAATTAAAACCCATTGGTCAGGGGTAAAGCTGAGAGAGCACCCTCTTCAGTTTGGTACTGCCACTTTTGCTCAAAGTTTTGATTGTACAACCTGTTATGAACAATCGGTCCGGCTGCTCAAAGCATTAAACTATACCGGAGTCTGCGAAGTGGAGTATCTTTTTGATCCACGGGATAAAAAGTATAAATTGATAGAGATCAATGCCCGTACCTGGTTGTGGGTGGGTTTGGCCAGGGCATGTGGAGTGGATTATGCCCGGTTGATTTACGATTTTGTAAACAATAACCCTATCAGCTGGCCGGATAGTTACGAGAAAAACAAACACTGGTTCAATCCCATAAGCGATATGGTTTATGGGTCTCTTGGCATTGTAAAAGGGAGGATCAATCCTTTCAAATATCTCGTTTCAATTTTTAAGGGTGGAAATACCAATGCCTTGTTTGAAAAGGGGGATTTTAAGCCAGGGTTTATGTATCTCGCTAAAATGCATTCATTTTTAAGAAATCGTTGAGCAGGATTAAGTATCCATATTATAGTCCAAATCTAAGGTTTTGGGATGTAGTTAAGAGCTTTTTTATTTCTGAAAAAGAAGCGCAAGCTTCCATTATTGAATATTTTAGAAGACTAACGGATAAAAAACACATATTACTAACCAATTCGTGCCGCACCGCACTTTATTTATCTTATCAGAGCCTTGGTGTAAAAGGAGAAATAATTACATCCCCTTTAACATGCAAGGTGGCCATTGATCCCATTGAAGAATCCGGGCAAAAGGTCGTATATTCAGACATATCAATCCATGATCTCAATATTTCAGTGTCGGATATCGAACACCGGGTTACAGAAAAAACCCTGGCTATTCAGCCTATTCATCTGGGAGGTGTGCCCTGCGAAATGGATAAGATAACAGCATTAGTAGCAAAACATAATCTGAAAATAATTGAAGATTGTGCCCAGTCTCTGGGTTCAACGTATAAAGGCAAAAATGTTGGTAGTTTTGGGGATGTCGCCTGTTTTTCGCTCATAAAAAATGCCTATGGAATAGGTGGGGGAGTGTTTGCCACCAATGATGAAATCCTTTATAATAAAGCATATTCCCTTCAGCAAACTTATACTCCGATTTCAAAAAAGATGCTGATATTCCGCATCATACGCAATCTTGTCGATACGCAACGTAAGAATTATTTGGGTAAATTTTTGTATAAAATTTTGATGAACGCCAAAAGAGGCAGAAAAAGTTATGATACTGTTGCAGGACAACTCAGAAAATTATCGGGGCTTGAAATTAAAATAGCAGCTGTGCAGCTTGCCAAATACAAGAATTTACACCGGAAGAGAAAAAACATTGGAACAGAATACATCCGGCGACTGAAATCCATTAAATTGATTGAAA
>CAYUYU010000216.1:0-3055 GCA_964449405.1 uncultured Thermotogaceae bacterium
AGCAACGGTTGATCAAAGCCCGTCTGGTACTTGTTGGCAACGATCAAAAACTTGTAATCATCTTTTTCAAATTGTTTTGGAATATCATTGTCATTGTCAGGAAAATCATTCATAGACCTTTCAGTCATCTCCAACCTTGACTTATAATGCCTTTTGGACCCTGAAAAGGCAACAATTGCCTTATAGGGCAACCCGCTTTCGGAAAGATATCTGTCAAAGGCATCCTTATACTTCATCGCCGATTCAATGGATTTGGTCACAACCATCGCCTTAGCCTTGCCATTGATTAAATGGCGCACATTGGTATTAAAGTGGTCGATCATAATCTTTGCCTTTTCATAAATCGCAAGTGCGTTTCCCTCAACAAACGATTTCAACTTCTTAGTGGCTTCAGAGGTCTCGAATTCCTTTTCAACAAGGGCTTCACTTTCTGATTTTATCTTGTAATATGATTTGTACGTCGTGTAATTTTGCAATACATCCAGAATATACTCCTCTTCAATGGCTTGTTTCATGGAATAGGTGTGAAAAGGCTTAAATGATCCATCCACCTGACGAATTCCAAATGTTTCAAGGGTCTTGTTCTTGGGAGTAGCTGTAAACGCATAATAACTGGCATTTTTTAACATCTTCCGAGATTCAATTAAATAGTTGACCAATTCCTCCGTATCAATTTCCCCATCTTCATTTCTCTCCATATCCGGAATATCTACACCCGAAAAAAGGGCATTCATACTGGCAGAAGCGGTACCGCTCTGAGAACTGTGGGCTGCATCAATGATAAACCCAATTCGCTTGGATTGCATCCGATGAACCGCTTCAAGGCCAAAGGGAAAAGTCTGAACCGTACAAACAAAAATCTTCTTGTTGTTTTCCAAAGCAAGGCGCATATTAACTGTTTTACTGGAAGCGGTTTCTGAAGGGTCAAGATTTTGAATATCCGTTGAATTGCCGGTAATCGCCTCAACAACCCGACGAACCTGGGCGAAATTCTTGATATTCTCCCTGATCTGCCGATCCAAAACCGTTCTATCCGTAACGACAACCACACAATCAAAAACTGAGTGATTATCCTCATCATGGAGCCCATAAAGCTGATGCGCCAGCCATGTGATGGAGTTCGACTTGCCGGAACCGGCAGAATGTTGAATCAGATACCGTTGACCAATCCCCTTTCTTTTTGAATCTGCCAACAACTTACGAACAACATCCAGCTGATGATACCTGGGGAAAATGAGAGCTTCCTTCTTTCTCCTATTTCCCGAATTCCCCTTCTCAAAATGCACATATTTCTCCACAATATTGGCAAGACTTCTCTTTGTCAGAACTTCCTCCCAAAGATAAGCAGTTTTCAACCCGTTTGGATTAACGGGATTGCCCGCACCAAAAGGCGGATATGGCGATCCATCATTTTGTCCCTTGTTAAAAGGCATAAAATGCGTTCTTTTCCCATCAATCTTCGTGGTCATATACACCAAGTCCGTATCCGCTGCAAAATGCACCAAACACCTGCCAAAATTAAAAATCTTGTCCGAAGCACTTCGCGTTTTCTTATACTGAACAATCGCATTCACAACCGCCTGATTCGTAAAGGCATTCTTCAACTCCATGGTAATAATGGGGAACCCATTCAGAAAAATGACCAAATCAATTCGATTGGCATGATTGTCAGAATACACAAGCTCCTGGGTAACAGAAAAAATATTCGCCTCAAACCGCTTTTTATCCTTTAAATTATAAAGAGAATTGGGTTCAGGGTAAAATAGCTCCATACGCTTATCAAAGAACTTCACATCCTTTCTAAGTACTTCAACAAGCCCATCCTTCTTTATCTTCTGATCAACACGATCCAAAAAGGCATATTCACCCTTTTTCTTGATAAAGTCATACACAACGGGCTGACTCTCCTTCAAAAAAGCGAACAGTGAAGCCCTGTTGATACAAAAATCCCTATCAAACGCATTTGAAAAGGTCTCAATATAACCGCATTGTTCAACAAGCGCTTTTGTGATCAGTTTTTGAAATCCTTTTTCAGACGTATCCGTGTGTGTGGTCATTTTTCACCTTCTATTTCATTTTTTGCTATTTTTATCTCCGAACTTATCTCCGAACCTTTCTCCGAACTTATCTCCGAACTTTACTGCATTTGTGCGGTAAAGTGTGTTAATAAATGCGGTTTAAAAAAGCTTTAAAACACAGTGATAATAAGGAATTTATCGCTTTACCGCATTTTATTACCGCACTCTTTACTGCAAATCACAAAAAATTTTGGACTTCCCAATAACCGGATCGAGGTGTTCCATTATTTTTTGCCCAACCATACATCAATAACTTTCTTTATGGTTTCAGAATTTAAAACAGAAAGACCTCTCCATTTCTCAACATATTCAGGATTATCACTTTCCGGCATTGGGTTTACATCACGCATTTTCACTTGAATCCTACATTCCCGGAAATACCTAACGAGGAAAGCTCAGAAAGGAGATTAAAGGGCTAAAAACAGAGAAACACAAAAGAAAGAGATGACAAACTCCCTCGTTATGTGTTATACTATACATAACGAGGGTGGTGAAAACAATGGCTGTCATTTTTCAGAAAGACAAACGATCTGGTATCACGTATGCCTATGAATCAAAATCCAGGTGGGACAAAGACAAGCAACAATCGCGTTCCAAACGAAAACTGATTGGACGCTTGGATGAGCAGAGCGGCCAAATTGTTCCAACGGATGGACGCGGGAAAAAAAACAAAGCGAAAGAAGAAGGTGAACAAGGAAAAAAAAGAGGACCTATACCAGCCTTATCGGTTAAGCGAAGTTTTTACGGTGCGATTTATTTGTTGGAGGCCATTGGGGAAAAGCTTGGAATCACCGATGATCTCAAGCAATGTTTTCCAAAACATTATCGCCAGATCTTATCAGTCGTCTATTATCTCATTACAGAAGACAACAACTCACTCATGCGATTCGAAAAATGGCATCACTTGCATCCACACCCCTACGGTAAAAACATCACCTCTCAACGCAGCAGTGAATTGTTTGCCGCCATCACAGAAG
>CAYUYU010000217.1:0-3008 GCA_964449405.1 uncultured Thermotogaceae bacterium
CATGGCATTGAAATATCCCGCCTTAAGATATTTGGTTTACGGAGAGCAAGAACAACTAAATATCGTAAAAGATGGAATAAGGAAGCTTACTGTCTATCATGGGACTGTAAATGGAATGATAACAGGTGATGAGCATATTAATGGAAACAACCCTTCACAGGGGACCGAATTATGTGCAGTGGTTGAATATATGTATTCTCTGGAAATCTTATACAGAACATTTGGAGATCGGTATTTTGGAGATTTACTGGAAAAAGTCACGTATAATGCACTTCCTGCAACTCTTGATAAGGAAATCATGTCCCACCAATATGATCAACAAGCCAATCAAATTATGTGCTCATTAGCCAGACGGGATTGGTACAATAATCTGGATGATTCAAACATCTTTGGACTGGAACCTAATTTTGGGTGTTGTACGGCAAATATGCATCAGGGTTGGCCCAAATTTGTTAAAAATCTATGCTACAAAAGCCAAAACAAAGGACTTGTGTTTGGCGTATATGGGCCATGTGAGGTAAAAACACAATTAGAAGGACAAGCGGTTTTTATTAGAGAAATAACCGGTTTTCCCTTTCGAGAAGAAATTGAATTTGAGATTCATTGCGAACAAGAAACAGCGTTTCCAATCTATTTTAGAAAACCGAGTTGGTCAAAGAAAATGGAATACCAACTTAATTCAGAAGCTACAAAGTCAATTTCTGATTCTCAATATCTGATGATAGAAAAGAAATGGAAAGCAGATAAAGTTGTAATTAAACTGGATTTTGGTTTGCGAACTTCAAAGTGGTTTAACCATTCCATCGGTATTGAAAGTGGACCGTTGGTGTTGGCTTTACCATTAAAGGAATTTTGGAACAACATCAGTAAATCAAAGAGGTTTCCAGAATATGAAGTGTATACAAATAGTCAATGGAATTATGCTTTAAATGGGAATTTTGAAAAAAGCAATAAGAATTTTCATGTTCATTTCAATGATATCAACGAACAACAGCCATTTGATCAGGAATACCCGCCATTATCACTGAAAATTGAAGGAAAGAAGGTCAACCAATGGCCGATGGAAAAAAATTCAGCTGGGACAATTCCCCTTAGCCCCCTTCTTATAAAGGGGGATCCAGAACAAATTTCACTGATACCTTATGGATGCGCCAGACTAAGGATTTCTCAATTCCCTTATTACATTGAATAAGAGATCTTAAAAAAAGAGAAGCGTACAAAAAAACGGGGAGGTTATAAAAGAACTCCCCATTTATTGTAGTCACTTTTTATGCTTTCGGGAAAGTTAAAACAACGGTTGTTCCTTCATTTTTAACACTTCTAATCAACAGTTCCACGTGATTCAGTTCAATGTGCCTTTTTATTTATGTTGATACCAAGTCCGGGACTGGTGTCGTTATTTGTACCCGGTGCGGATTGAATGAACAAATTCGACAGGCTCCTGAGCTTTTCTTTTGTCATACCCTGCCATAATCTTGGATCTCTATGAGACTTTACAAATTAACTCTGGAACATTCCAATAGATTTTCTGTGATGGTATACAGGCTACTTGAAGTTTTGCAAATGTCCTTGACAAAGGTTTTTTGTTCTTCAGTGGTGAGGGAAATGTATTCGTTATAGACAAGTTGAGAGAAGTGCAGAAAAAAACCGGTATATGATCATTATTAGAATCGCATTGATGCGCGTTCTTTCAGAACTATTATCTTTGAAGCTGTTTTTACGAACTATCAAACTTTTTCTAATGTTCTGATAACTTCACCCTGAAAAAAAAACGGCTTCCTTTTCCCGGCTCACTTTCCAGATCAATCTTTCCACCCATTTTTTCCACCAGCTGCTTTGATATAGCAAGTCCCAGGCCGGTTCCCTGGTACTCTTTTGTTGAGCTTAAATCACCTTGTACGAATGGTTTGAACAATTTTTTTTGTATATCTTCACAGATCCCGACCCCTGTATCCGTGAGGGAGAATTCTATTTCATGTTCTTTTCCCTTAGAGTGTATTTCTTTGATTTCAAGCATGATATGTCCTTCGTGAGTAAACTTTATTGCATTTGATATGAGGTTGATCAGTACTTGTCTGATTTTATGCTCATCTCCTATGAAAGATTTGGGAAGCGTTTTGTCCATTTGAAACCCCACTTGCAGCCCCTTTTTTTGAGCGCTGCTGAAAAGGATGGACAGGATATTTTCCATCATGCGATTTAAATCGAAAGGTTGGATGTTTAATGTAACTAAGCCTGATTCCAATTTTGCAATATCTAAAATGTCATCGATAATCATCATCATATGTTTGGCGGAAATCCTGACATATTCTAAATATTCTTTCTGTTCTTGGTTTAAATCTGTATCTGCCAATAAATTAGTCATACCAATCACACCGTTCATGGGTGTCCGGATTTCATGACTCATATTTGAAAGAAACTGGGATTTTGCCTTGTTGGCTTCTTCTGCAGCCTCTTTTGCCTTTTTTAATGCTACTTCCGTCTTTTTCCTTTCGGCAATTTCATTTTTCAACGATTGTAAAGTCAGGTAAAGGTCTTCGGTCCGCTCTCTGACTTTTTCCTCCAATTTTTCTTTTGCCTGGTTTCTTTCAAGAGCATATTGGATGGACCTTCCCAACAACTGACTGTTTATTTGTCCTTTTATTAAATAATCCTGAGCTCCTTCTTTTACAGCTTGAATTCCCGTTTCCTCATCATCCATGACCGTCATGACGATAACAACGGGAAGCTTAAATGCTGAAGACAACAGCTCCTTCAATGTATCCAATCCATAGCTTTCCCTTAGTCCCAGATCCAGAAGGATAACATCGATGCCGCCTTTGGAAAGACGGGTTAACCCTTCTTTAAGAGACATGGCTTCTTCAAACTTGTGTTCAAGCTGTTTACAATCTTTGAGCATTTCTCGAATCAGCCTGACATCTCCCGGGTTATCTTCGATTTGTAGTATATGAATCATTGTATTATCACCCCTTCATTTTTCTGGTAACCTGACGATGGTAAACCAAAAC
>CAYUYU010000218.1:0-2998 GCA_964449405.1 uncultured Thermotogaceae bacterium
CCAAATCAACCATTATCTCAGAGGATGGGGACAAGCTTGAAGTCTTGACATTTGGTCCTGTATCCGTTTTGCCCGTGTATCAACAAAATGGCATCGGTTCTGCTTTAATCAATCATACCAAGCATATCGCAGCCGATATGGGGTATCCTGCCATACTGATTTATGGAGATCCCGCCTATTACAGCCGGGTTGGATTTTTTCCTGCAGAGGATTATGGGATAAAAACAGCTGATGGTATGTATGCTGCAGCCTTACAGGTCTGTGTTTTATCGGAGGAAGCGTTTTCTGGAGTGCACGGGAGATTTGTTGAAGACCCAATTTTTGATATTAATCAAGAAGAGGCTGCAAGCTTTGACAAACGTTTCCCTGTTAAGGAAAAAATAAGCGGAACCGGTTCGCAAAAAAGATTTTTGGAAGTGGTAGCCATGAGACGTAAACCCTAAAAGAAAAGGCTTAAATTGATTCAAATAAATCACAATCATTGTTTTATTAACAAGCGTTTAGATGTCCAATTGTTCCCATGCATAAATAAACAGTCTTTTGGTTAATAACAAAGCAGAAGCTATAACAGTTATTGAGATGATAAGTGTCACCGGCAATGTAAGGATGTTACTGAGGGCGGAAATAATTGGTATATCCTTGAAAACATCTCTTGATAGAAAAAGGGTGATGATTCCGGCAGAAAAAAGTCCGTATACAGCTGGGATGATGAGGGTCATAAGATTCCCGAGGAATTCATTTCTTTCAAAAAAATCCGTTAGTGACAACAGTTCTCCTGAAACATATATGGCACTACTTCCGTAAAGAATGACAAACAAGACCCCTGCCGACCACAAGCTGGTGAAAAAATCCACCCCGTTCATCAGGGAATAGGATAGAATGCCAGCCAAGCTTATGAGATATCCGGGAACAAAGAACATCATACATTGTATGAAAAAGATTTCACTTCCCTTTAGGGGCATTGATTTCAGTGTCCAATAACGTCCTTTCCACAATCGTTTATCCTTAGTGATTTCCATGGGGATGAAGGGGATTGAAACAGCTATAATGTTAAAAATAGCTGCAATGGTGATAAGTATAAAAATCCCAATTAACGGGGTCTGGGGAAAATATCTTTGATAGGAAAATAAAAACGCACTGATGACGAAAAACAATAGCATAAAAACGCACCCCATGAGCATTTCCTGATTTCTTATTGCCATTTTCCATTCGGTTTTGATCCATTCAAACGTAATGCCTCCGGTTTTCAGTCTCTTTTTTAGGGTAAAGTTTTTCTTTTTTCTTATTTCGGGCTCAATATGCTGATTCTTGGCCCAGCCTTCAAAGAAAAGATGTTTGGAGAGAATAAATGCACCATAAACGAGCAGGAAGGAAAACAGGAGTAAAAACAGCAGGGCAGCCCATCCATTTTCATTAAAAGCAGCGGCATTAAAAAGTCTCATCCCCCCGGTGATGGGAATGATATCGGATACCAGGGGTTTTTGCAGAAAGTCCATAATGCCTGTAAAAAAGTCTGTGGGAATATTCTCAACTCTTGAAAAAAGGAGAATAAAAAAGATGTTTGCTACGAATGAAAGGGCTGAGGTGATAACGGTAAATGTTTTTGCAGATATCAGCCTGACGCCTGTCATTGCAACCATTACACCGATTGAGGCTGGGATGATTGACAACAGAAAATACAGGGGAATGATGAGTATATAGTAAAACAATGATGCATTGATGGAAACTCCGATTGCTGCAAGAAATGGGAAGAAGAGAAACAGCATGGATTTGGCGTTTACGACGATATATTCATAGAATTTAAACAGAAATATATAATTTGAAGGAATGGGAATGGAGATTAGATAATTCATATCCGGTGATTTAAAAAAACTTTTGACAAAGTTGCTGATCCCCTGAACGCATGCAATGAGATAGATCCATATAACGGCTATCAAAAAAAACAGGCTTAAAATACCTCGTGATTGGCCCTCTACCGGAATGATGTTTTTAAAAATCGTACGATAAAACAAAACGGTTAATCCAATCTGCGCAAGAATAACGATACAGGTGATCAACAATGTCTTGACTGTTGTTTTTCTATCTTTCCATAATTTGTTTTTCAGCATTAGCCAACGTAATTTGAAAAACCACAAGAGATAACTCAACTCTCATCCCCCCATTTCCCCGTTTCTTCTGTGATATTCAAAAAGATATCCTCCAGTGTAGAGCCGGGGCTTTCAAATTGCGCTTTTAACTCTTCGAATGTTCCTTCCGCTTTTAATTGCCCTTGATAAATAATCCCTATCCGATCACACAATCTCTCAGCGATTTCGAGTACATGGGTGGTGAACAAGACGGACGCCCCTTTATCGGCATGTTTCCTGAACAAATCCTTGGCAGCCTTTGCGCTGGCTGCATCAAGGCCTGAAGTAGGTTCATCAAGAAAAATCACCTGTGGATTGTGGAAAAGAGCAGCACAAAGTGTAATCTTTCGACGCATGCCCTGTGAATAGGTTCCAATCAAAAGATCCGCATGCTCTGACATTTGAAGCGTTTCCAATAACTCTTCAATTTGTTTATCGGCCTCTTTTTTCCTATCTTTCATGTAAATCGTTGAGATCGTTTCCAAAAACTCTCTGCCCGTGAGTTTATTATATAAATAAGGATTTTCAGGGACATACCCGGATTTTTGTTTGGCTTCCAGAGGCTGTTTCACGATATCATATCCTTGAATGGTAACTTGGCCGGCGGTTGGTTTTAATAATCCTGTACAAACCTTGATTGTGGTGGTTTTACCGGCGCCATTATGTCCCAGGAACCCGTATATCTCTCCGGGTTTAACAGACAAACTGATTCCTTTAACGGCTTTTTTATTGCCGTAATTTTTGACAAGTTGCCTAATTTCAAGCATTTTTCCACCCTTTCCTATTCATTTTCCAAATAAATTTAGGGGATTATACCATGATTGCACTGCAAAAAGGTCAATTTTGAAGACATATTCGCAAAATCAAGTATC
>CAYUYU010000219.1:0-2969 GCA_964449405.1 uncultured Thermotogaceae bacterium
CAGGCCTGATAACCTTGATTCCGCCTTGGAACAGCAGACGAACCGCCTCCTCACCATCGCATTTCTGGGCAGTGGAAAATATTCCGCCGATCTCCATGATTATGCAAAATCGAACCAGATAGATTTCGCCGAGACAGCATCGGACCTTGCGGCCATATTTGCAGATTGCAAACCTTAAACGAAACTAAGATTATGAGCAAAAGAATAACAATCGAAATTAACGGCTACGGCAACGAAACCGTAGTAGGCCGTATCACAAAAGAGGCCTATGAATATTGGCATAAGTTGGCTGAAGAAGAAGCCATTACTCCGCTTTGCGAGGATGAGGCTCCCCCGGAAGAAGCACGCATATTTGAAGATGGAGATTGGGATACATGCGATGGCGTGTATCACGCATCCGGCCCTTATCCCGATGATTCCCAGATTTTCATTTATCTGGATGAAAAGCTTCTCCACGATGAACCCCTTGATGCCTTTCTGGAAAAGTTGCAGACAAAGCACCCCAATAATTTGGATATGCAAAGAAGTCTGGAACTAAGCCCGGAAAGTTTGGGCACCGGATATTACTTCATCGGCATCTCCGAAGAAAAGGGCTGCTTTGTTCAGGATCGTTTTGAAATCGCCGACGACGAAGCATTCAATCTCCAAAACCTCTTCCTCAGCCTGTCCCAATTCGACGAAGTCACCATCCTCACCCAAATAATCTACAAAAACACCAAAGGCAAAAACCAATATATCGAAATGGGCTACGAAACAGAAGGGGTCAGCCTTAGAAGGATCAGTAAACAAAGTTGCTAAATGAAGTATACAATTTTAATCTTTTAGGGGGATAACATGTCAATTTTCACATTACTGAATCAGATCGACAAGGGAGAGATAGTTTTACCAGCGATCCAAAGAGACTTTGTATGGGGAGAAGAAAAAATAGAAAAACTGATGGATTCCATTATGAGAGGCTATCCTATAGGAATAGTCCTAATGTGGGAAACTTTTGACGCTTTACAATATAGAACGTTCGAAAAGAATTTTGGCAAATCAAGTCACTACAGCTTTTATGACAATGATAATAAAAACATAAAAATAGTCTTAGATGGCCAACAGAGATTACAATCTTTATATATAGCCTTGTATGGCCAATACAAGGGCAAGTATTTATATTTTGATGTGTTGAGCGGAGATGATAATGATGATTTTGAAGAAGAGAGATATGTTTTCCGCTTTGGAACAGAAGATGAATGTGAAATCTGGAACGAGCAATCTATTAAAAACGAGGAGCAAGATAAAAATAGGTATTTTTATAAGGTTATAGATGCGCAAAAGAAGATAAAACTTCAAGACATAAAGGCAATTATAAATAAAAGTGGAGAGGCGTATTTTTCTGATGAGGAAAGAGAACGATTTAAAGAAAACTGCGATCTTCTCTCTAACACGCTTACTCATAATCATAGCATTCTTAGCGAAACTATTATTGATCATGATTTATCTCCTTCTGACCCTGAAAGAAAAACTGAATCTGATATTCTTGAAATATTTGTGCGCATAAATAGACAGGGCACTCCTTTAAGCAGATCAGACTTGATATTTAGTATGTTGAAGCTTAAATGGAAAAATTCGGCTATAGAATTGCCTAAATTCATCGAAAGAGTCAATGAAGGCAATGCATTTGATATTGATGTGGACTTCGTCATACGTTGCCTGTTTGCAGTATCAGATTTGGGTACCAAGTTCAATATTGACCTGCTCAGAAAACAGAAAAACATGAAGAAAATGCAAGATAGTTATCAAAAATGCTGTGAAGCGATCAACGCAACAGTGGATTCAGTCATAAAACACTGTTGGGTTTCAAACAGTAAAGTTTTTGGAGGAACTCAAAATCTTGTCCCATTTGTATATTACCTCTATTATATGCCCAAACATGAAATACCCAATGATCAAGTAGAATCATTTAGAAAAGCATTCTTTTATTTCTGTTTTGCAGGACCCTTTTCTAGATATGCAGACAGTAGGCTAGGTAAGTTCATAAGAGAAGAACTTAAGCCACGAATTCAAAGACAGGAAAATACATTCCCTTTAAATGATGCTGTAAAATGGGTTCATTATTGGGAGGGATATTCAACCTTTGATGAAAGACTAGTACAAAAGAACTATCGCATGGCATTACATTTGATCCAGCAGGATTCAGGTGATGAGAAAAAATATAAGCTGAATAGCAGGGAGATTGACCATATCTTCCCAAGAGCGACGCTTCTCGAAAAAGGATACGATGAATCTAAAATAAATCATTTTGCAAACCTATGGATAATGGAAAAAGGGAAAAATGTAAAGAAAAGCAAGAAGCATCCTAGAGATTATTTTGAGAGTTATTCGGATAAAGAGCTTAAGAAGGCACTAATCGATAGAGACATGCTTGAATATAGGAAATTCCGTCGTTTTCTTAATGAAAGACAAAATAAAATTGTTGAATGCCTTAAGAAAAAGATTGGCTATTCTGACTCTGATTTCGAAAGCATAAGTATTTCTGATTGAAAATTTGGGTTTTCTTTTAGGACGTATATCCAGCATAAGGCCACCCCCTTTCAAAATATCCAAACAAAGGGCTTTTCCTATCCGCGACATCCGCGCTATCCGTGGTTTCTTTATGATCAACCGCGGATAGCGCGGATTTCGCGGATATTATTCTTGCATCTTTGCGGCTCCAGGAATGGATCGTAATGGGCGTGTATATTGTGAGAGCATCGTGTGGCTCAACGCCTTGGCCTGCTATGAAATCTTGTTAATCTTGTAAATCCTGTCGGATGATTATGGCCTGGTGGTGGGGGCGGTTTGCTCTTTGCTTGGGGTGCCCGTGCGATTTGGGTTGCGATTGGGGGGTGATTGCGAATAGTGGAGGGGTTGGGGGTGAATTTGTTTGGGGAAGAGCAATTACTCTGTAATGTTAATAGCGGAACTGTCCGGATCATTCAAGCAAA
>CAYUYU010000220.1:0-2947 GCA_964449405.1 uncultured Thermotogaceae bacterium
TTTTTGTTGATTATGCGGGAGGACACAAGCTTTTTGACGAAGTCAACAAGCCGTCCTCTTCCCCTACAAAGGACTTTTTCAAAAAAAACTCAACAACAGGAAAGGCAGCTATGTAAGCCGTTTAATCAGGTTATTTGACTTTTACCAGAACGATCTTCCATTCTCTCTCATGAAGGGTCAAGGTCTTCCAAATGGCTTCTTTGCCAACAAGTCTTTCTCCACCAGTTTCGAAGAAGTGATACATGCCTCTACCCTCTTTATTGTCAATTATCTTCTGTCCAAGTATTTTCAACTCGTCATAGCCATCATACATTTCGTCGAAAAAGATGTTTTCTCCGATTTCTTCATCATCAATGTCATAGATAACCGTTCCGTCTTCTTGCATCAGCCAGACTTCGAAAGAGGTGTCATTCAGGCTTTCCCTGATAATCTCACCGAAGAATTGTTCAGGTCTAAAAATCAGACTCAAAGATCCTTTCATGTCACCCGCTGTGTTGAAAACGGGCCATTCTATGTTGATAGCATAGAACCCTTCTATTACTTTAAAGAGTTGGCTAACTACCGGTTCTTCCGTTTCCTGAACCCTCTTTACCACCGCGTGATCCGACACATCGGCTCCTTCAATTCTACTGCGTTCCTCAGGGACCAGCTGCTCGATGATACCGTCTGTGTTGATGTAGGAGATATCATAAATATCCGTATTCTTAGCATAGAAAGTCTCAAGAAGCGATTCAATATCATCGGGTACTGTCGCGGTTTTGGCAAATTGAGCACCGGTCTCCATGAGGTTGTCCTCAAATGTGTTGATCCGCTGGAGAATCACATCAAAAACACTTGTGAGATATTTCTCCATTTTGGCAGCTTCGGTTTTGTCATTGTCAAGCTTCCCGTCTTCACCAGAGCTGACGGCTTCGGTTTCGTCTGCCAGCGCGAAGATCTTTTTTGCATAGATAAGCTTCCAGCCTGTCAGAGAATTTGTTTTGTAGGTGCCTAGATATTCTCCAAAGCCCTGCCGAAAGGCAATCATCCCCGAATCATTTTCATTCAGTACCGACATGAAGTCCTGGGGGTCTGAAGCGATAAACTCTTCGATCCCTTCTAAAAGGTACTCTTCTCGACTGTTCAGCATGAGGGTTCCATCATCGTTCACGGCCATCAGCAAAGTGTTGTTCTCCGGGTTCATCTTTTTATTCAGCTGATAGTTTATCCCATCCATAAAGACTGAAATTGCAATCGATCCGGTGAGTTTTCCGTCCTTTTTAACCGGCATACCAAAGATCACTGATTTTCTCTCCACTGTCGGTGTTATGATGGGATAGCCTCTGACTTCTTTCCCACTCTGCAGCGTTTGAAAAAAGGCTCTGTCCTTCAGACTCACGCCGGTGTAATTTCTCACATGGGAGTAAAAATAGCCATCAGGTCTTATGTAGATGTAAAGTGCTGAATATTGCTTTTCTTTTCTTTCTGCATCTCTTAGAAAGTTCTCTTTGATCCTTTCCCAATCTCCGTTTTTAGCATATTCATTGGAGGTTACCTCTCTCATGAAACCGAGGATATCATTGAAAATAGAATCAGCCGCCAGTTCATATTGTTCGAGAGCCTTTTCCTCACTTCCCATAGAATTGATGAGTATATCCACTTCGTTCATCATTTCACTGGGAACGATGAATCCCTTTTCAGTTGCCGTGTCCAGATTGATCATTTTCATCTTGCTTTTATGATCACTCAAAGACGTTTCAGAGAAAATGATCGGAAAGTCAGAGGGTTGTTTGTTATTGTACATAATCTCCAGGGCAATATTGGCTGAGACACTGCCATGAAAAGAAGGATTGGGAACAACACCGCATAGAGCCCCGTCATAGACGATATAATCCGACAAGCCGATTATGGGCCTGTCCGTTGTGGCCAATACCATCTCCATCAGTTCTTTAGTGCTGAGAACACTCCCACTCTCGTCTGTGAAGGAGGTGGTTCGCATGAAGTAGAAGGCATCGGCTATTTTCTGAAGATTTTCCAGGGCGAGTCGGAGGTTTTCTATACGGTTGAACTTGTAAAACCCGGAATTTTCATACCTGCCCAGGTCTTCTTGTGCAATGTATTCGATGTTACCGTCCGAGCTGCTTGTCTCGTCACCGATAAAGGCTACGTGTTTGAGATGCGGCACAATTTCAGAGCACAGGTCGAGTGAATCAACAGGGAACGGCTTTTCCACAACTCCCGTAACCCCAGGTTTCGGATACCCGTAAGTTTTGGGTTCATGGTTCATTCCGCAAAATACAACCGGTACCCCGGCGGATTCAGGCAACTTGGTGGCAAAGAATTCCACAGCGTTGTCATCACATGCGATCACAACGTCAGGCTGGAATGCTTCAAACATCTCCAGTGCTACACTCCCGGCCTTCACCTTCCACTCGGGGCTGTTATTGAGCCGGGTGTCCATGTAAAAATACCGTTGCTCACAATCCGTTTTATCGAGGGTCTCCCGAATAGACTTGTCTAAGGCTGAATTCCATGCATATTCGCTGTCATAGCTGTAAACTACCAATATCTTAGGTGTTCCAGTCGCTAAAAGTAAACTTATTAATACAAAAAACAGTACTATGATTGTAAATATTTTTTTCATTATCCCACTCCCTTTTTAATATATAATTATACCATTTAATGAACCGTATTTAAACATTATCTCAGCATAGTTTTGAGATAAAATAAGCAGAGATGTATTGGGATAAAGAGGATGCTAAGGGAGGCTATCTACTATCTGCGAGGACCTTTCTTTTTGTCATTTTTGTGCCTTTAAAAATCAAAGGTGATCTGGTTTCTTCCGTTCTTTTTGCTTGCATACATGAGTTTATCCGCTCTTTCAACAACTGAGTCAAGGGTATCGTTATCTCTTACAACAGTGGCTCCTATTGAAGCTGTGACGGAAATCAGTTGGGTGGAATCACGT
>CAYUYU010000221.1:0-2900 GCA_964449405.1 uncultured Thermotogaceae bacterium
AAGGTTTAGAGAAAAGACTTTGGGAAAAAAGCAATAGAGACGGTTCGACCCCGTTGTTTTATTTTCTATTTATTTGACAACGCAACACCCGTTTCGTACACTTTTATCAAAATTTTATCAAGATTCGCTTCACCTTGATTTGTCAGAATAACGGTTCCGATTCCGCTGATCAAATTAAATGCCATAATCGTCGATACCCCTTCTTCTCCACCATCATGTCCCCAGAGATTGTTTTGTTTATCAAGTCGGAAAAAGTGCAGTCCCACAGATGCATCAATATATTTGATCTGTGAGGACATCATCGTTGATACAGTTTTTTGAGATAACACTCTATACCCCTCGTACACACCATTATTTGCATAGCTTGAGAGTAGCTTAAAAAGATCCTGTGCCGTCGTTCTTAATCCACCGTTAGGATAGTCTGTAAATGTGTAATGTTCAATCGGTTTCAGATCTTCATCATAGGGCCTGACAATCATTTTTTTATTTATTTCCGATAATTCCCAATGGGTATTTGTCATGTTCAGCGGTTTAAAGATATTGTTTTTACAATATTTTTTGAAGTCTTGTCCGGAAATTCTTTCCAGTAATACCGCTGTTAAAGCACTTCCTATATTTGAATACTCAAATTCGGTTCCAGGTTCAAAATCATAGAAATTTTCATAATCATCATAATACTTCCCACCAGGGGTAAAATACTGTTTCATGAAACTATTCAGGGCTACCGGACTGTCTTTGCCATAATAATACTGATCATCCATCGCAGGCCCATCTGCATCCGCCTTCCCAAAACATTTCTGAAACAGGATATCTGTATTATCAAAAATCAGAACTGACATGGCGGGGGATATTCTGTCTTTTCATTTGACTTTCGATATAATCATCAAAAGATTTCACTACCGAAAATCCGATAAACGAGTACAAATATTAATAGAACAGAAAGTATCCTTTTTTTCATAACTGCAGCATCCAATTGGTTTTTATCCCGTTTAATCGATAATCGGGTTTAGTCGCCTTTACTATTCTAATTTTTTCAAATCGTTTTAACACGAGTTCATATTTTTTATCATATCACAATTAGCAGTTCGGCTTTTTGCTTAAATTATAGGCTTTTATTGCAGAGAGTATACCTGTACAGGAATACTTTTGCTCTTCCCTGCCCATAAAAATTCTCGTTTTAAAAGTAGGGTTAGTAAAGAAGGCTACCGCATTATGTACTTTAACAGAAGAACCGGTTCTTTTTGATGGTATAATCATACTAAGGAAAAGGTGATAATGTTGGATTTGATAGAGGAGATTAGAGAATATATTAAGGATGAAAAGATTCAATGGAGAGGGCATATTCTATCAAGAATGATCCAAAGAAAAATCAAACTATCTGATGTACTTACTTGTTTGCAAAATGATGAAATTATTGAAGAATATAACAATGATAATCCTTTTCCTAGTTGTCTTGTTTTAGGGTTTTCTAAGGAGAAACCTTTCCATGTTGTTTGTTCAATCGGGGAAGGCTATGTTTGGATGATTACGGTTTATTCGCCTGATGGACAAAAATGGAATCCCGATTTTAAAACAAGGAGGAATCATAATGAAGTGTAAAATGTGTTCAGCAGAACTAAAAAAATCAAAGGTTAATCATATTATTGATTTTGATGATCATATTATTATTATCAAGGCGGTTCCTGCATTGGTTTGTGAGCAATGCGGGGAATATTTTCTTGAAAATGATATTGCTTTGAAAATTGAGAAGATGATTGAGAATGTCTATCAAAATCATGCCGAAGTTTTTATTGTGAAGTTTGATGAATTGGTTGCATAAAAACCAAAGGGCGTTTTCTATTTGCGGATGAAAGTCCGCGTGTTTTGCGGTTATATCATTGCGCACTTATCCCGCAGATACCTTAAAAATTATAACAAAATAACCATCTGAAGAACCAATGAAACGTTGAACTATTTCTTTGATTCGACGTTTGTGAGTCTCATTAGTTTTTTGCTTTATTCCAAAAAAGAGTCGATGGATACGGCTGCATTATACCCTTGTTCATACATTTTCTGCATACTCTCACGGTTTTTAGTCAATGTTTTCATTTGGCAACAATCGGTTGGGGCAACAATTAAAGCTTTTCCCTGTTTTTCGTACTTCTTTGCAAGAGCAACCCCTTCGTTGTACTTTTTATAACGAAGGACCAGACTGTCAGCTACTTTTTTGTACTTCAGCCTTATTAAGCGGGCTATTCGTACATCCTTTTTTGGCGTTCGTACATGATCTCTGGGTTTTGTTAAAATAACAACTACTTTGTCGCAACCATCTTCCATTGCGCGTTTTATTGGAACCGGTTCGGCAAGTCCTCCATCATAACAAGGTATACCATTGACAAAATAGGGTTTGTTGGCAATGGGGAGACTGGAAGAGGCCATTAGTATCTTGTAATCATCTTGTGCCATATCTTTCTTATCAAAATAGATTGTTTCTCCCGTTAAGGCATTTAACGCAACTATCTTCATTGTTGTTTTTGAATGTTTAATTTCCTCATAATTTAACGGATTTTCACCACCACTGTTTGACAATTCCTCATATACATAGTCCAAATTAACATAGGAGCCCGTTCGTAAAAAATTGCGAATACTCATATACTGGTGTCGAAATGAATATTCCATATAAAATTGATAGTTTCGACTCCGCTGCTTTCCAATGTATGAGACAACATTTGCACTTCCGGCAGAGATACCTATACAGTAATCAAACTGGATTTTCTTATCCAGACAATAGTCAAAAACACCAGCTCCAAAAATCGCTCTGAGTCCACCGCCTACATCAATAACACCTATCATTTTCTGTCTCCTTATATGTGTTCTAAGACACCAAGTTTCTTTTTTCCAAATCTTAGTTTAACATAATT
>CAYUYU010000222.1:0-2872 GCA_964449405.1 uncultured Thermotogaceae bacterium
CTGTTTTTTTGATCAGCCCCAAGTCTTTGCAGTATTCTACATCTGTATTGAATACTCCCGCATCAAATTCTTCGCCTGCCAACATAGGTTCTATGATTCTTCTGACCCGGTCTTCTTTGAGTTTGTCCGCCAGTTGATCGATATGCGTGTCCCTTCTTGCGATTAAGGCTTGTTTTGCCCCTTCAAACATTTGAGCCGTAATGGCTTTGCTTCTATCCCTTCCGGTCTTGTTTTCAAAACAGGCCTCATACGCCAGCGCATTGACCAGCCATGGCTGGCCTCTGGTGTAGTCCCAGGCCATGTCAAAAATGTCTTCTTCAAATTTCTGTCCCGTTTCTTTGGTGTGCTGCTCATAAAGTCTTCTGATTTCTTCTTGTGTGAAATCACCGACAGTCAGAGATTTAGCCTTTATGTTGAACGCACTCCCGCCGGTGATCATTTGTTGGTCTTTGTCTGAAAAGATGCGATAGTCTCTCACGTCTCTCACGCCGCATAAAATGACTGACTGCGGAAAAGCATTCGGTCTTTTAGTATAGCCGGCTCTTAATTGACGCAGTACAGATATAAGCGTATCACCCACTAAGGAATCAATTTCATCGATTAACAAAATAACGGGTTTTTCACTCTGTTGACACCATCTGGATAAAGCCATTTTTAATGCTGTATACCCTCCATAGGCAATAAAGGTATTTAAGTGCTCAAAAAAATATTCTTCCTTTAAATACAACGAAGCAGAAGAACCCAGTTCAACAAGAATCGCCTTAATTCCGTCTTCCACTTTACTTCTAGCCGCCTGTGCCGGCTCAACATTCACATACAAGCACTTGTAATCCCCTTGTTTGTTAATATAATCCTGAAGTGCAAACAAAGATGAAGTTTTTCCCGTTTGACGCGGAGCGTGTAGAATGAAATATTTCCAGTTATCGATCAACTTCATGATTTCATCTTTGTTGATTCTTTTCAAAGGATCGATCATATAGTTGTTTTCAGCCATTACCGGTCCTGCTGTATTAAAAAACTTCTCCATTCCTTTCACTTCCTTTTAAACCGTTTCTCCTCAATTCTAACACTTAAACAGACCGAATCCAAGATCAGATTTTAAACCTTTTCTTTAAGTCCTCGTTTGCGTTCCCCTCTTGTGAATACCCGAGCTCTCTTTTAAGTTCTTTGGGAAAATGTTGAGTTATGATAAAATATTTTAACATTCAAGTCTTTTCTGCTTCTTAAAAATGAATGTGGAAACTTTCGGAAAAATCAACTTGTTTTCTGTAATCTTGTTTAGTAATCGCAGAATCTGGCAAATTTTGCCAAATAAAGGACAATGTGGTAGAGACTGAATTATTCTAAGAGTTGCCAACAAAACACTGTTGAAAGCGAGTTTAAAAGGTGGTATAAAAAAATGAAAAAAGATAAAACACCTACACTTGTTTTAAAGGGCATCAACTTAATTGATGGCTTAAGTGATAAGATCAAAAATGATATATCAATAATAGTACAAGATGGTATTATTAGTGACATAGGAAAGGAAAGCGAAATAACAGTTCCTCCACATGCTCAAGTGCTGGACCTTTCAGGAAAGACAATTATTCCAGGGTTAATCGATTCACATTTACATCTCTCTCAATCCGGGGTTGATGACTTTGTAAAACCATATGCAGAAAGAATGAATACCAAATTGAAGAGAAACGCTTATATAACATTAAAGAGTGGTGTTACTACTGTTAGAAATATGCCTGGAGGTTCGACAAATTGTGTTTTTAAGTTCAGAGAAAAAGTAAAACAAGGTAAAATTTTAGGGCCTAGAATATTAACATCTGGTCCTGCACTGTCCCCTTCCTATGGTTATTTTAGCCTAAAAAGATTTTTTCCACCCAACCCAATAATGATTGGTATACTTAGTCGTATTTTTGGAGCACATGGTTTGTCAGTTGATGTTGACACTCAAGAAGAAGCAAAGCAAATGGTCAAGAAACTTAAAAAAGATAGAGTGGATTTTATCAAGACGATTACTCCTGGCGCATATATACCCTTTATCGAAAAAGAAAAGACACTTAAAGATGAGCTGATAAAAAAAGGGTTCAAGTCAGAAATCATTGAAGCCAGTATGAAGCCTGAGGTCTTAAAAACGATAGTAGAAGAAGCCCATAAAGAAGGGTTGAAGGTAGCCGTCCACACAATATGTTGGCCGGAAGGTGTAAAGGAAGCGGGGAAGGCAGGCGTAGATAGCGTTGAACATACGCCTCTTGGTTTGATGGATGATGAAACAATTGAACTAATGAAGCGTAAAAATATATATTGGGTGCCTACTGCTTATTGTTTCTATCATTGGTCTGATTTAATCGACAACCCAGAACATTATAATAGCGAAGAAATGAAAGAATTAATTCCCGAACCCTTCTACTCAGTAGGGAAAAAAAGTTTAGATGAAGCCAGGGCCGGTATAAAAACCGGCAAAGATCCAATCTGGAGTAGATTTTATCGTGAAATCGAACCCTTTAAAGAAAAGTACTTTCCAACTAATTTCGCACAAGCTTTAGATAAAGGTATCAAAATTGTGGCAGCAGTGGATGCTGGAGCTTCTGGAGCATCCTGCGTTCCTCATGGTAAATTGCATAAAGAGTTAGAGCTTTTTGTAAAACAGGGAATGAGTGAATTTGAAGCTATCCAAACTGCAACTAAGAATGCAGCAGAATTATTAGGGCTGGAGAAAGAAATTGGTACGGTTGAAATTGGGAAAATTGCCGATTTAGTAGCGCTAAATGCCAATCCACTTAGTGATATAGCTAATATAAAGCATATTAGTTGCGTGATAAAAGAAGGCGCTATGGTTTATAATCAGCAGGATTAAAGATTCTTCATGATGATTGTCACC
>CAYUYU010000223.1:0-2838 GCA_964449405.1 uncultured Thermotogaceae bacterium
TTTTTAGATATTTGGGGTTCTTTAAAATAAACGGAATAAAAACACGGCTGAGTTTAGGATTGACAAAATTGAAAAGCTGGGTTATTTTTTTTATCATATGGTTTTTCTCCTTTAAAAAAATGAGATAATCAAGGTTCTTGCATAGTATATAACATTTATTTGTTTGATTAGTATTCAGGATTGATTGCATGATTGTAAAAAAACGATTTCTCTATGGGTGTATAATTATAATATCCAATTCATGGGAGGTCATACAGATGAAAAAACTGATGTTAACGATGATTTTAATGTTGTTCATGCTGTCAATGTTGGCAGCTTCTACAGATATGGTCATTCATTATCACCGATACGACGGCAACTACGAAGGGTGGGATTTGTGGCTTTGGGGTCCCGGATTGAATGGGTCAGCGTATGAATTTGATTCTGAAGATGACTATGGGAAGGTTGCACATTGCACCATTCACGAGGATTTAGATGAGGTCGGATTTCTGGTCAGGCTCGGTAATTGGGCTGCAAAAGATGTGGCGCAAGACAGATATGTCACGACAGATGATGAGGTGACAGAAATCTGGTTGCTTCAAGGGGTGAAAGAAATTTTCTTCGAAGAGCCGGATACCTCTCCAAGAATCTTTTTTGCCGGTGCCATAGACGATACGCGGATTAGGGCATTTGCAACAAACCCCTTTGATACGAACGCCTGGGAGGGAACAGTCAAGCTAACCGTTAATGGAGTAGAAAAAAGCATTAAAACCGTTCAAAAGGTAGATCCGACGGATATATCCATCACTAATTTTTTTGAAATACAGCTTGAAGAACCCTTAACCCTTGGAGAAATTTCAAGTGATGTCTTCATCAATCTCCAAGGTTATGCACCGCAACGGGTGATCATGATGGGGATTTTGGATAAGCACTATTCTGAAAAGCACTTGGGAATGATATATAGCCAAGAGAGAACCACGTTCAGAGTTTGGTCTCCGCCATCAACATCAGTCAAATTATTATTATACGAAGATCCCGAGTCCGAAACTCCGATTGAAGTAGTAGAGATGACGGTGGATGAGAGTGGAGTCTGGGAAACAACAATGATGGGTGATCTGAGAGGCCATTATTATCTGTATGAATATACCCATTACGGACAAACGGTACAAGGGGTGGATCCCTATTCTTTATCAACCTATGCCAATGGGACAAAAAGTGCGGTAATCGACCTTGAAAAAACCAATCCCAATGGTTGGCATGCGGATACATATAAAACAATGGAAGCACCGGAAGATGCCATCTTATATGAGATACATGTGGCGGATATGACCGGTGGTGAAGATTCAGGCGTATCTCCTGCATTAAAAAACACTTACAAGGGCTTGTTTGAAAGGGGAACTCGAACGGCAGAGGGAATTAAAACGGGATTTGATCACATCTTGGATTTGGGTATCACACATGTTCACATCCTTCCTATCTATGATTTTTACACCGGTGATGAGCTGAACAAGGACTTTGAGGACTATTACAACTGGGGCTATGACCCATATTTGTTCACTGTTCCTGAAGGAAGGTATGCTTCAGATCCGAGAAACCCCATGGCAAGAATTTCGGAAGTTAAGCAGATGGTGAAGTCCTTTCATGAAAATGACATGGGGGTCATCATGGATATGGTCTTTCCACATACTTATGGGCTTGATGAACTTTCCCCCTTTGACACAGCAGTTCCTTACTACTATTACAAAATATCAAAAACGGGTGATTTTATCAACGAAAGCGGTTGTGGAAATACCATTGCCTCACACCGCCCTATGATGCGAAGTTATATCGTGGATACCTTGACCTATTGGGTCAAAGAGTATCACATAGATGGATTTCGATTTGATCAAATGGGCTTTATTGATGTACAAACACTCAAAGAAGCCGCTGAAAGCATATACAACATCAATCCTTCAGCCCTTTTATATGGAGAAGGTTGGGGAGATCCCTTGGCAGCAGACTATTGGATGACCCCGGATGAGGGCAAATACTATGCCCAGATCTCCAGGATGGTGCAGTCTGCTGTTAGTGGGACAAGTATTGGGACGTTTAATGATGATATTCGAGATGGCATCCGAGGAAGTGTGTTCGAGACTTCCCAGAAGGGGTTTGTATTAGATTCGTTCCCCAAGTTTAAAGATATACAACGGGGCATTGTAGGCGGTGTTCAGTATTCCGATAAACTGTTCTGGCTGCTGGATGATCCTCAGCAATCCATAAACTACGCCGCATGCCATGACAACCATACCTTGTGGGATAAAAACAGCATGGCTGCTGCTGTTGATTCTCGTTTCCAATGGTCCACAAAAATGCTGAAAGACGCTCAAAAGCTTGCGGGTGCTATTTTACTAACATCTCAGGGAGTTCCTTTTCTCCATGCAGGTCAGGAATTTTGCCGGACAAAGGGCAATGACGGCAACTCTTATAATTCCCCTATTTCTGTTAACGCTTTGGATTATGAGAGAAAGGCAGAATTTATGGATGTGTACAACTATTATAAAGGCCTCATTGAGCTGCGTAAGGAACATCCTGCTTTTCGAATGAGAACTCAGGAACAGATACAAGAAGCGATCGAAATACTCTCATATAAAAACAAACGGGTAGTGCCTTTTTCAATTGATGGAACCAAAACAGGTGACACTTGGGAAAATATCTTTGTAATATTCAATGGCGGAAGGGATAATTTCGAATATGAACTTCCCGAAGGGGAATGGAACGTAGTAGTTGATGCAGAATCGGCTGGGACGTCAACCCTTTACACATTATCCGGCACAATCACCCTCAAACCAACATCAGCTTTGGTTCTGTACCAGTAAATAA
>CAYUYU010000224.1:0-2822 GCA_964449405.1 uncultured Thermotogaceae bacterium
GGAGAAATTCTTGAAAAGCAAAAGCAGCTTTATGTGGATTTGGGGGTTGCGCCTCTTTCCTCGTTATGAGTTGGCGGGAATGTAGGATGAAATAAACAGAAAAGGAAGGGTGATGAAGTGTATGACATGATAATCATCGGCGGCGGACTAATCGGTTTTTCAGCTGCAAGAAAACTCAGTAAGACTCAAGTGAAAACAGGTGTTTTGGAAAAAGATAATGATTTAAGCAACGGTGCATCTTAAGCAAAAAGCAGAATCATTTCCAAAGAGTTAATAATTTTTATGATTTTTACCAACTTAAATAGGGACTACTGAATAACTCTAAGACTCCCCTCGGAAGGGAGTCTTAGATGCAAGCTTTTTGAAATGTCCAAATCAAAGGTAACCATTAAAACAGGCAATAAAACACACAGGTTATTGTGCTTGGGCAAGGATATAAAAGATGTCCCCAGGATAGCCGATCATCTCAATGAAGCTGTTTTTCTCAACATAGAATTCTGTCTTCCCCTCCAAACTATCATAAACCGGTACACCTTCAGGTGAAAAAATCACCACTCGTCCTGTTTCAGGAATTGTAAAGGTGATAATGGAATCTTCAGATGTCATCAGCCATTCATTGTAACCTTGCGAGCTTATCGTCACCGACTGGGTTTTGTTTTCTATGACGGTGATTTCTTCAGCCGGGGAGTAAATCATATCAGAGGTTCTTGCCCACACAGTACTATCAGTGGCAAATAAAGATAAAAATTTCTGATCCCTTGCAGTTTCAGCTGAATAACCCGCAAAAGTGGGAGATACAATACGCGTAATCGAGTTAAAAAAACTATAGCCAGGAAGAAAATCGAAGGTATAGGATTGTTGAATGTGGTTGTATTGTAGTTCTTTATGTTCAAAAGGTTTGACATTCCTTCTCAACCATCGTACCTCGTTGATATCCATCATCAGAGTCTTTGGTTCTTCCAAAACCTCAATTTTTTCAAGCGTAAGCAAGTCCATTCCAAAGGATGAGGAGACAAAATATGACTTATTCTTCAATTCTATGAAGTATGACTTGTTTTCACCGCTGCTCTCATCGTAAAGGTACCTGTTGTTGAAGAAAAAGGAGACTAAAGGGACATCTTCACCATCACTAATACTGAAAAGATTCACGGTGTCGCTTTGCTCATCCACTTGGACACGGAACAAGTCTCCCGAACTTCCAACGTAATAGCCTTCAAAGGTATTGTATTCACTTGGTAAGGGCTCAGGCACGAGAGGTATGAAGACTGTTTCTTCCCTTTCTTTCAAAACACCTTTCTCGATTAACACCTGTTCCAATACTTTATCGGCTATTAAGGTAGCTTCAGGATTAGTACCCGTTTCAATAACCGCAACCGAAAGTCGCATTTCAGGGACGGTCAGAAGCATGGCCGCATAATTCATACTGTCACCACTTTTACCGATTACCTGAATACCCTCCTGTTCATATTTGGGCATGCTGGTATAGTCCCAACCTAAACCAAAACTCATATATGGGTTTTTAAGCTGATCTCCAAAGTGAGTAGGCTGAGGGTTTCTGATTTCCTCAAATACTGATTGAGAAAATAGTATGTTACCCGAATCCGAGAAACAATCAACAAATCGACAAAGATCGATGACCGTTGAATTAAGTCCTCCTGCGCCCAAAGATGAAATCACTTCTTGAGGTTCTCGTTCACCTGTGAATGCAGAATAATAGACTGCTGGGACTCCTTTTTCCTTAGCTTTAATACTCATACCGGTATTTTCCAGTCCTAAAGGCTCAAAGATTTCTTCTGAAAGATAGTCTATAAAGGGCTTCCCGCTAATCCTCTCAACAATCATCTCCGCAAGGGCAAAACCATCGTTGCAGTAAACCGCGACAGCTCCCGGCTCATGGATCAGATTTGATTGGTTGATATTTTTCATAATCAAGCTGTTGACCTGTTCGTTGTATTCATATCCAAACGTGTTGGCCATTGTGGAACCGGCAATGCCGGAGGTATGGTTCAATAGCATTCGGACAGTAATTTCACGGTATCTTGGGTCCTGCATCGAGAATTCCGGTAAATAATTGGTGACCGGATGATCGAGGTCAACAACCCCTTCATCTACAAGAAGCATAACCGCTGCCGCTGTGAAGACTTTACTCACCGAACCTATGTTGAAAACTGTCTCCTTATCCACTGGGATACTTTTTTCTCTATCCGCCATACCGAAACCCTCAAAGTACACCAGTTCTCCATTCTCCATGATGGCAACGGAACCGCTTCCCGCACCCCCAGAGTTGATTTTCTTCCAAATCTCTTTTCTTGCGGTTATTATCGCCCTTTCATAACAGCTGTCAATCTCCGTGCGAACTGCGATATTCGATGAAAATAAAGTAGATGATAGCAAAAACATGATTAGAAAACAACGCATCATCGTTTTCATAAAACCCCTCCTTAATTTTAAAAATGCTTTTTTTGCTCCATCAATTCAAGCCAGCTAATCATCAACATGAATGTTATTTGTAATCACCCAGCAGAATTGATTAAGTTTCCGGTCTCTGGTTTCATTACCTTTATGAAGGATTATAGCACAACCTTATTAGAGCTCGTTTGAACATCTGAAGGGATTCTCGTGGAAGAGGCGGAGTAAGCAAATTGTTTTTTTATCGGTTAAATGCTTAGTGGATTTTTTTCAGTCTCCAGTGGTTAAAAAATAAAAACCATAGGAGACTGAGCAACTCTCTTAAATCACCTCTATTAATTACACTTATAAGTTCTGGCGGCTTCAGTTTTATTAGATGACTGATTTTACTGCAAGAATTTTGTTTACCTTTT
>CAYUYU010000225.1:0-2772 GCA_964449405.1 uncultured Thermotogaceae bacterium
GCAAGGCTTCAGCTAACCGTCGGAAAGCCCACCGACGGTGGATCTTCAGCTCTTGTTTCTTCCTCTTCTAGCTATGCTCCGAAGTTATTTGCGTCGAAGCAACTCATCGACTATTCGAAGATGCTTTGTTGGCTGCTTTTCCCACAGGCGTCTCGTGTTCTGTTGACACTTCATTTAAAATTCTTTTTAATTATTCGTATTTTCATTTAGAGTCAATCGTTTTGTCCCAGCCTCTTTTAAGGTTTTTATAATTATTATTATAAAAACTATCATCAAGGTTTAAATGGCCAAAACCTTTATTAATTTTATACTTAAATCGTTTAACGACATTCAATTTCCTTGAATAATAAAGAAAAACAGAAGCGATTTGCTTCCGTTTCAAACATCAGTGCTTTTGATTTTTATCACACTGTGGACACGTCCCGTATATCTCCATACGGTGATTTCGTACTGTAAAACCAGTAACATGTGCTGCAAGAGTTTCCACTTCATCCAGTCCAGGATAATGAAAGTCTACAATTTTACCACACTCATCACAAATGACATGATAATGATCGGATGTATTACTGTCAAACCTGCTGGATGAATCACCGTATGTCAGTTCCCTGACCAAGCCAACTTCCTTAAATACACGCAAGTTATTATACACTGTTGCCACACTCATATTAGGGAATTTTCCTTCCAGTGCTTTGTAAATTTCATCTGCCGTCGGATGTGACGGTGCACTGAACAGAAATTCCAAAATAGCTTGACGCTGCGGTGTCATACGAACTTTCGTGTTTTTTAACGAATGTAAAGCGTCTTGTAATCGCTGATTCTCCATTGATTTCACCTCTTCTGCAAAAAACTAAAACTGGCTGGCAGACATTCGTAAACTGAATAATAATAAGCTATAAGAAGGCATTATTACTTTATAATCTTTATAATCAGTATACAAAATAGCTGTCACTGTTGTCAATCTTAACAACATTCTCTTCTTTTTTTATCTCAAATGTTTGATTATAGATGTTTACGATGACTCAGCCAAATACTTCTTTTATTGCCCTTGCAGAAACGACATACTGTCTTTAACGTCGATCAGAAATGATGTATAACGGTATGGATTATCGGATTCGCCTTTCTTTTGCTCTACTGACAAACAAATATTTTTCATAGTTTGCTTTAAATCATCGATATCTTCCGTAGATATGCCAATTAAAAATGTTGTATTCCCTTTCTTCTTCAATCCGCCTGTACTTGCCAATTCTGTCATACGGTAGTTTTCAGCTTTTAATCCTTCTTCCATCGCACTTCTGTAACGGTTTTGCACAACACAGATCATCAGCTTCATTAGACTACCTCCTTGTAAAGGATATCAATAACCTTTTTTCGGGTCGATTAAATTCATATATTCCCCGCCTTTGCCAATAAACACTTTTAAATTGTGTTCGAAAATCTCAAAAGCTCTTGGCTGATATTCAGGTGAAAGTCCCGATAAATGCGGAGTTACTGTGATTTTTTCCTCGCTCCAGAATGGGTGGTCTTCCGGAAGAGGCTCTTCATTGAAGACGTCAAGTACAGCGTGGCTGAATTCTCCTCTTCTGAGAGCGGTTAGAATGCTGTCATCCTGAATAACATTTCCACGTCCCATGTTAATAAAGATTGCCGACTCTTTCATCTGTTTAAATTGATCATCAGATAAAAGGTGATCCGTTTCAGGCAACTTTGGCAATACTGACACTATAAAATCAGAATCTTTAAGAAGTATGCCGAGGTCAGACCGTGTGACCATACGGTCGAAATATTCGCCTTGTTTACCGCTCCGGTTCAGTCCGATTACAGTCATATTAAACGCTTTCGCCAAACGTGCCACTTCCTTGCCGATAGCTCCTGCACCGAGAATTCCCAACGTTTTGTTATGCAACTCTGTCATCACAGGTGAGCGGTCCCACTTTCTGTTTTTTTCATTCTCAATAACCGTCTTAGCCTGCCTTGCCGTCTGGAGCATCATACTTATTGCATATTCAGACATTTGTACAGCGTGAATCCCGCGGGCGTTCGTCACAGTAATCCCATTTTTTACGATCGCATCTAAAGGCATTTTATCAAGACCAGCTGAAATAACCATAATCCATTTAAGGTTTGTTGCACTGTTTATATGGCTCTCTGTTAAATCTTCCCCGTACGTAATCAGAATGTCTGCAATCTTTAAATCATTTTCCGCTTCACTTATATGAGTATGGAACCGAAAATCAAAATGACTGTAAGTTTTGACGAGATATTCTCTTATATCCCGCCGTATTTTCGCTGAAGTTACGACAACCATAACTGATTTGTCCCCTGTCAAGGATGTTTGTTACGTATCATGGTAACACAATTTAACGTTGCTTCGCTTATACCGCAGCTGTCGCTGGCTCTCTTTCGTTCAGATAATCATGATCACCAACAGTCTTTAACATGGCATTCATCATTGATCTAGGTTGAGGTCAAATTGAAAATGATCTGTGAAAGTCTCTCCATTCCGTCTCCAGTTCACAACGGCCGAGGCGTTTATCTTATCTTGACTGTATGCCTTACATGATTGACATACCTCTTTATGGATAACTGTCCCATCGAACTCTTCAAGCTCCAAATTCTGAAAGAAAAAATCTTCAGCTTCCGATTCTACGAAAAACTCCAACTCACTGATCGTTTGCGGAGCAATATCTTCGTTAATATATTTCAATCTCAATCCGATTTCAGCATCGTCACTGTTAATATCATTAACAAACAGTGTTCCCGTCCACTTTTCAT
>CAYUYU010000226.1:0-2756 GCA_964449405.1 uncultured Thermotogaceae bacterium
GTCGGGGCGTTTTTGCACAAGGGATTTGCTGAATACTCAGAATATGATCCTGAATACGCGTCGATTTCACTATCTCCAATTGATATCGTCACTTTTATCTTGTCAAATTTTGCAACAATTGACGCAATGAAAAGCGAATTGGAAAAGATCAGAATTGTGCCAGTTGTTGATCCCGTTATTGGAAAAGCCTGGCCAGGGCATCTTATGGCTTCAGATAAGAATGGGGCTTGTGTCGTCATCGAATTTATTGATGGCAGTATTCAAATAACAGATAACCCAGTTGGGGTTATCACAAACAATCCAACCTTCGATTGGCACCTGACAAATTTAAGAAATTATGGTTATTTATCTAGCGAACCTTTTGACCCGGTAAAATGGGGTGAATTAACCATAACACCATTGGCTGGAGGATCCGGAATGTTAGGATTACCTGGTGATTTCACTTCTCCTTCAAGGTTTATAAGAGCCGTTGTGTTTAGTCAATACTCAAGAAAAACCACCGGAGGCTATGATACGGTGAAAGAGTTATTCAGAATATTGGATAGTTTCAACGTAGGACCTCACCTGGCTGAAGGCTCTGATGGGAACTCAGGAGATCAAATGCCATCTGCAACACAATGGACAATAGCCAATGACACCGCTAATTTAACCATTTACTATCACACCATGTACAACCGAAGAGTCAGAAAGATTGATCTCGAAAAAATCGATTTTGTTAATGGCGAAAAAATGATCATGCCTTTGGATAAAGATACAAAAGAAGATATTGAAGATGTAACAGTCAACCTTCAATAACCTCATAGCTTTTTTTACGATGAAGCGGATATACGTGCTCAGGTTATTCGCTTTATCTTTCCCAATAGGTAATTCGGTTCAAACAAATCGGATTGCGCCCCAATTACCATTCATTCGATGACATGGTTCTGGCAACCCTAAAGCCAATATTTTGGGCGTAATCACGCGGCCTAAAACCTGCACGTCGTCCAGATCGGCATTTATAGTATTCATCTTGAAAGCTTCCACCACGAATCACACGGTATTCACCAGTATCAGGACCGATAGGATTAACCTGGTTCACAATGGCATAATAGTCCCTGTCCCACCAGTCAAAGCACCATTCTGTTATATTACCGCTCATGTCGTACAATCCAAGTTCATTCGGTGCTTTCTGACCAATAAATTTTACACATTCCGCATTACTCCAAAACCATGCTACTGAAAAGATATCGTTGCTTCCCGCATATAAAAAGGAGACTGTACTTAAATGCCCTCCACGCGCAGCGTATTCCCATTCTGCTTCTGTGGGAAGTCTATATCCTTTTACTTTTGTGATATCTTGAGTAATGTTCCCATCACCATCTAAAAGGTTTCCGGTTGAATTGTAGGCAGGGCTTAAATTTGCCTGCTCGCTCAGCCAGTTGCAGAAAGCAAGGGTATCCCACCAGCTTACATTGTATACGGGCCGATTACCTCTTCCATACCCCCACATAATGTCTGATGGTTTCGTTCTATTGGTATCATTGCAAAATTCATCGAATTGATTGAAAGTAATTTCATAATTCCCGATCGAAAAGTCGTAGTTAAATGTTACCGGGTGGACTGGATAGCCACCAAACCATGTTGTCGTCCAAGGCTCTCCTCCATCATTATCACCCATCTGAAAGGTTCCGCCCTGCACAGGCGTCATTGGATATGGTAAAGCTTGTAGACCGCCAACTCCTGTTCTAAAATACCGCTCTTCGCTAGAGATAATCTCTCCATTGTTTTTTACGGCTTCTACTCTCCATTTATAATCGGTTTTCGGGGCTAAATGCTCAGTTTTATATTCCACATAATTCTTTTCACGATCATTGATCCAAACGACGATAGGTTCGCGATAAAAATCGTTTGCCATTGCAAGAAAAACGCGGTAGTATTCTATAAACGTCCCTCGAGAGTCTGTTGTAAGCAACATATCCGCCGGTAATTCCCATTGCATCGTTACGTTAAGCGGTTGGTTCTGAGCTTGATTTAAAGGAGTGAGCAGCGTTATCTCATTCGACAATGACTTTTGCGCACAGGATGATAAAAGAAAAATTCCTAACACGATTAACAAAAAACATAATAAACGAATAACACATCTTTTTTTCATAACTTTTCCTCCATTCTCGGTCCCGATAAAGGGTGTCCGTAGATCATTATTAGTGAAAAAATTTCAGCAAAAAGCTGTGTGAAGTAACACTTCAATGTTAAACGGCTTAACAACATCGTCGATTTTCTTCTGTTTAAGTTTCATCCGAATACATGTTTCATATTATATGCTTGCGTTTTTAACAACTTTGGTTTTTATTTTTAACCGTTAATTTTAAAATCTTTCCCCATTTTTTTCGTTAAAGCATGAAATTTTTCAGTAGTCGCTACATTAAGTAGGGAAGTAAGGTGAGTCAGATATAAAGTAGACTGGCAGATTGCGCAACTATAGAACTTATTTTAAACCCCCAACATACTCCTGATAGCCTCGTAAGAAATGTTCGAGAGTTGGTTCGCCTGTGCCAACATTGATTGAGCTGACTGCATAAGCATCTGTTGTTTTGCCAAGAGCATAGTCTGTTTCGCCATATCCGCATCTCTTATAAGGCTTTCTGAGAAAGTCAGATTTTCAGCAGTGCTTTCTGAAACGTTAATGGCTTTTTCCAGTCTGTTTTGTAGAGCTCCTAATTTTGCCTGTTGACTTACCACCTTTGACTTGGCTTTATCCACTTTCCCAATGGCTTTAT
>CAYUYU010000227.1:0-2722 GCA_964449405.1 uncultured Thermotogaceae bacterium
TTTACGCCAATAATTGCCGATTTTGTCAAATTGGAAATGTTTCAATAAGAAATCTCGGGTAACTTCTTCAAAAACAAAAGAACTTAATTGGTTGATATTCTGTTCTAAATCCCCTAAGATCTTTGAAGGCTGTTCATTTTCAACAAAATGTAAATTGGGATAGATAAATCTGAACCAGAATGAGAAGAGATGGTCTTTGATCTTATAGATACCCTTTCTTGAACGTTGTGGATTCTTTTCAGTGATGGGAACTTCTTTTTTGACCAAATCAAGGGTTTTCAGTGTGTCCAGGTAAGGCTGAATCTTTCTGGAATCTCCGTGTCCAATCTTTGAAGCGATTTCGCTGGAACGATTGTATCCAAATGAGATGGCTTCAAGAATAGACAGATAAACCCTGGGTTCTCTTAATTCCTGAGACAAAAGAAACAGTGGTTCTTCTCTCAGGGGACTGTCAATATTTAAAAACAGCCGTTGAATATTCTCAAAGAGAGTTTTTTCAGGATCAATCATTTCCAAATAAAGAGGAATACCGCCAAAAACAGCGTAAAAATCCATAAGAGAATGAAAATCAACTGATATAAACTCACTTAGATCTGTGAATTTGACCGGTTGCAATTTAAGGTAATTTGTTTTTCTGCCATATAAAGGATTGTTATAAGATAACAATCCGTGCATAAAACTGATGCTGGAGCCACATAAAACAAGTTTCAAACTTGTATCTCTATGATCAATCAGAGTTTGAAGAATCGATGGAATTTCCGGTGCTGCTTCAACAAGGTATTGAAATTCATCCAAAATCAAGTAGTGGATTGTTTCTGAGTTGGTAAAGACAAAATCAAAGGCTTCTTCCCAGTGTTGGAAATGAATACCTTTCATCTTCATCATTTCTCCTGCTTCCTGCGAAAATAAATCCAAAAGCAATTCACTGGAAATTTGTCTTCCAGAAAAGAAAATACCTTTTCGGTTTTGCGTGCAATGTTTCAGGAGATATGTCTTACCTACCCTTCTTCTCCCATACAGGATGAAAAGTTTGAAATCTTGAGCATCAAAAAAAACTTCAAACATCCTTGTTTCTTTTTTTCTATCATAAAATAGCATGCTATCACCTTGGGTAATATTATTTAGTATAATTTGGATTATACTAATCCAAATTATACTATATCCGCTTAAAAAAACAAAATAACTACCAGAGAACATATTTTTAACAAATCACTTCAAAATTCATGCCAAACACTATTTATGATATAATATACTGTTCAGTAATATACTGTCGGATATATTATTAGAAATTATATTACAGGAGATTCTCATGAAATTCTACAATCGAAAAAAAGAAATGAACTTCATCGAAAAGATAAAAGGCAAAGACAAAAAACAGATGGTTGTATTCTATGGGCGAAGACGCATTGGTAAAACGACGCTCATGCAAAAGGCCTTTGAAAAGGAAGCTGACGATCAGTTTCTATACTTTTTTGTTGAGACTCTGAGTGAAGAACAATCGTTGTTACAATTGAGTTCAATGTTTTCCAAAGCGGTTTATACCAATTGGTACGACTGTTTTTCTGATTTATTTCAATCCAAGCGGTATATCGTGTTTGACGAGTTTCAAAATTTTAGCAGGATCAACAAAAGCATATTCTCAGCCCTTCAGCATGCCTGGGATGAAACGCAGGCAACCACAAAAGTCTTTATCCTTGGCTCTTATGTGGGATTGCTTAAACAGACTTTTATCGATGAAAAGGTCCCTTTGTTTGGAAGGAATGACTTTCTCATAAAAATTAACCCCTTTTCTGTTAATGAGTCAATCAGGATACTCCAATCCTTTGGATATTCACAACAACAGGCTGTTGAAATTTTCATGCTGGTGGGCGGAGTTCCCAAATACTTGCTGGCATTTGAAGAGGGAAAACCAATCAAAGAAGCCTTATACGAACTGTTTGTTGATGAATTTGCCCCCTTTAAAGAAGAGGCTAAAAACATCATGATACGGGAATTTGGTGGTGAACATAAATCTTACTTTTCTATCCTTAAAGCCCTTGGCGGTTCAAGAAAAAAACTGTCGGAACTGAAAGACAAGACACAAATTACAAACACGTCCCTTTCAAAATATCTCAAAGAACTGGAAGTTGCGTACGAAATCATTGAAAAGACAGATCCCATTCTTTCAAGAAAAAAGCGAGATGCCAAATACGAAAACTCCGATCATTATTATAATTTTTACTTCAATATCATCGACCGATATTTTTCTGCCTTTGAATTTGACAGCGAAAAGACTTACAAGCGTGTTTATCCTCTAATACAAAATCATCTGGGAATCATGTTTGAACGCTTTTGTATGCAACTCATAAAAGAAAATCCTGGCATGCTACCCTTTACCCCTGAAAAAATTGGCAAACATTGGGGCAAAGTTCCTGGAACAAAAGACCAGAGTTACGACATGGATATCGTTGCCTATGATGAAGAAAATGTCCTATTATGCGAATGTAAATGGCGGGAGAAAAAAGTCTCATTGGAAGATTATCATTCGCTGGTGAAACGAAGTAGTTATCTCTTTTACGGTGACAAAACACCCTATTACTGTCTGTTTTCAAAATCGGGATTTGATGAAAGCGTTGAAAAACTTAAAAATGAAAAATTGTTGCTTTTTTCTTTTGAGAATTAAACCCAAATGATATCTCCTTCTTAACTTATACGTTAATTACTTACGATTCAATTATTGTCA
>CAYUYU010000228.1:0-2709 GCA_964449405.1 uncultured Thermotogaceae bacterium
TACGGATATCATTGGTAATCTCAAATTGTTTACTCATTTTTATAACCCTCTTTTATAGTAAAAGATTCGGGCAAATCCCTCCATGAGTCCAGCAATAAAAAAGGAACAAAAAAAGATGTTGAACACGAGAAAAGCAGAGTAATCAAGTGCCAAAACAACCAGTGAGGTTATGAATCCGATCCCGGCGGTAATATAGCCAACCCTCAGCGATTTAAGGTCAATCAGTTTCGCCATTTCATCTTCCACAAATTCCTGATTAATGCTTTTTTCAATCTCCTTATCATCACAGGACCCCGTTTTTACAGTTTCTTTCACAGCCAATCCAATTGAGAAGAGAATATGAAATACAATTTCCGCAGCAATGGTCACCCCAATGCCGATCCCGATAAACACCAGCATCAGTTGGGCCAAAGATTGTAATTCATTCATGGCTAAAACCCCTGATTGATACCTACTGGTGACTTGTACAAGATAAATGATTAAAAGAGCCGCACCGGAAAGTATCCTTGTTAGTGTTCTTGCGATTTGATACGTCATTTTTATTCCCCCTGTTAGTAGTATGGTATTTCAGACATAATATACCATATACTTTACAAGAAGTCAAGTATATTATACTTGTAGTCGTATAAATAGTACATATGCTATTTCTAAGCATCTTTAACAACGCTTTTCAATGGCCATAGTTTCATTGCTGATTATTTTTCTGAAAAAACTCGTAATAAATTCTTGCTCGCTTCAATGTGATAATGATGGCATAAACAGAAGGGACGGGGTGAGGTGCATTTCACCCTGTCCCTTTGAAAACCAATTTGTTTATTCGCCTAATACAGTCGCAATTCTTGAACGAAGGGGAATATTTTCAGAATGCAGTCCCGGTGTTTGTCCGTGCAAGTCAAATTCAAGGTTCACTCCCGGCCTGAAAATCAGCACATGTGTTGATCCGCCAAAGTGGAACATGCCCAATTGATCGCCTTTATTCACATGTTGGCCTTCATAGACCGTTATTTCATTGGAAGAGACCTCTGCCATACCCACAAACATGATACACATGAGCCCGATATCCGGATTGTCTGCTTCGATGAAAATCAAAGCTCTGGCCGCGACTTGTGTGATGTATGCCTGGGATTCATTGGGACCTGCCGGGTCAAACCCTTTGGATAATGCCTGGGCATAGTAAGAGCCATCCAGCAGACGTGTTTTGACAATGGTGCCGCTCACAGGACTGTGCCAGCGATGATAGCTTAAGGCACTCAAAAAAGCCTGATAAAGCGTTCCTCCTTCAAAGAGTTCTGTTAGGGGATCTCCCGCCAGCATATGTGAGAGCGAATAGGGTTGTTCTTTGATCCAAAAGCGGTCTTTGAGTTGAATGTTTGTCGCAATTCGGTATGGGGCGGATTCACAGGCATTGATGATTACTGAATCATCGTCAGGGCTTGCTACCGGACGCCTGCCTTCACGAAATTCACGGGTAAAAAAGTCATCCCAAGAATCAAACCCATGATAGGGCTGGCTGGGATCGCATTTGAAGTTTTCTTCAAAAGCAGGCATAGCTTCCATGGCATCACGTCCAAACCATCCTTTTTCCGGATCGTCATTGAGCACATATCGCGAATCAGGAGATCCCAAAAAGACTGCCCATTGGGTTAAAATCTTTTTTAACTGGTGATTCACTTTCTCATTCAAAAAAGCCGTGGTGCCTGCTGGCGTCCCCATGGGCCAATCCAAAATAGCGTTGATTGGAAATCCCACCAATCCTGTTTGATTGAATTCAGGCGCTTGGGTCAAAACGTCGTTCATCAACTCGAGCATCTGTTTGTAGTCTTTTGCCTGGGGATTTCCGGCAGGGTCCATTTCATATTCCGGATTGGAGGGGATTTGTTCAAACATTTGTGTAAAAAGCATGAAAAGCTCCGGATCTCCTTCGATCATTTCTTGAAACTCCTGAATCACCGGGTGAAAGGTGGTTGCAGAAAAGGTCGTTCCTATCAGGATAAAAACCATGCTGATAATCATAGCCAAACGTTTCCAATTAGATATCATAGGTTATTCCTCCTTCTTTTTGGGGCTTTAATCTTGATATTATACCACCGCGGTTTCTACCAAGGAAACATTTTAACAGTCAATCGGTATTACCCGGTATACATCCGAAGCTCCAAATGTAAACATGGCGGAAAAACCGTCTCGATTCTCCTCGACTACATAATCCCATTTTTTCAGCCCCTGTTAGTTCTAATTGTGGGTGCCATCTGACTTTAAAAAAACACAAACGCTTTCTGTTCGAGTTGAGACTCATCTTCTTCTATTTAAAACGCTTTTCTGACAACCTCAACAACTGTATGATGTTCTCCAGAGACTTGAATCCACTGGAAGGCTTTGGCTCGAATAAGAACTAAACGCTGAAGCTTGTGATGGAGGCAAAAATGATCTCAAAATTACAAGCACCCAGCATATATATCGCTAATGATGACAAAAAAATATGTGATATTTTAAAGCGCAGTCGGAGAGCATAAGTTATGCTGTGAATGTCTTTTACAATGTAACAGACTTGTTGGAAACGCACAAAAAAACGCTCGTATGCAATTTAAAGATTGCACTGCAAAAAGGTCAATTTTGAAGACATATTCTCAAAATCAAGTATCATCTCACTTGCGGGTGGACAGAGTTTTTGCCACCAGCAAAATACTCTAAGGTCAGTGTCTTCTCTGACCA
>CAYUYU010000229.1:0-2698 GCA_964449405.1 uncultured Thermotogaceae bacterium
CTTGAGTTTGAAAAAAAGAGACAAGGAACATATACTAAATGAAATGAAGAGATATGAATTAAAACGTATTGAAAAACAACCTCTTGACTATCCATCTGCAGGAAGTGTTTTTAAAAAACCCTCCAAGGACTTTTACCCTGCATATGAAATTGAGCAACTTGGCTTGAAAGGTTATACAGTTGGTGGCGCAAGTGTTTCATCAAAGCATGCCGGTTTTATTATCAACAAAAACCATGCCACTGCTGATGACGTGAAAACCCTTATCAATTATCTCCAAAAATGTATCTTAAAGAAAACCGGTGTTCGATTAGAAACTGAAATTGATTTTTTTAAATAATTACAACCTCATGCGACAAGCCAGATACAAAAGGATATTTATTGTTGGAGGTCGTAACAATGAAAAAAAATTTATCGTTGAAAGTAAGGCTTTTCTTAATGGTGGTTGCTCTATCATGTGTATTTTGCACAGCAGCGTTTTGTAATACAAATCAACCCATCAGCTTTTGTAGTAAAAAAAGAAAATTACTTTCTGATAGCCAATCGCATATGTCATTATATGGTACAATATAAGTGTGAGAAACGATTAAAAAATATGCGAAAAGGGTGCTGATATGCCCATAACTATAGGAAAAAGAATACACAATCTTGATGATAAAGAACTTATAAAAAAAAGAAAGAAAATTGGGGAAAAGAAGTTTTGGGAAGAGATTTACAACAGATATGGAAAATACCTAAAAGCGGTTGTTGGCTATAAATATCCGGATTTTAGGGACTCAGCAGATGATATTGTTCAGGAAACTTTTTTAAGAATGGCTTTTGAAGATTTAAGCCGGGTTAAAAACCTTAAAGCTTTTTTGGCTACAACAGCAGCACATATATCCATTGATATGCATAGACAAAGGAATGCCAAGAAGAGAGCGGATTCCAATACTGTTGCATTGGATGCGGAAATGGGGAGTGAAGGTGACAATTCATTCCTTGAAATCACAGAGGATGAAAAATCAGATGACCCGCTTGATTTGGCGATAGAAGAGATTAAGATAGAAGAATATAAGAAGATTTTACAAAGATTGCCAGAAGATTGTCGTGAGATGCTCTTGTTATCTGCTGAAGGGATGAAGTATAAAGAGATATCTGAGAAGATGGGAATACCCATTGGAACTGTGGGGACGAAGCTTCTTAGATGTAGAAAAAAATTAAAAAAGATATTGGAAAAAGAAAAGGATTATTACACACCTTCAGAGGTTGGTAATGACAAAAAGTAAATGGACTATTCCTGTTGACCATAAATCTTTTCAAGAGATCGGATGGTCACAGCCGGATGTGACATTAATAACCGGTGATGTATATGTTGACCACCCTTCTTTTGGTGTTGCAATTGTGGCAAGGTTGTTGGAAAATTTAAATATGAAGGTGTTGGTTCTTTCTCAACCAGCATCCGAAAAGGACATTTTACTATACCCTCCCCCAAGATACTTCTTTGGTATCACATCGGGAAACTTAGACTCAATGGTTTCAAATACAACTGCTTCGGGTAAACCCAGAAAAAAAGATGCTTATGCTTACAAAGCTCATCAAAGACCCAATCGAGCAGTGATTGTCTATGCAAACTGGGTGAAATCACTTTTTAAAGAAGTTCCTGTCGTCATTGGGGGGTTGGAAGCCAGTTTAAGACGCTTTGGCCACTATGATTGGTGGCAGAATAAGATTAGGCATTCGATTTTGTTGGATTCCAAAGCGAATCTTTTGGTATTTGGTATGTCAGAATTAACTTTGATTTCACTTATCACACTCCTAAAAAGAGGTGTTCCCTTTGAAAAAATCAAATATCTTGACGGAACGGCTTTTTATACAACCGAGCATGATGAAATTCCTGAGGAGTATATTCAACTGAATTCCTTCGAGGAAATTACAACTGATAAGATGGCATACAACAGCGCTTACAAACTATTTTATACAACCAATACCACTTCACTTAAAATGGGGATGTATCAACCCGATGGCACAAAATATGTTGTTCAGAACCCTCCTTCAAGACCATTAACACAAAAGGAGATAGATCATGTTTACTCGCTACCTTATAACAAAGAAATCCATCCTAATTTGACTTCCAATGAGAAATTACACGCTTTAGAAGCTGTGAGATCAACGGTTGTTACACACAGGTGTTGTTATGGTGAATGCAATTTTTGTGCTATCGCGCTTCATCAAGGAAGGACCGTCCAATCTAGATCAATTGATTCTATCATTCAAGAAGTGACCAACTTAACAGAAAGTGATGCATTTAATGGCACCATTAGGGATCTTGGCGGACCTACGGCAAATATGTATGGATATGAATGCGAACAAAAAATAAAAACGGGACCTTGTAAAAACAAAAGATGTTTATTTCCGAATGTGTGCGAAATGTTACAACCAAATCATAGGAAATATATAGATTTATTGGAAGAAGTATCAAAAATAAAAGGAGTTAAGCATGTCTTTGTTTCATCCGGGATAAGACCCGATCTGATCTATTCTGATCAGACGAACGGGAAAGAATTTTTAAAGAGCTTAACCCTTAATCACACCAGCGGATATTTAAAATTAGCGCCGGAACACTTTTCAAATTCAGTTCTAAATGTTATGGGAAAAAATACTAAAATATCTTTTGAAACAATCTATAACGATTTTTATCAATTATGCCGCCAAAATGACA
>CAYUYU010000230.1:0-2662 GCA_964449405.1 uncultured Thermotogaceae bacterium
GAACTCTTCGAAGAACTGGCCAAAGTATCCAACTTCAAACCCCACGACTGATAGCACCGCTTCTTGATGCAATCATCATGAGACGCGGGCTTCATAATCGGCTTTTGGATAAATTATGCGAAGCTCATTTTCTTTTATAGAGGCTCAACTTAACTTCTGCTTTTTCTATCCTGTATTCTTTCACTTTTTTGGGCTCGGCTAAATTAGGATAAAACAAAGCCATGTTAACTCCATCGCTTACTGAACTCGAGTAAACGATCCCATCATAACCCGATTTTTTAATAAACTCACAAAGATATTGGCTGCCTGTATAATCAATAGCAGCAGCATCAGGAGAAACAGGGATAGTTAATTGCTGACCTAAGTTTTCAAGGAATGATATATCTCCTCCACGCAGAGTGCTTAGCATTGTTTCATCGCCAATCAGGAAGGGCGAAATCAATTGCCGTGGATTACGCAAGTCAACCAGGTTTAAGTTTTCTTTTAGTTGAAATTCAGCAATGCAGACAATATCACCAGGATTTGGACGAACTTCTGCAGCTGCAGCCTTGAGAGCAGAACCAAGATACAAATATGGGATCCCCGCAGGATTTGCACGCCCTTGAGTGGCTTTTCGTTTTGGTGGAGCTCCCATCTCAGAGATTTTATAGAGATGTTCATCTTTTTCGATGCGTGCACGGTACCATGTTGAATTTTCATCATTTATCTCATATTCAATATGAGACAGCAAACCACCCAAACGACCAAAATTGAAATCAGTATTCAGAAAATACCTGTTCTTATACATCAAATCGTCAATAAGTTTGTCCCAAGGGTCTTGCAGTTCTTTGTGATCTGGTTCAGAAGGCGAATACCTAGTTGTAACTATGTTATCATCGTTCAAGATTTCAGACACTAACTCACTTGCGGATTGATCATCCAAGTCCGGAAACAGAAGCCAGTCTTTTCTAAGCCAATCAAGAATAGGTAGACCATTTTCATCAGATGTATAGATACCAATAAGAGGCCCAAAATACTCTTGCAATTCTAGTGGCGAGATTAAGTCCTGATCACGGGATCCGCAAGAACCGCAATCTCCGGTTTCCATACTGATTTCAGATATACGGCTTGATAGACGTTTATCCCCAATGCACTTAGCACAGCACTTCATTGAAAAGACACTCTTTCATTTTAGAAATACAAAGAAAATACCTCTATATGGTGCTTCATAGACAATTTCTTCACATAGCCTAATCCAGGATAATGGCCTTTGTCATGCAATGCATGATATTCTTCTAGTGCTTCAGTTTTGGGGATCATAGAATTACCTGAATCAACATCTGCTATTAGTTTTCCCAGCGCTTCTGCAAATTTGCCTGCTGGGTCCTTCGGGGTATCTTGACGATCAGACTTGAAATGTTTTATATACATAGCCTCGTCTTTTTCACTATCAATATATGTGATATGTATCGCTATAGTGTATGCTGGCCCTCCAGTTTCTGAGTACTCATCACCAACAATAAGAAAGTCACCAAAACCGGTCATGCCCTCCATCTCAAACGTTGCATGCAAGTCAGAAAAAAACTCCGGAGCATCAGGATGATCTCGGTTTCGGCGTGTTTGAAATCCATCTCGAATAAGAACCCGAACTTTATGTTTCTGGAAATGCTTCTGGTACAATTTACCACAAGCTTTATCAACAAACACACTTGTATTAATGTTGCCATATTGTCTTGTGACTTGCGCAAGACTTTTTCCATCAGAAAAGCCATTGTGGATTAGAGCAATTTCCCTGCCTGATACTTTTTTAATTAAGTCCAATATTTCGGTAAGCGTTGTGTTTTCATTCAGCAAAATACCCCAAAGTATATTTGGGCAACCTAAATAAAAGCTATCAATTGAGCCGAGTATTATTGAATTGTTTTTCTTGAAATCACCATGTTGAGGGTTAAGGATGAGGATTGTTTTCCCATCGCTGGAGATAATCGAATCTAAAGCGTTCTGAACATTCTTAAGGTTCTTTTTCACTGGTTCAACAATAGGAACAAAGCTTTTTTTAGAAAGCAATGGTGCCATTTCTCTGATGGTGATAAGCTCATATTGTTTCCCTCGAAAATAGGGGTAATACATATACATTATCTCCAATCCATTGCTTTTTTGATTGGCGTATTCAGAGTTTCTATAAGAAGAGAATGGTCTTGCCTTCGAAACTTCGCAGAAAAAACGAGTGCGTTCAGCGAAACAGGCAAATTAGCCACCAAACTTTTCATTGGAGCCAAACTTCTGGTTTTTTTCAATACCTCCACCATACCTTTCTGTGCTTCTTCAGAGGAGAGGCCCAAAAATAAATCCCGCAAAGTGCAATACATTTTGGTATTGGGTACCTTTGGAATATTAATAGCATATTTATATAGTACTAACTCTGCCTCCTTAAGTGTTATACAATCAAAAACTGCGGATGCCTTAGTCCGCTTAACATCAATAAGAGGTTTCCTCAGTGTGGATATTTGGTTTCTCTCGGTTAATCGCAAAACACCCACTGTATCCGGGACCATATCAAATACTTGCTGCAGATGATTTTCTCCGGATATTACATTAACCGCAGCAAAAACGTTTAAGTATTCACTGATTTGATCCTTTAGCCTGGCAAGACTATCTCGTACTGATTTGACTTCATAAGCAC
>CAYUYU010000231.1:0-2658 GCA_964449405.1 uncultured Thermotogaceae bacterium
ACCGACTGCCGCCTGTTTCAGACGACCTTTTTACAGCAGTTTAGGGGCTCGATCTGTGGGATTCCAAGGAATGTCATAATTTACAACGACATTTGATCGGTGTAAATTCACTCCTTCAGAAAGGACCTCTGTCGATACGAGGATGCGGTATTCATCCTTCTTGTTTCGTGCTCGTGCATCAAAGTTTTCGATAACTTTGTCACGTATCGATTCCCCAACTTCACTCGTAAAAAGCAAGACCTTTCCTGGTTCGACCTCATTGATATTCTTGAAAAGATATTCTGCCGTTTCTTTGGATTCCGTAAAGATAATTACGTGATTTTTCGAAAGTGCCTTATGCTTCTCCAATTCGTGTTTGAATTTTAAAAACTTCGGGTCCCGCTTGACATCTTGCCACATAGCCTTGATCTCACGTAAGACCGCAAGGTCATGCTCTAAATCATCTTTGAGTTCCTTTCTGAAGTCTTGACTTTTATACTTTTCCGCCTTGCCTTCATCTAGTAATTTCTGTATTGCCTCATCATTATCATTTTCCAATAACTCAAAAACCTTTTGGGAGTGCTTCTTACTAACATATACAGACCCCTTCTCCAGTTCTTCTAAAAACAACTCATAAGAATGCATAAACCTGTCGATAGAGTTTCGGAAGGCAAAAAAACTACTTTCAAGCCGTTTCACCAAAAGGATTCTCATGAATCTGCCCATATTTCGTTGAGATTGCTCTTCCAGTTGGTCTAACTTCCCTTCGTAATACAGCATGGGCATATATCTTGCGTATTTGAATTCTTTAGCAATCAACTGGACTGTTTGATTGAATACCACATCTTCTTTTCCATTTAGCTCATAGAAAAAGGGGACAGGTTTTTCAACTTTGGGGAATTTCAACCCTTGCTCTTTAATATCCTTGTTGAAATATTTCTCAATTTCTGCTCTCGTTCGTCTTACCATAAGGTATTTCAGGACCTTATCTCTTATCTCCCGAGCATTTTCCCTTACTGCGTTGATGTATTCTTCATAATTCTTCTTCCTATCAAGTTTCTGCAGTCTTTTTTCCAGTTTACTGAAAAAGGATTCCAGATCCGGAAGGTTCGGAATTGTGCTTTTCCTTGATTTTTGAAAAAGCTTTAGAAGGCTCAGAATATCTCTCGGCGTATTGTTGTATGGTGTAGCTGTAACTAAGATGACTCGCTTCCCACGACAAATCTCTGCCATCTTCTCGTAAGTCATTGTCGTTTCAGTTCGGAAACGATGTGCTTCATCGATAATGATATTGGTGTATTTATCAGTCCCTCTATTTAAAAGATCATCTAATTTGCCTATCGATTCAAAATCCGCATGTACTCTGAAATCAGAAAACACATTTGGCCATGATCCGGGATTAGATTTTTCGAGCAAGACTGGAGGAGCAATAACTAATGTTCTCCCGTCAAGCTGCCCAGCAAGCATCGCAGAGATATATGTTTTCCCGAGACCAACGACATCGGAAATAAACACCCCTCCATATTCGAGAAGTATTTTCTTTGCGTTTAGGACTGCCTGCTCTTGGTATTCGAGTTTTTTGAATTCTTGGGGAAGGTATTTTACAAAAACTTCCTCGGTTTGGCTCAGTTCGTCTTTGAAATACTCGTAGAGGAATTTAAGATAAAGCTTGTAGGGAGAAATTTCTTGCGTCAACCAAGTTTTGTCTTCGATGGTCCTGACATATTTTTCGCTGACATCTACAGCATTCCGCCAAAGTTCCTCAAATTTATTCCTTGCAAACTCGTAGTCACTCCTATTTTTCAATTCAACATTGAATTCGAGGTTATCTACCAAACCCTTCCACGTAAAATTGCTGGAGCCAGTGATGACTCGTCCGATATCTCTGTCTCCTTCTTTGAAGGTCATGATATAAAGCTTTGCATGAATGTTCTGGGAAGGGAAAGCTCTGATTTCAAGTTTGCCTTCACGAATCCATTCAATGAACTTCCGCACCCCTTCTTCAACGCTTTGGCTATCCTCTGAGTCCGTCATTTCACTTTCTACAAGCTTTTCAACCTCTTGCTTTGTTTCTGCGTGAGAAAATTCAAGCATCTGTTGAGTTTGTAAATATGCCTTTTCCATCATGTCGAAAGTTTGCCTGCTGGTTCCTATCCCTATGAGGATCCTGACCTTTTCAGTATTTTCTAAGGACGGGTAAATCGCATGAAACCCACTTGCGTAAAAATACCCAACCAAACAATCAAAAAAAGACGTATCTTTGATCAAGGCTGCAAATCTTCTTTTGAGGTTCTGGTCTTTTTCGTTTGTGATGAAAGACAAATCAGTGTTCATGCGATTTCTACACCTTTCGCGCCTTAGAATCCTGCACACTGAACCACACTAAATCAACATTATAACCATTTAATGCATTGTGTGCAAAACCTGATTATTTCTTCATCTTTCCCCGAACAGGCAGGACCCCCTAAAGGGATCCCACCCATCCTGCCATTTTGTCATCCAACCTGCCCTGCCTATAGAGATTCCAATACCTTCTCTTCCATCTCCATAATGACCCCAAGAATACCCATTTCCCTGTCATTCATCATGGTTTCTTTCACCAACACAAACTCGCTTCTGATATCTTCCTTCAAGATTGGCCTGTATTCCTTTTCACTTCTGGCATGATCCCACACATCC
>CAYUYU010000232.1:0-2623 GCA_964449405.1 uncultured Thermotogaceae bacterium
TTTGAAGATGTAGAATTATGTCATCCAAGAATTTTATTATTCCATCAGATGTTTTTAAGTCATGGTTCTCTATAAGTTGGCTTAGTATTTCATATCCGGCAGGGTTTCCAATAAAACTACCTTTGCTTCCCAAACTAACATGATCAAAGAATTTTTCAGTCAGGTTGATTATCCTGAAATCTACATCCAATTCAATTTTGTAGTCAGATAACAAGGTGCCGTAATTTTTAATAAAAGAACTTACAGGCTCAAAAAGCTTCTTGTAAAGTCTTATTATCTCTTCCTTCTTTTCAAACAGTTCCCTTGTTAACTTCTTCCGATCCTCTGTAGCCTGATTTAAGTCAGACGAAAGTTTTTCATCTAAGTATTGCAAATGACTTTTAAGAGCGGATATTGAACCTTCTTTGTCTTCTGTTCCAATAATCAACTGCCGTTTTTCTTCCCAAGATTTCTTGATATCTAAATATTTTTGATAAGTTTTAGATTGTTCATCAAGCTTTTCCTGAAGTTCCCGGAGTTCTTTTTTAAGTGCTGTCTTTTTATCTATAAAACCGTTCTTACTTTCATTTGTCAAAGACTCGTTTAAGCTAATGGATTGATTTTGCCTTTCTTCCAAAACCTTCTCAAGCCCCGATTTGTCAACTGTCAGGAATATGCTTTTATCTAGGTCAAGAGAATGTTTATCAAATACAGGGCGTATTTCCGACTTCAACTCTTCAACCTGCTTTTCAAGAGATGTTATTGCTTGAAGTGTTTTTTCAATTTCAGCAATATCAATTTTAGTGTTGGAAAGGGATTTCTGAGCGGATTCAATATCCCCCTCCAACTTATTTAGTTCTTCACGTATCTTAGAAATACGTTCTGTAACTTTCTTGTTCTTTTTTATAGCTTCTTCGTCTGTGGGTGCTTCTACAGGGTCTGGTTTTGATGCGTCATGAGCCTTTAGTTCGTTTTCCTTTTCCTTTAATCTTTCTTCTAAGGACTTCTTATAGGCATCTGAATTTTTCTTTTCAAGGTCAATGACCCTTTTATTGAGAACTTGAAGCTTACTTTTTACTTCTTCAATATTTTCATTGATGATTTCAGATTGAAATTCGATAAGCTCATCCAGGTTTCCCTTTCCGAGTTTATCTGATTCAGAAAGATGAGAGAAAATCACATTTCTCAATTCGCTTTCAAAATCCTTTAAATCTTCATTGCAAAGTTTTTCAATGAAGTTTTGAGGTAAGTACTTTACTTTTTCAACAGATGTTAATTCTGGATTATCAGATAAATTAGTTTCATCTTCAGATCCATCCAGCCAAGTCAATTTTGCAGTAAAATGATCTGACTTTTTATGAGGTTTTTTCTTTCTAAACTTCTCATTGTTTAAAAATGAGAAATCATCATAGTTAGGTGTGTTTCCCAATAATCCAATTATATCGGCAATGGCACTTTTGCCTTGCCCTTTGTTACCAATGATGGCTGCCAATGATGGATTGAATTCTAGACTGAAACCTTCAAACCATTTTTCACCTAAAGTAGAGCCCTCTACTTTCCCAATTGTCAGGCAATTGATAAACTTTGTAGGTTTACTATCAATTCTTTGTAATAATGGTGGAGTGTCGCCAATAAAAATACGGCTCTTATCATTGGCAACTTGCTTAAGTCCTTCAAACGTCAAATCCGCTTTCAGCCAAGTAAAAGAGTTTCCAATCCTGTCCTTTTTATTTGTTTCTGTGGAAAATGAATGAGCATCACTACAATCAAGCAAAAAGCTTCTAACCCTGACCTCATTTAGTTTATTGCAATGTTTCTCATAGAGTTCAGGGTTTTCTAATGAGGTAAATGAGAATAAAGCTTTATTAATTGTGGTTTTCTTTTCAGCAGCAGAACCTTCCCACCTCATTGCTTCCCACTCTGTTTTGCCAATTGCAGTAAGACATTTCCCTTTAAAATAGCCTTCAACTTTATCCATAACATCCTTATAGTCAAAGTTGATGTTCCAAAAACCTACTTTTAAATCAGTATTGTTAATTGGTACATTTGCACTTTCCTTTATTTGTTTACCAAGCTGCTGAAGATTATCTTTTGTAGCTACACCTTGAAAATCAACACCGTCAATATCAGGGGATAATTTAATTGAGTGTTGAATAGCATTTAAAAATTGAGCTTCAATAACATCAGTTGTGAATTCATTGGAGAAAATAATATGCAAGTTTATTTTCTTCCAAGCTTCATCTCCCAAGGTGGCAAATTTGTTTACTCTAAGCTCAATTACAGGTAGTATTAACTCTATATTCGCTAATCGTCCTTGTTCTTTATATTCTAAAACTTTTTTGTATCCATCAAGAAAAATGTAATCGTTTATTCCGAGTACTTTGAATTCTCCGGGTAAATTTTCCAGGTCGGTAATGTATTTTTCCCAAACTTCTTCATTGTCACCGCCATAGTTTTGAATTATTGACAAAGGCGTGTGAACATGCAAATCCCATTTATTCCATATGGATCCTCTATTAAATCTTCCCATTACTCTAACACCTTTTTTTCAGTTTCCAATACTTTCTCTTCCAAAGCCAAAATATCCGTCTTAATTTCAGCCAGTGGCCTCAACGGCTTAAACTCATAGAAATACTTGGTGAAA
>CAYUYU010000233.1:0-2585 GCA_964449405.1 uncultured Thermotogaceae bacterium
CGGGGCCGCTTTCCCCGCCAGCACTATGAACCATCACCTTACTTTTTTCAAAAATGATAGCCTGGAAAATGAAAAAACCAAAAAGCTTCATCCCAAGAGAAATGAGAAGCAGGAAGATATTTCTGGTGAGAACCACAGTGTAGCTTTTTTTGCTCATCCCTTTAAAATCGACCACATAAGAGGGATAGCCTTTTCTGGAATGATATAAATGGGTGAGAAAATTAAAATAAAAGGGAATAACGAAAACAGCCACCACAACCGCCAGGCAAATCAAAAAGAACTTGGTCATGATCATGATAACGTCTTCGTCAAAAATTTTCAACAGCAAAAAATCGTTCAGAAACCATTTTTCACTTTGAAGGATCAATGCTCCGGCAGAAAACAGCAAAAGTAGAAAGAAGAGGTGGAAGATGAAAATGGATTTCAAATACTTTTGAGTCTTTGATACACTTTCTTTCACGCTCTTTTTCTGCAGCACGGAATAGGGCAAGGCATATGACCATTTGATACTGAAATAGACCAAAATGATCAGCACCACAATGGAAAGGATATATAGCATATGATGACTTTTGATGTATTCTCTGATGGTGACTGAAATGTCTAGATTTTTAATGAGAGTGGAAGTAAGGGGCAAATTCAAAAAAGGAAAGATCATCAAAAAGACGATCATAATCCGCCAGTTGGAAAAGGACAAGGCGAATCGAACCCTCTCAAATAGCGATTTGGCAATGGTGACAAGCGTGATCTTTTTCTTGTTGTAAATCTTTTCGCTAATCAAGATATACAAGGCAAATTCCAGATACAAGATCACCATATACAACAAAAAACGGATCCCATATCCCGCACCAACTGCCAAAAAATGTTCCATACTTAAAAGTTGTCGGATAATAAAATGCTCAAAGAATGGCATAATCACTAACAGAGTAAGAAAATGATAAATAACCAGAATATATAAAAAGTAATACCACAAGCCGTAATAGGTATCAATGATGGTGTTTTTAAAGATCGTACTGAAATAGCCTTTTTTCATATGGATTCCCCAAAATCGTTTTTTGTTTATTTATTGGGGATTATACACTTTTTCAGGGATATAAAAAAGAAGAAAAAAACATGCTTACTGTGCCTGCTGGTCAATCCTGTAAACCTCCCAGTTGCGGAACTTTTTTTGAAGATTTTTCGCATCCTCAGTCATTTTTTCTTCAGAAAATCCAAAATCTTCATAATTATCTGCTGCCATCAGTAAAGCTTCCTTAATAGCTTCTTTTTGGGTTCTCCCGCCTTCTCGGATAGCCAAAGAATCATCTCTAACATACACCCAACCCTCAGCCTCTTCAGTGATCGTGAATTTAATCGGTTCGTCGGGTTTAAAAAGTTTGCCATCTATTATAAATTCCGATATTTCCAGTAAATCATATCCAGATTTTTTTGTTTATACACGCCTGTATAACTGTACATTCGTTCACCTCCTGAATTACATATTTCCCTCGGTAAATAGATTATAGCATCTTAAAGCTTTAACCCTCCACCAATATCAGAAACTTAAACAGTTCCATTATCCTGTTGACTCACATCAAAAAGAATATCAAAAACGAATTCCTGATATCGCTTCTTAAAATTCTCATCAGAGCAAAATTTCCTGTACAGGCCAGAATGTGTAAAAACAAGGTTCTGCATCAATTTCATGACCTTTTCATCGGAAGTGATTTTTGCATTTTCCTTATCTGAATTTTTGATGGACTTCAGCAAATCGAGATTTTGCTTCAATTCCGTTGGGATTTTCTCTACCAGTATCTTTTCAACCTCATCTTTATCCACACCACTCCCCCAATTGATATTACCAAAACGTTGATTAAACTCAGAAATGATATTTTCAAGTGTATCATAATGCTTTTCTGTAAAAGAGCCGGTTGAACTGACCGGAATGGGATCAATGATTCCTTCGTTCACTTCAAGAGAAACCTTCGTCGTTCCAATCCGGTTGATTCTGTAACTGTCCATATCGATATCCTCAAGAATGTTTTCTTCTTCATCCTCATCCATAATTCTTAGTTTCGGAATCAGATGTTTCAGAAAAAGCCAAAGTTTCTCCCAATAGTCATCAGAATAGGTCATGATCTTTGAAAGATACCCGTAAGTTCGGACAAAATTCTTTGCATTGGACTTAAAAAGCACCTGAATCTCCTTTTCAAGATCTCTTTGAAAATAATCCGCACATCGATTGATCAAAACTTCAAGTCGATTCCTGTTTTTTGAGTAGTAAATCTTAAAAAAATCATCAACATCTTCAGGACTGTAAACTTGAATGGCATCCAAGTCATCCTGCAAATCATTCAATTTGTTAACATCGGTTTGCTCACTGAGAACCGTTGTCGTATAATAGGGTTCAAATGCAACCTTGATTTCATCCACATCGTTGTAAAAATCTAACACCATCGTATCTTTTTTATATGGCTTATAACATCTGTTTAATCGTGAAAGTGTCTGAACCGCCTGAACTCCGGAAAGCAATTTATCCACATACATCGTATGAAGCAACGGTTGATCAAAGCCCGTCTGGTACTTGTTGGCAACGATCAAAAACTTGT
>CAYUYU010000234.1:0-2579 GCA_964449405.1 uncultured Thermotogaceae bacterium
AAATTTAAGAGGATCTCGGATAATGCCCTGAATGGAACCTGTATCACGAACATCCAAGGGAAAATTCTTTATTGTAACGACTACTTAGCCGGGATTCATGGTTATACCGCAAAAGACGTTATGGGAGAAAATGTGACTCTCTTTCACACGCATGAGCAAATGCAGCAAATCAAAGAGCAAATACGGCACCTGCTTAAAAGCAAGGGCAATTTTCCGGCAATGGAAATTTGGCATCGACATAAGAGCGGGCACGACTTTCCTATGCTGATGAGTGGTATATTGCTTAAAAATGAAACGGGAGAAGACCCGTTCATCGCCATATCCGCTGTGAATATTTCCGAGCAGAAAGAACTGGAATTCACATTGAAAGAGCAAAAGGAGGAACTCAAGGCCTCCAATGAGGAAATGGAAGCGTTAAACGAAGAACTCATGGAAAGTGTGGAAGAGGCGAGAAAAGCCAATCAGGTAAAAAGCGATTTCCTTGCCAACATGAGCCATGAGCTGAGAACACCACTGAACGGGGTTCTCGGTTTTGGTGAAATCCTGAAAAATACGCCCTTGAGCGACGAACAGCTTAGATATTTAGACGTTGTTTTGACATCGGCCAACAACTTGTTGGAGATCATCAAGGATATCTTAGATTTTTCTCGATTAGAGGCCCGGACATTCCAGCTCCGCCCTGAAAAAACGGATCTATCGACTTTAGTGGATAAAACCCTTTCCGTGATCCGCTATTCAGTTGATAAAAAGGGGCTGGACCTATTCGTTGATATCGATGAAACAGTTCCGCAAACCGTTATCGTTGATGGGTCAAGACTGAGACAGATTTTGCTGAATCTGCTCTCGAATGCCGTGAAATTCACAGATCAGGGAGAAATTCGTTTCAAGCTCAAAGAGTTGGAAAGACAAAATGGCACTTCCAGGCTGCTCTTTGAAGTCACCGACACCGGCATTGGGATAAAGGAAGAAGATTTCGAGAAGATTTTCGAACCTTTCCTACAGGTGGACATGTCTTCTACCAGAGAATATGGCGGTACCGGACTGGGACTCGCCATCGTCAATGACCTGTTGGAGAAAATGGGAAGTAGTTTACAACTCGAGAGTACTTATGGCAAGGGGAGTACATTCTCTTTCGAACTGCTATTGCCCTGTGAGAAAAAACAATCACTTGATTCCGACAAAGCAGATCATACAATAACAACTGATACCCCTTCCTTTAAAAATAAAAAAATCCTCATTGCAGAGGACAACTTGATTAACATGAATTATGCACAAACGGCTCTTGCCGTTTTTTCAAAGGACCTTCAAATCCTACAGGCCAAAAATGGCAAAGAGGCATATCAGCAATATCGCGAACACAAACCCGAGCTCATTCTCATGGACGTCGTCATGCCTGAAATGAATGGCTATCAGGCAACAAAAATGATACGCCAACATGATACACAAGTACCGATTATTGCCATGACGGCAAAAGCGTATAAAGAAGATAAAGACACCTGCCTGGCATCCGGCATGACTGATTACATCACAAAACCCGTTTCTTTGGAACAGTTGAAAGTACTATTGAAAAAGTATTTATGATTTAAAACGGAACTACTTCGGAGGTGAAAGAATGGAAGCAAAAGCCGGCATATATCTGACCTTGCGACTTGGCAAAGAACAATACGGCATACCCGTGACTAAAGTTCAGATGATCATTGGCAGAACTGAAATCACGGAAGTACCCAGGATGCCTCAATACATCAAAGGAGTCATCAACCTGCGGGGGAAGATCATCCCGCTGATGGATCTCAGGCTGAAGTTTGGTCTGGATGAAAAAGAATACACGGAAAGAACGGTGTTCGTCGTTCTCGAAGTCAACCTTGGAGACAAAAAACGGCAGATGGGCATCGTTGTGGATTCAGTTTCAGAGGTTATCAAGCTTGAAGAAGCCATGATTGAACCCCCACCCAGATACGGGTTTGATGGAGATAGTGAGTTCATTGTGGGCATGGGAAAATTAAACGAAAAGGTCATCATGCTCCTCGACATTGAAAAAGTATTATCTGAAAAAGAAATGGCATTTATAGCCGAAGAGTCGAAGGAGAAGAGTGACATATCATGATTCCCCTGAAAAAACCATTTTTTGGGATTATTGCCAAAAAAGTCACAGCTATTGTTATGCGTGAGCACACATCGGTGCTCCCCTACGTCCCTATTTATGCTATTTTCACGTATTTGTAGGGGTTCACTTCAGTGTGTCCGCCCGCAAGTGAGATGATACTTGATTTTGCGAATATGTTTTCAAAATTGACCTTTTTTCAGTGCAATCATTATTATTGATTTTTTAGCTTTTTCACCGCAATTTCCGCTGCTTTGATCAATGGATAGGCTGTTGGCGGGGCTGTCAGCAAGGGATGCGTGCCGATCTGAGCTGTGAGAAGATCGTAGACACTCATGTTGTTTTGGATGGCGAATCCGATGATGTTGACGATTTCTCCTGCGCTGATGCCTCCGGTTACCGTTCCTCCAAGCAGTATGCCGGAATCTTTGGCAACGACGAGTTCCACCATTTGTTTATGCGTTCCGGGTAGTTTTCC
>CAYUYU010000235.1:0-2537 GCA_964449405.1 uncultured Thermotogaceae bacterium
AAAGGAACCAACACCGTCAGAGCCGTATTTGTCGTTGATCCTAAAGGGTTCATCCGAACCATTCTTTATTACCCGCAAGAATTGGGAAGAAACTTTGACGAGATTTACAGAATCCTCAAAGCATTACAAGTTGCGGACAAAAACAAAGTCGCCATTCCAGCAAACTGGCCCGAAAATGAACTGGTCAAAGACAACGTCATCATCCCACCGGCATCCAACGTCAAAGACGCAGAAGCAAGAAAAGGCTCTGAAAATTGCTACGACTGGTGGTTCTGTCATAAAAAACTATAAAGAAAAGACTTAAAGAAAAATCATAGTGTATGGGAGCCCTCCCTGTGGGCTCCTGTATTTTTTGTAGGTCCTAATTGACTTTGATACAAAATCCGTCTATACGAGATGGAGCAACAGCGACGTCCTTGAATCCGGAGCCATGGCGGGCGCCTTCTTTGAGACATTCTTCATATCTGAAATCCTGAAAAGCTATTACAACACCGGTACTCTCAACCCCCCACTTTACTATTACAGAGACAAAGATAGCAAAGTAATCGACCTGTTAATCGAACAAAACGGCACCCTCTACCCGGTAGAAATCAAAAAAACCACAACCCCGAGAAAAGACTTTCTCAAACACTTCAAAGTCCTGGACAATATCAAAGGCATGAAAAAAGGAACCGGAGGCATTGTTTGCCTTTACGATGATCTGGTAAAAATAGACCAGAACAACTGGGTGATTCCTATGAATGATCTATAAGTATTCCATACGATACTCAAAGCTCAGAAAACAAAGCTCCTTTTAACGGCCATTTTCTTGCAGTTTCCTGCAATTGAAGATAAAGGGAATAGGCGTGATTCATGTCTTTCAATGAATCAAATTTGCAGGCTTCGTTATCGAGGACTTTTATCAAATCATAAAGCCCATAGCCCATTTTGGCAGAAAACATGATCTCATCAAAAATGAATTCAAAAGAATCCAAAATATCCTCATCTTCCAATTCCAAAGCATCCGCATAACTCACAAATTCTTCATCAAAAAAATCCTCAATTTTGGAATGGTTTAAAATAGTTTCCTTTAACTCTTCATAGATTTTAATGGCCTGTGGTCTAAAAAAACCGTACCCGTAAGCGGATAGTTCCGCTTCTGTCGGGAAGTAATAGTCTCGATTAAGATCCGAATCAACGATCAATTCATACTCTTCTTCTTTCAAGACCGTGTTATAAAGATAATTGTCCGTCGCTGCGCACAAAGCATCTTTTTCAGAGAACTTCAAAACATAGTCTCTGACCTTTTTTAGTGTCATAGACGAGCCGGTCAATTTCTTGTACACCTTATGCAGTTGATGATAGGAACAAACCCCATAAAGATTTGACAGAGAAAAGATGTACAGTTGAAGTGACTGATAGTCAAAAATTTCATCGCCTCTTTTCTCCATTGTATTTTTAAACACCTCTTTTAACTCCGATGGCAATTTCACCGTTGTATAATAATCTTTAGTGACAGGAAAAGCGTAACCCATATTGATTAAATAATTCAAATTATTGATATCATCATCCACAACCATTTTTTTCATTAAATCAAAAGTTTTAAACACCTCTTCCACAGAGATATTTTCATTCTTATCACCAAACACATCCGGAATAAGATTATCGTCCTTCATCTTATCAAGCGATTGCTTTAAAAGATCATGGTCAAGCCCCTCAAACATTTGTCTAAAACCGTCCGAATAAAGCATCATTTCATTTGATGAAAAATAAATGATGTCTTCGGCAAATTTTTTTGGCAAAAGATCGTTAAGTGCGATGATCAAATCTTCCTTTTTCATTTGGTAAGCAGATGCAATTCCATGGTTTTTCCCAAGAACAGCCAGATCCCCTTTTTTTAGTTTCCTTAAACCCTGTTTCAAAGTCGTCGTATCGTACATCACTTCTTCCCCTTTCATATTTGGCATACAACTTGATTATAACATCAAAGAATTCAGCCTTTTCCACATCATTCCCGGAAATTACACAGCATTCACTAAGGTCACAGGAAAAAAGCAAAATAATGCCCCAATATAAGGTGAAAGCATGAACGATGCGTGGTCAGAAAAGACACTGACCTTGGACTTTTCCCTGTGGGAAAAAATCCTACCATCCGCAAATGCAACAAAGAAAAACACTCCAGAAGAAAACTTTCTTAATAAAAAAACCGATCATCCGGAAACATTTTTTTACAATGAACAACATCAACTATAATGCTTTACTTAAAGTGAAATCTTAAGTGAAAACAGAAAAGAATAAACTCCCTATATGTTAAAATATTATGATGTCAGTCAACTATAAGGAAACATTAACAGTTATAAAACAAAGAAAAATCAGTAATAAAAAAACAGGGAGTTGAATCACATGATCACAAAGAGAGAATTTTTAAATACAAGAGTATGCGCGACCCTTGGAAGGGGGTCTCATAATCAAAAGGGAGCGCCCACCCCCCTCACCTTCGCAAAAGCAAACCGTTTTTACATTGGAAATCTCATCGGACAGCGTGCAAGGTAACAGTT
>CAYUYU010000236.1:0-2526 GCA_964449405.1 uncultured Thermotogaceae bacterium
GGATGAGCCAACGGCATCTCTGGATAAGGAAACAAAATCAAAGGTGCTTGAGGCTATCAAACGGGAAAAGGAAAAGAGAGTCGTTATTCTTATCACACATGACAGAGAAACGTATGCCATTTGTGACAGGATGTTATAAATTATATCCTCAATGCCAGGTAATCACCATGTGTACGGGTAAATTCTGATTTCACCTGCAGTTTAAACCAAGCTTAGCTCCCTATCAATGTGCTATAATTAGCATAAGAAGCCAAAGAAGGCGAGTATATGAAAATCAAAGTAACTGTACCAATTCAAAAAGAAGAAGACTGGTATATCTCGAAATGTGTAGAAAATAATGTAGCCTCCCAGGGAAAAACTATTGAAGAAGCTATCAGTAATCTCAAAGAAGCGTTAGAACTTTATTATGAAGATGAACCGCATGATATCGAACATGTAGAAACACTTGTTACAACTATGGAAATTGCCATCTGATGGGATCAAAATATCCGATTTTACCACCAAAAACCATCATTAAAATTTTAAAGAAATTGGGTTTTTCAGAAGTTTCTCAAAAAGGCAGCCACTTAAAACTAAAAAAAGACTTACCAAAGAAACTGGTCGTTATTAAACCGATGCATGATGAAATTGCCAGAAGAACACTTAAAAGCATATTAGAACAAGCGAATGTAGATCTTGATCATTTCCTGGAGTTTTTAAAATAACTACTTTGTTGATTTTCACAATACAAACTTTCTCACTTTTCTTTTTTTCAAATGTGATTCTAACTACTTACCGACAGAAGTGAGGTGGGCCTATAACGGCGGACAAAATAAGGTTAATCACATACGCAGCTTTGCTTCTGTAAATGTCAAATATTTTTGGAAAAAAAATGATCAATAAAATTACCTAAATTTCATCCTCTTTTTTCTAAGTCTCAGAGAAGATCTTCTTGCGATTTTCAAGTCTGTAACTCTTACCGGATAAATTGAAAATCTCACTGTGATGCATCAGTCTATCCAAAATGGCCGTTGTAATCACCGGGTCTCCCAGAACCTCTGCCCATTTACTTAACCCTTTGTTCGATGTCACAATGATCGAGCGGTTCTCATAGAAATCACTAATCAACTGAAAGAACAGGTTAGCCTCCATCTTGGAAACGGGTAGATACCCTAACTCGTCAATAATCACCAAATCAGCACTTCTGATTTTCTTCAACAGTTTTTCGCTTCGTTTAATCACCTCCTGTGTTTTTAATGTCTGCATGAGCTCATCCATGGTGATGAAGATGACCCGGTAGCCGGCATTCACTGCAGCCATGCCGATGGCATTGGAGAGGAAGGTCTTTCCCACTCCCGGAGGACCCAAAAACAGGAGATTGAAAGCTTGTTCCAACCATTCAAATGCCAGGATTTGTTGAATGGTGCGTCTGCTGATAGCGGTTTGAAAGGTGTAATCGAACTGGTCGATGGTTTGGTCTGCATTCAGTCTCGATTGCTTGATGCGACTCTGGCGTTGTTTTTCGCTTTTGGCTTCCACCTCTGTTGTCAGTAGCCGATACAAAAACGTCTGATAGCTGATCTTTTCGGCTTCCGCTGCCATGAGCAATCGGTCCAAGTTCTCTCTTAGTGTGGGCATTCTCAGCGTTTTGAGATGATTGTGGATGTGTGTTTTCTGTGTCATCCAATCACCTCGCATACCGTTCGTATTCTTCGATATCGCGTGTTTGCGTCTGGGTATGATAGTGAGCATCCATTACGGTGGTTGTCTCTGTGCCTGCTTGTGTTTCAGGCTGCGGCAGGTGATCTAATTGCTCCATAACGGATTTAAAGATGGTCGCACTGTAGAGTCCTCTGTCTACACAATAATCCAAGGCGATGTCGATCTCACTTTGAGTGCGCTTTTTGATGGTTCTTAACACCAGCAGATATTGGTCTCGGCTGTAACGGGGCTTTTCTTGTCGTATCGTTTCCAGGAATGTCCGGGCTGTTTCACTCTTGCCCAGTGCTTCCAGAACTTCTTGTTGCAGCTCTTCAATCTTTTTCCGGTGGTCTCTGCGATGATTGGTGTTCTTAACCAGTTTCCCTTTTCCCAAATGAATCGGATGCTGGGTAATCTGTTCCTGCGTCTGCTGATCAATGATCATGAGGGTATCTGCCTGGATTTTCACTTCAACTTCTTTTCCCCGCTCATAGGTATCAGTGGGGAGGGTATATCGATTGGATCGATAGTGAATGGTGTTGTCTTTGTGCACTTTTCTTGTTATAATGGGGTCACTGGTATTAATGGTTATTTTTTGATGAACCGGTCGCAGGTATTGGCATTCTTGGGAGAATACTTCGGCCGGTATTTTTTTGGTGGTCGCGTGTATTTTTGCATTGGCAGTTCTTTCCAGCCAGGCCATCGATTGCGCATTAAAGTCTTCAATGGTTGTAAATTCCCGGTACTTTGAGAAATTCCCTTTGGCGTATTTGACAACGGCTTCCACGCGTCCTTTGCTTTCTGGGTCTGCGCTTCTGCAGATGTAGGTTTTGATTTTCACCTGTT
>CAYUYU010000237.1:0-2526 GCA_964449405.1 uncultured Thermotogaceae bacterium
TTCAACTGAAGAGAATTCTAATGTTCTTGGTTTTTGGAATTTGAGTTTTACTTTTTTTTGAATAGTCGTTTTAACAAGCGGCTCGGACTTTGTAATTGGTTCCGGATTGAATATGTACTTTTTTTCATAGCAACTTGCTATTTTAGTTTCTCTTTCGTCAGCATTGTCATTGACTGATGAATTATGGATAAGGGTGGTTAGTATTTCTGTTGTGTTATGCATTATTCACCTCCATAAATGGGTTCAAAGGTTTTAATAAAGTCTTTCTTTAACGTTTGAAAAAAGATCTGTTTTTCTATTTTATGAGCTTTTTCGATTAAATCTGCAGGATTTCTTAAGAAAGTTTCTCTCTTTTCTATTTTGCTTTCACAACTAATATCAACTATAGATCTTTTGACTATCTGATCTTCTATTTCAATATCAAATGAATTTCCAATTCGAATAAAATTCTCGAAATTTTCTTTATATAATACCGTTTTAAAATCAATGGGTTGATCATGAATATCTTCAGATTCAAAAATGATTTTTAAATTGATGTGATTAAAAATATTTCCCTTGAAAACATTAATATAGCGTAAGTTCAATGAATGAATGTCTTTAAATACCTGACTATCAATCAGATTTTTAAATGTTTTGTAAAATATTTTTGAAAAGGCTTCCCATCCTAAATAATGTTGTCGATTGACAAAGGAAACAACTTCGGGTCCGATATTTAAAACCATGTCGTGATTTTCTAATTTATAATAAGGGGTATAACGTAAAGCAGGATCATTTAATCTTATTTTTTCAGGTAGTTGCATGATTGGATGTGGTTTTGGTTTTGCGGAAAACTGTTCTTGAATATGAGAATATATAACACCAAATACTGCTTCAGGAGGATAATTGCTCTTAAATCTCAGCTCTAATGAAACCTCATTTATTGGACTCTTTTTTAATTTAACCGGGTATTTCATGCATACACCTTCTTCTTAATCGGATGGATTACTTCAATTTTTAATTTCTTTTCATGCTTTTTGCACTGCTTTTTTACTCTGTTTCTCTTTTAAAATAATCTTGGTATCCGCTATTATACCATCTGGTTTGAGTGATGCCCTTGAAAATTCAACTTTAAAATGTTCTGTTTCAATAAATGCCTCAGGATAGTCTTCACCATCCAGCATTCTGATGTAATCGTATATTTGCTCTAAGATTTTTAGGTTTTCGATGTTTGATTCTTCGGATTTGCGCCTTTTGAATGGGGTGATTTCTCCCTGTTGTTTTTTGAGGGTATATATGTAAATTAGTTTAATCTAAGGGATTGATAACATCCATTCCAATTTTTTTTACCTTTTCTATCATTTCTTTGTCAGCAGTCACAAGTATTGCCTGTTCTTTTTTGGCTGAGGCAGCAATAATTGCATCAGGTATTTTTAACCTCAGTTTTTGACGAATTCCAATAACGTTTTCCAACAAAGCGTTCTCAATGAAAATGGTTTCGCAATAATTTAAGAATTGTTTGATAATCTCTTTTTCTTGTTCCTTGGCAAATGCTAAGAGTTCAATAATCGTAATAAATGAGAGAATGATGCTATCTTCTTCAAGCAGATCAAAATTCCCTTTACCCTGAAGGATGTAAAGAACCGCATTCGTATCTAAAAGATATTTCATTTAATCGTCCCATTCGTTTCTTAATTTTTTTTGAATTTCCATTCCATCTCCAATTGTTGGACAAGCCCCATAAAATCCTTTCAAGGATGATCTTTTTTGAGATAGAGCTTCCTTTTTTTCGTTGTCGGTGATAATAATTATTTCAACGGTTTTTCCTATGTATTTATCCAATTCATGTAGTACATTTGATCTGATTGTTTTAATGACTCTTGTCGCTTCCATATTTTCACTCCTTTTTAGTTTTTTTCAAAATCCTTTACAAAAACATTTTAGACATCAATCAAATCCTCTTTGATATATCTCGTTTTCTTCTCTTCGATTCCATTTATTGACACAAATTCAATTTTTTTATCCAATGATGACTCCAATTCCTTTGCCAGGTGAATAATTTGAAGACCTGCGGGCTTTGACAAATCCACCAAAATATCGATGTCTCTGTTTTCTGTTTGTTCATCTCTTGTATAGGATCCAAATAAATAAAGATGATTGATGGGATGCGTCTTACTCAACAAACTCCCACTTAAGGGGTGTTCCTCTTTCCAAGTCTTCCTTAGCACGCTTCCCAAGAATTTGCCAATAATACTTGGGATGCAATCCATATCCAGGACGAATAGAACGGATGTTTTCTTCTGTGAAGGGTTCTCCTTTTTGCATATCTTTGACCACAAACAAGGAACGGGCCGTTTCTCGGCTTCTCTTTTGCTTATCGTTTAATGCATAGCTAACTTGACCCAACGCCTTTTCGGCTTCTCTGACAGAATGAACCATTTGTTTAAATTCTTCAGGATTCAAGGAGAATTTGGCATCCGGACCTCCCAGTTTTCTATCCAGGGTGAGGTGCTTTTCGATGATTTTGGCGCCCAAGGCTACGGATAGGAT
>CAYUYU010000238.1:0-2513 GCA_964449405.1 uncultured Thermotogaceae bacterium
AGGAAAAACCGAAGCGGCTCTTCTACCCGTTTTATCTCTGTTAATGGAGGACGAAACCCTCTATAATTCTCAAACACCCGTTATGTTGTATTGTGCCCCATTAAAAGCGCTCATCAACGATATTTACGCCAGAATAAAAAAATTAACCGCAAGAACTCGACTCACCACCTTTTGTTGGCATGGAGATGTGTCTCCTGCAGAAAAAAAAGAGGCCTTGAAGTCGGCTTCAATCATCGTCACGACACCTGAATCCATTGAAGGGATGCTCATATCCAGAAAAATCGATCATCAACGTTTTTTTACAAATCTGAGATTTATCCTCATCGATGAACTACATGCTTTGATTAACGGACCCAGAGGGGCTCAATTGGCTTCTTTAATAGAAAGACTCAATGCTATTAGTCAACATGATCTGCAAAAAATCGCCATGAGCGCTACTATTGGTAATCCTGAAGAAGTATTACAGTGGATTCAGGGGGGAAGCAAGAGACAGACAATCCATATTGACGATTCAAAAAGCGGGAAAAAAATGCTGATGATTCGAAAGAAATCTTTGGAATCGCTTCTTTCGGATGTAAATCGCATGCTCAGTGTACAGGGCAAAGGCATTGTATTTACCGCAAGCAAACAGGAGGCGGAAATACTCAATCACTTTTTCACGAGAAAAGGTGTGAGATGTCTTTTACATCACGGTTCAATAGGAAAGCAAATCCGTGAAGAAACGGAAGAAACCTTTAAGTGTCATCCGGATTTCAAGTTGATGATTGCCACAACAACCCTTGAGATGGGAATCGATATAGGTGATGTGGCTTATGTCTACTTTTATTCTGTTCCTAAATCAGCAGCCTCATTTATGCAAAGATTGGGAAGGGCTGGGAGAAAGTCCGGGGTTGCAAAATCTTTGATTTACGTCAACACCGAACTTGAAAACGAAAAAAAACTGATGAACGAACACCTTCATTTGTTCGCCAATATCCAACTACTTATTGATAATAGAGTAGAACCCATTGATATGATCGAATTCTACCCTCAAATTCTCGCCCATCAGATTATCTCCATGACACTTTCTCAAGGTTTAATCCATTTCAGTGATTTGTCCGTTCTAAAAAACGCCTTCAGTTTCAAAGGAATCGGACATCTTGAACTCAGTGGGCTTCTTCAATCATTACACAAAGAGGGCTATCTCTCCATTAGGGGAGATGAAATAAGAATGGGTTCGCTTGGCAACAACCTTTTCAGCGGATCGGGTATTGGTGAATTTGTCAGCGTCTTTGATGCGGGAAAGACGTATCAAGTCCTGTATGGCAAAAAGGAAATTGGGCAGATCCATTACGCAACGATCTCTTCGCAGAAAAAATTGGAAGGAGCCGAATTTTCACAACGATTCATTTTGGCAGGAAAGGCTTGGAAAGTAGTTCAATCCGATCCCTTTAAAAAAATATTGCAAGTAATTCCCACCGAAAAAGGCGTCAAGCCCATGTGGCTTGGAAAAGGCGTAGGCATTGCCGCTCGTTTTGCAGACGCAGCAAGACGCTTCGTTCTTAATCCCCGTTACCCTGAAAACATCAAGGTTGATGATGCAGTAATGGATGCCCTTTTAGATTCCATCGATCAATTGAGATTGACCGTTTCAGAAGATTCTTTTTACACGGTTCAACGGGTTTCCCGTCAAAGAAGTGTGGATATGAAAGTTTACACTTATGCCGGTGAGATTAAAAATATGCTTTACAGTATCTTAATTTCAGAGTTCTTCGATTGCGTTAAAACTGTAAAATACGATTGGCAAAGCATTTGGTTTAAATCTATTCAGGAGATTGAGATGGAAGATTTTTTCCGCTGGGTGGATTCTCTCGATTATGAAACCTTTGAAACCATCTTGTCGGAACGATTAAAAGAGGAATCAAAGAAGATCGGAGAATTAATTTTTCAAGATCGCTTCGCTGATTTGGTGGATGAGCGGATTCTCATTAAGGCATTTATAAAAATCTTTTATGACCGATTGGAAAAAGCAAGCTCTACATTAAAAATACAGCCGGCTTGATTTTCACAAAGCTGCTTTTTGAGTTCTTGATTCCCCTGACTAACAATAACCGGGCATCGATATTTGGATTACTGTAAACCGGAGTGATTGATTTGACAAATAATCGATGTTGTATAAAGGCTTGCATCCACTCTTCCATGTTATTTGGAGCAATAACGCAGGAGAAGAGTCCTTTTGTCTTAAGCAAAAAAGAAACGGAATCCGAATACTGTTCGAACAAAGTTTCACCCGATGCCCTGGATAATTGTCTGATCTTATCCCGGGCTGTCTCTCCCCTGCCCGAAATATAATGAGGCGGGTTGAAGACGCACATATCATACATTTCCGGTTTAAATCGTTGCCTTGCCTCAATGATATCCAACCCAATGAACTCCACTTGATTGGCCACTTTATTTAACTGTGCTCCTTTTTCGAAACTCTCCTTAAGACCACTTTGAATATCAATTCCAGTCCCATGCAAATCATAATATTT
>CAYUYU010000239.1:0-2478 GCA_964449405.1 uncultured Thermotogaceae bacterium
GTCATAGTGGAAATGCATCTGGTCGCAATGGTCGAAGATTTCAGGCAGAAACTTGAAGAGATGGGGTTTATTGTTGAAGAAAAGATTTTAATGGAAGTCTATTCAGCATCTGGAATGTTTGTGAATCGTTTTGGGATGATCCATCCGGAAATAGTCAAAGCTTTCTCAGCCGGACATTGTGACGGTTGGCCGATGCTTCCGATTGCTGAACACGAAGCATACCCGGTCCAATTTCCCCTGGGTGTCAGTGATATGGAAGAATTGGCCGGGAAAGCTTTTAATTTTGAGGCGTTAAAAAGCACTCAGGGATTCCTTTATGGGGGTTCTTCAGATGATAATTTCCATATTGATGAAGATTATAAGAATCAGGCTATTGCTATTTTGGGTGAATTGTCAGCTGATATTTGGCCCAATACCGCCGATATCTACGAAGCACAGGATTTATCAAATATCGAAGTAAAAACGTATATAGGACCGGATATGGACCACGGTAAAACTTTTCAAACAGCAATTCCGGACGTTGTGGCTTTTTTCACAAATATAATCAGCTGAAGATAATCAAGGCACCCACAAGGGGAACCTCTACATTTACAAATTTTCCAACCCAAAAAAAAAGCGGAAGTGCAGCTTGTTGACATTGTTAACAAGCTGCACTTCCTTAAAACCTGCAGTCCCGGAAAATTATATCTATGAAAGGCTGAAAAGGTTAACGAAAGGGAGATAGGGGTATTGACATTTCCATAGAATAGATATAATATATATCTATGGAGGTGTTATGTGTGAGAAAAGGAACACAAGTTATCAACGGGACTGAATATGTTTTTGAAGATGAAGCTTATTGGGATTCAGAGAAAAAAAGAGGCGCACACAAGCGGGTATATATCGGAAAAAACGTGAACGGCAAATTTATTCCAAATGAAACGTACCGATTGCAACAACAGTTGGACAAGGCGAAAAAGGACAAACGCCCCGGTCCTGTTCCGACTGCCAAAAGCCTTCGACAGTTCTATGGTGGGGTGTATCTGCTGGAACAGATTGGTGAGATCACCGGGGTGAAACAGGATATGCAGCACTGTTTTCCGGATTGTCATGAACAACTGTTATCCCTTGTCTATTATCTGGTTCTTGAAAGCAAGCACTTGTATCGTTTCAAGAAATGGGACCACACACATAAACACCCCTATGGCCAAGATATCTCTTCTCAACGCTCCAGCGAACTCTTGACCCGTATAAGCGAAGGCGACAAGATGACATTTTTCAAGCGACAAGCAGAACGGCGATTGGAAACGGAATTTCTTGCTTTTGACACCACCAGTATTTCCTCTTATTCGCAACTGATCAAACAAGCGAAATACGGAAAGAACAAGGAAGGGGATTCACTTCCGCAGATCAATTTGGCACTCTTGCTCGGTGAGCAGTCAGGATTACCGGCCTATTATCGTAAACTTCCCGGGAATTTGTCAGACGTCAAACTCATCGACAAGCTCCTCAGGGACATTGAATTTTTGAATCTGAACAAAGTGAAATTGGTATTGGACCGTGGGTTTTACAGTGCTGAGAACATCAATCAGTTGTACAAAAAGCATTATCAATTCCTGATTGGGGCAAAATTGTCTTTATCGATTATCAAGCTCCCCCTTGAAGACATTCGCAACGAACTCAAAACCCGGAAAAACTATGTTTCACAGCTGGCTTTGTTTGCCAAAGGATTACCTCTTGAATGGCCCTACCAAGAGATAAAGACTCGGACCGGTGAGCGCATCAATGAAAAGCGAAGGCTGTATGTCCATTACTATTATGGGGATCAAAAGGCGACGGATGATCGCCAGCGCTTTTATCACAAACTGGATCAATTAGAGGAAGAACTCCGGACCAACAAGCGAAAAAGCGAACATGACAACCAATACAGAAAGTATTTCGATGTCACGTCCACTCCCATCCGAGGACTTAAAATTGTGCCAAAACAGGCCGCCATTGATCAAGCGGAAAAGAATTTTGGTTATTTTGCGCTCATATCCAATCGGATCAAGGATCCAATCGAGGCTTTGAATATCTATCGGACTAAGGATCTCATTGAAAAGGCTTTTGAGAATCTAAAAGAACACTTGAACATGCGTCGCGAATCTGTGGCATCCGAAGAGGCTTTGGAAGGCAAGTTGTTTCTTCAGTTTGTGGCATTGATCTATCTGTGTTATATCAAAAAAGCAATGGATGAGAATAAGCTTTTTAAACAATATACGTTGAATCAATTGCTGGATGAATTGGACATTATTGAGCTGTTTCAACTACCGGGTTCTCGGCCACACTTTGGTGAAATCACGGGGAAACAAAAGGCTATTTTTGAAGCATTAGGGGTTCAGTGTCCTTCATAGATATAAAATGGATGGGACTTTAGGTTAAAAAACTTTTGGAGGTCGGTACACATGAAAAGAAATGCCTTGTTATTGTTAATACTAATCATGATCGTTGGTTTTACTT
>CAYUYU010000240.1:0-2450 GCA_964449405.1 uncultured Thermotogaceae bacterium
TGTTCAATGAGAAGCGTTTTTCTTTGTCATGATGTAACATTAGATTTTCTTCAAAGCCTAAAAATGTATGAGGAGAGATAAAATAATCATTTCCTTTATGATTGCTGTAAAGAATGAAGTAATCCCTGTATCGAATATATTCATCATCAAAGATTCTTCCCATGAAACTTAAATATTTCTTTTTAACGGTGTATTTATAGGCATCTTTTGAACTACTATCTAAAGAAGCATGTGAGCCAGTTAGAAATTTCTTCAAATAATACGTTTTGCTTGAATTCTTATGGTGATGCCATTCTGTGTAATATTGCTTTGTGAATATTTTAACAATTACATTATCATTTAAAAAATCAGAACCATCTTCCGTTTGTACCCCCCAAATGTTTTCATAAGGCGGGTTAGTGATGGTGTATAGATGATATGTAAAACCCCCTGTTAAACCTTCGTGTATTGGCCACACTTGGTACTGCGCATCTTCATTCGGATACAGATCCATCCGGGTTCTAACCAGCCAATGAAGACTGTAGTCGTTATTGGCAATAACATTTCCGGAGTTTGTCACTATAACATTATTGTAAAAGCGATCTTCAGGCATGTATGCACCAATTGAAATAGAAACGATTGGCTCTGATTCTGATACCTCAAAAGCATAATTTGAAAAACAATGGGGTATCAACGTCTCATTAATCTTGTTATTATCCAATACAGTATCATGTTCAAACACAGGTGATTCTTGGGGTTCAACATCGACCCGGTAAGTGGCTAATGTTTCAGGGTAAAATGTCAATCGCCACACCCCGGCTTCCGTTGAAAATCCATGATAATAGTTCATGTTGAATTGATATAATTGTGGCAGAGATGGCTCAGTTCCAGGTATGTGAATCAGGTTGGAAATGGTACTGGTTGGTGCCTCTTCCAGCCACTTATAGGCCTGATTATACGCTTCTGTATAATAGATATTATTCTGATCAATTCCGTTCATCAGGGCGTCCGGATCTTTCAAGGCGTCTTTTGTCCACCATAATCTGACATTAATGGTATTGCGTAAAGTCAGTTCATAAATTGTTTTATCTGCATTTGCCATGATAGAAGATCCTTTAAAATTCTCAGTTCGATTTAAAAGATTTACGCCGGCATAGGCAGCCAGTTTTTCTGAAACTTGCAAATATTTTTCATTTTGCCGGTCAATACACTCCAGAACCTCCAGGAGTCTGTCTTGCGCATAGAGGAGATTGTCCTCTTGATTGACTTCCACCATAAACAACGCCATCTTGATCTGATAGGACACCAATTCCAAATAATAACCTCTGAGAAGCAATAAGGAATTTGTTACTTTTTGAAGGTCATAAGGGGGAGAATCTCCCAGATGATTCACAAGAACGTCTGTGTAGGCATTTAAAATATTCTGAGGACCTGTGATAAATTTGTTGATCTCAATGATGTTTTTCATAAGATCCATCTTTTCAATGTTGGCTTTGACGGTTTGAGCATATTTATTCATTTCCTCTATAGAGGGCCAGCCTTCTTCATTCCCAATATCGTAGCCACTTCTTTCCACTAATCTTGAATATTCATTCCATCTTGCATCTACTGAAGATTTTACATCCGACTCAAGGAAGGCATCCATCGTGGAATAAAACTGCTGATCGATTTTCATGTTGATCTCATCCAGTTTCGAAGAAACCAAGTTTAATTCATTACTAATGTCATCTATCGAATCGGCAATAAAGCTTATTTGCTCTCGTTGCTCTTTTTTTAATTGAGAAGCATGAGCGCTACTCAAAAGGCTGACCATTTTACCAACAGCGGCCGCAGTAACAACTACTCTTTCTTCGGCCGGGGGTTCAATTAGTTCAACGGATTCCTGAAGTTCTTGTAACATTTCTCCCAAGTAAGTGAAGTGGAAATGATTCTCCAACTCCTCATAGCTACCCCCCACCATCGTCTGGTTATTGCCACCGGTAACGATGATACAAGAAGACATCCAGAAGATTAATGAAGCCAAGACAAAAAAAACAACGGTTTTTTTCACAACCATCACCTGCTCTCTGTAAATTTTTATGATTTTATAGTAACGAAAATGTGATTCACGTGTAGCGTCGTTAGCTTTCCTAACTAATTATAACCGTTGTCTTTTGTTTTGTCAAGTTTTGTCATTAATGTTAGACTTTATAACCTTTCATATTTAATTGCCAAAATCGTTATATCGTCAGACTGTTCGGCATCTTTGACATGCTGATGAATTGCGGCTAATATTATATTAGTCAGATCTTTTGCGGATTTTTCTGAAGTGTTTTCAAGGACCTTTTCAAGTCTTGTTTCCCCAAATAATTCTCCTTGATGATTCATTGCCTCTGTTACACCATCGGTGTACATAATGAGTGTATCACCGGTGTTCAGTTTTATTCGTTCCCCTGCATATGGCATATTCGCCATGGCTCCCAAGGCGATAC
>CAYUYU010000241.1:0-2442 GCA_964449405.1 uncultured Thermotogaceae bacterium
AAAAGGAGATCAAGGAAACTGTAAAATCACCATCCAAGATTTATTGGAATCGTCTTTAAGATTCAGACCAGACAGAATATTGCTTGGCGAACTAAGAGGTAAAGAGGCTTATTCATTTCTTAGAGCGGTAAACACAGGACATCCTGGTTCAATCACGACAATTCATGCAGATACACCAAGCGGAGCTTTTGAACAAATTGCATTAATGGTCATGCAAGGCGACAACGGCCTAACGCATGAGCAGATCATGACCTATACGAAATCTATCATTGATGTTGTTGTGCAACTCAAAAGAACAGGCGGTAAAAGGCATATTTCTGAAATCTGGTATCCGTGAGGAAAAAATGACGAACCAAAACACATTGATATATGGATTCACCGCTCTCTTCGGCCTCCTACTCTATCTTTACCTCTCTTCACTCATGTATTTTGCTCTCTCACACCAAAACTTGGGCGATGCCGCGCCTTGGTCAATTCTAGGGGTATTTGCTCAGCCCATCACTTCACAAACCCAATCGCAATTATTTGTAGCCCTGGGCGCACCATTTATCGCCATTCTAGTGATAGCAGGTCTGTTGCATGACTCTATGAATGGTAAAAGCACCTTTGGAGACGCACGTTGGGCGACCTTATTCGATATAAAAAAAGCTGGCCTTCTTCAAAAAAGCGGACTGATCCTCGGAAAATATAGAGGACAATATCTCATAAGCAGTACACCTACTCATGCCATTATTGTTGCCCCGACACGTTCTGGTAAAGGGGTTGGCGTTGTCGTTCCCAATCTTCTTTCATGGCAAGGATCAGTAATCTGTCTGGACGTAAAACATGAAAACTATCGCAAAACAGCCGGATTCAGAAAAGAACACGGTCAAAAAGTATTCATGTGGGCGCCATTGGATGAAAATGCACGCTCTCACAGATACAATCCACTCGACATGGTGAGTAAAAACCCCTTCCAGCGTATTAGTGACCTTCAGATCATCGCAAATATATTGATCCAAACACCCCCGAAGAGTGATCCAGTCTGGGTTTCAGAAGCAAGAGCCTTGTTTGTCGGCCTCGCCCTCTATGTCATAGACAATAAAGAAATGCCTTCAACAATCGGAGCAATAAACCGACTTTTAGGGACAGAAGCCGATCTAGGGGACATTTGCCGCCACATCATCAAAACGCACCCAGAGATTGCTGGCACGGTGAAAAAAGCCCTGTTGAACTTCGCCAACAAAGCTGCCAAAGAACGTAGCGGTGTAAAATCTTCTCTTAATCAGGCTATCAATCTATGGGACAATCCACTTATTGACGCTACAACAAGCTCCTCCGATTTTTCTTTGGAAGACTTGAGGAAAGAAAAAATATCTATTTATGTCGGGGTTCTCACAGGCCAAATACAAACACTTACCCCCCTGCTTCGCATATTCTTTGAGCAAGTCATCACAAAACTCTCAATGAAAGAGCCAGATGAAACCGAACCACATCAGGTCTTGATGATGCTTGATGAGTTTCATATGCTCGGCAAAATAGATGCTATGACCTCCGCCTTTACCCTGCTCGCAGGCTATAATTGCCGTGTAATGGCTGTCGTTCAATCTCTGAATTGGCTTGATGAAACTTACGGTCACAAAGTTCGAAACGGAATTTTGTCCTGTTGCGCGCATCAAGTTTTCTACGCAACGAATGATTTGGATACAGCCAGCTATGTAAGTGATTCCTGCGGCATTCAAACGGTTGATGTTGTTTCACGATCACAAAGAAAATCCATGCGCTATGAAGCACCAACAAGAAATGTATCCCAACGAGGAAAACCGCTGATCGCCAAGCATGAATTAAGAGACTTTCCCAAAGGGAAAGAGATCATGTTGGTCGAGGCATCCAAACCGGTAAAAGCAGACAAGATCGTATATCACGAAGATAAGAACTTTAAAGATCGCTTCATAGATGCACCGGAAGTGCCGCAACTCAATGTCGTTGACGAGAAAATTCCTGAATTTAATATTGAGGCACCGAAACCAAAATCTGCCCAAGAACCAGACCCCAACCAGACGGATATGTTTAAAGAACCTCCCAAGGACTTAGGAAACAATCTAAAAAATGATCCCAGTCAGGATGATGATGGTGAAGATGATGATCTTCTAGGAACTCTTGGAGATGATCTGAAATAAGGTGTTATACATGCGTCCAGACCCAATAAAGAGCCCCTGATACTGTAAGAACAAATACCCCCATGAAGAACGCCGCACGAACGTATGGCGCAAAATAGGCAAGAATACCGCCACTAAACGCGCCTCCAGCAATCACACTGGCAAATCGCCACTCTTTAGACCACTCCACAGGCAATAAGGAATGAACATACATTCCTGCAATAACAGCGCCGATCACAAAGAGCCAGAAGAGATGGTCCCACATTGTTAGACAGTTTTGCGGCCAAGTTAAGCTACAAATTGT
>CAYUYU010000242.1:0-2441 GCA_964449405.1 uncultured Thermotogaceae bacterium
CGGGTACTCGCTGTTATCGGGTGGGGCTGGGTTGTTGTTTGCAACATCAATCAACCTTGAATTTTTCAACCTCTTTCATCAAATCATTAATGCTCTCCTTGTTCTCATTACTCAATTCATTCACTTTGTTCACAGCAACGGTGATTTGTTCCGCTCCGGTTGCCATTTCTCCCATTCCGTTGGTAATTTCCTGGGTAATGGTTTTCATATTAATAGCTTCCTCTGAAACCTGCTGACTACCTGTCATCATCTCTTGGGAGTTTGATTGAACCTTCTGGGTAATATCATTGAGTATACTGATTGCTTCAAGTACTTGCTGGCTTCCTGTGGTTTGCTCTTCCATTGCTCTTCTAATTCCTGCTTCCTGTTCAGCCACCGTACTAACTTCTTTTTGAATAGTCTCAAACTTGGTAAGAACCTCTTTTGTGGATGCAGTTATTCCTTCTATGGCTTCTTTTATACGTTTTAATACTGTAGAAACCGTTTTTGCCTGATCACCGGAAGTTTCCGCCAGTTTTCTGATCTCATCCGCTACTACAGCGAAGCCCTTACCGGATTCACCGGCATGGGCCGCTTCAATTGCAGCGTTCATTGATAAAAGGTTCGTTTGACTGGCAATATCTTGAATAACCTGGCTGATTTCTAAAAGCCCTTCAGATTCTTTGGCAACCTCCAGAATATCATGGGCAATCTTATCAAGCCCACTTCGGCCTAATTGAGAAGAATCTGTGAGGGTTTTAATGTTTTTAGTATTATGCACCAGAGTGTTTGTAACACTTCCAATATTCGCCGTCATTTGCTCAATAGCGGATGATGACTCGGTAACATTTGCAGACTGCTCTTCGATGAGTCGGTTCAGGGTTTTGATTCCCCTGGATATCTGCTCCATAGTCGCGCTTGTTTCGGTAACACTTGCAGATTGATTCATAGCCTGGTTTTTAATGCTCTTAATATTGGCGGTTATTTCGTTGATCGCTGCGGCAGTTTCAGTCATGTTGGAGGAGAGGTTTACTCCGACACTTTGCAGAACCGCTGACTGCTGTTTAACGAGGGCTACAAGCGTACGGATTTTTTCTAGGGTAAAATTGAAATACTTAGCCATCTCACCGATTTCGTCTTTGGATGCAACTTCGATTTTTTGAGTTAAATCTCCTTCGCCTTCGGAGATGTTTTTTAAAGAGGAAGTCATTTTGTTTATAGGTTTAATAATTATTTTCTTGTTTAATATATAAGTTATAATCAATGATATAAGGAGAACGAAAGTAATAATAAGAGTGACTGTAAGAATAACCCCTCTTATCTCATTATTCACTACATCAACATACACCCCGGTACCTATTATCCAGTTCCATTCAGGAAATGATTTTACATAAGACATCTTGGGTACGGGTGTTGTCTCTCCCGGGCGTGGCCATAGATAATCAACAAAGCCTTCACCGTGATCTCTACAAACCTCCGCAAAAGCTTGAAATAGATTTTGTCGGCGACCCATTGCAACATTATATGCAGGATTGTCTAGCACTTTTCCATTAAGAGATTCATTTGTTGAATGCATTATCATCGAAGGATATGGCAAAGTATCATCATTCACCCAAAAGTATTCCACACCTTCATAACGGGTAAATTTTAATTGTTCCAATGCCGACGACTGTGCTTCCTGTAAGGAAAGACGGCCATCATTGTATTTTTGGTAGTAAAATCTTGCAATTTCATATCCAATCTCTGTTGCAGCCTTTGCAGTATTGTTTCTTGCTGAAAAAACCGTATCTCTCATTGTTAAAACGGTGAAAACCAATACGCCACAGAAAACTAAACTGTTAGCCAATATGATTGTTTGTAATTTTGTGCCAAATTTCATCTTTATCATAATATCAAAGCTCCTTTGTTTAATCTCAGCCCTTGCCGATAACGTTTTGCGAATAGACGAAGTTGCTTTGTCCCTTTAAGGACTTGGCGAATTACGGAAAAAGTATATCATACTTTTTTTGTAATTTGACAAAGAAGCAATTTGTGAGAGGTCGAAGACCGAACCGCCTATTCGTTGTTATACGCAAATACCCTTTTGGAGGAGTTATGTGTTTAGTAAATATCTGAAAATAGAATCAAGATATTCTTCTTCAGATTTTTTCTGCTTTTCATACTCTGCAGAGATTACGTCAAAATAATCCAATTTCTTTTCAATAAAATTATTCAAAAGATCAATTCGTTTCTCAAGACCCAATTCATTGCCAGCTCTCTTCCTGGAAAGCAATTCAACGATGTGATTATAAACCGCTTCATCTTTTTTTATCAGATCAAGAAGAGTTTCAAATTCTATAGGGGGTGATTCCTTAAACTGTTCAATCCACATGCAAGCAAGAATAGGTCTTAAAACATAAAAGTATTTCTTGGAATTCCCCCAGTTTTGTGGACACTGATTTAAGCGTACGGCCCTTGATTTC
>CAYUYU010000243.1:0-2428 GCA_964449405.1 uncultured Thermotogaceae bacterium
GCAATGTTATTGGTCAATCAATAAAAAGCTCATTAAGCAATTCTCAGAAGGTGCTTCTTACAGCCACTCCATTGCAAAACTCGCTTTTAGAACTGTATGGGCTCGTCAGCATCATTGATGATTATGCCTTTGGAGACTTAAAAAGTTTTAAGAGTCAGTTCAGCAGATTGCAGGATGAAATGGATTTTGATGATTTGAAAGAAAGGTTACAACCCATATGCAAAAGGACCTTAAGACGACAGGTTCTTGAGTATATTAATTACACAAACCGCATAGCCCTTGTTGAAGACTTTACTCCATACGATGAAGAAACACAGCTTTACAACCTTGTTTCAGATTATTTAAGAGAAGAAAAGCTTTATGCTTTACCTGCAAGTCAGCGTCATTTAATGACATTAATTTTAAGAAAGCTTTTAGCTTCATCATCATTTGCCATTGAGAAAACGTTAGAAGGGTTAGCAAAAAAACTTGACGCTATCCTTATGGAACAGGAAGAAATCAGTGAAAAGGATTTCTTAAATGATTTTGAAACATTTGATGAACTGGCAGAAGAATGGAATGGTGACGAAAATGAATCTGAACAAGTTGATATCCTCTCTGAAGATGAGATTTCAGAAATTAAGGATGAAAAAGAAAGACTATTATATTTTGCTTCTTTAGCCAAGGCAATTGTTAAAAACTCGAAAGGTGAGAAATTACTCACAGCCTTAAGTAAAGGATTCGAAAAGCTTAATGATATTGGAGCCTCCCGTAAAGCAATAATTTTTACTGAATCAACCCGCACGCAGAGCTACTTGTATAAACTGTTATCTGAAAAAGGTTATGAGAACCAGTTGGTACTTTTTAATGGCTCCAATAATGACCCCCAATCCAAAGAAATTTATAAGAGATGGTTAGATCGCTATAAAGGGACGGATAAAATAACTGGCTCAAGGAATGCTGACAAACGGCAGGCGATAGTTGATTACTTTAAAGAAGAAGCAACTATTATGATTGCCACAGAAGCTGCAGCAGAAGGAATTAACCTTCAGTTTTGTTCCTTAGTAGTTAACTATGATTTACCATGGAATCCGCAAAGAGTGGAACAAAGAATTGGCCGTTGTCACCGATATGGGCAAAAATTTGATGTGGTGGTAATTAATTTTTTAAACAATGCGAATGCCGCCGACAAAAGGGTCTATGAATTATTAGACCAGAAATTTAAACTTTTTGATGGTGTTTTTGGTGCCAGCGATGAGGTTTTGGGTAGTTTGGAAAGTGGTGTGGATTTCGAGAAACGAATTGCGAGAATTTATCAGGAATGCAGAACAACAGAAGAAATTGAGAAGGCTTTCGATGATTTGCAGAATGAACTGGAACCTGAAATTCAAACAAAGCTGGAAAGCACAAGAAAACAACTCCTTGAAAACTTTGACGAAGAAGTTCATGAAAAGCTAAAGATTAACCTTGAAAAAGGTCAGGAATACCTTAGCAAATATGAAACCTGGCTTTGGAATATTGCCAGGCATTATCTTGGCGGTAATGCCATTTTTAATGACGTCGGGGACTCTTTCCGGCTGAAGCGTAATCCTTTTCAGGATGAAAATATTCACGAGGGACCTTATAAATTGATAAAGGCTTCAGCAAATGTGAAGAAGTCTGAAGTGAAAGTAGAGGAGGATACAAATATTTTTAGAATAGGACATCCCCTGGCTCAACGTATCATCAAAGCTGTTAAAAAGAAAGAGCTTCAATCAAGAGAGGTGGTTTTTGATTATTCCAATACCAACGTAATTATTACATTATTGGAACCCTTTATCGGTAAATCCGGCTGGCTGAAAGTTTCTGTTCTCAGCATCAAATCTTTTGAAAAAGAAGAATATATTTTGTTTTCAGCTTTTACTGATGATAACGATGTTTTAGAACCTGAACAGGTACGAAGACTTTTCTCACTTTCTGCTGTGGAAGGAAAAACGGTTTCGGTACAAAGTGAAATAAAAGACCGATTAGATAAAATTGAAGAAGAGCAAAAGAAAGAGATTACTGAAGAAAATATGCAGCGAAATGCGCAGTTTTTTGATGAGGAATATGAAAAGCTGGATAATTGGGCGGATGATATGAAGCTCAGTCTGGAAAAAGAGATAAAAGACCTGGATGCTGAAATCAAGCTTAAAAAATCTGAAGCCAAGAAAGTCTTGGACCTTTCAAAGAAAGTGGCAATGCAACGAAGTATAAAAGAAATGGAAAAGAAAAGAAGTAAAAAACGGCAGAGACTTTTCGAGGCTCAGGATGAAATTGATAATAGGAAGGAGGAATTGCTTGGCGATATCGAAGAAAGGTTAAAGCAGAAAAGCGCTGTAAAAGAATTATTTAAAATCAGGTGGAAAATAGTATAAAAAAATGTTATAACCTTTTGGGTTAATAAAAAAAGTATTACCTTTGTATGAAA
>CAYUYU010000244.1:0-2311 GCA_964449405.1 uncultured Thermotogaceae bacterium
GATACTTGATTTTGCGAATATGTCTTCAAAATTGACCTTTTTGCAGTGCAATCATCCAATGATGAACGTATTATAAACTTCGGACCTGGTCTATTGTTTCAAACGTAGTTAATCCGCCTTTCAAATGATCCCGTTGGCGAGAATAATATTGAATTGAGAGTCCACTACGAGAAGTTCCCCGTTTGTTATATTTTTATTATATCTTATAATTGGGGAAAAGATAAACAAAACTTTCTCCTCTTAAAAGGCCTCTTCTCAACATCCACCCGCTAACTCTTTCAACTTCACACGATCCACTTTCCCGTTATGATTAAGTGGAAACCGTTCCATTTGTACATAATGAGTGGGAACCGCTGTCACCTTGTCGTGTAAAAATCGCATGATTTTCAGTTTTTCAATTTCAGTTCTCGCCTGATAAAACAAAGTCATGAAAGCCTGTTGCTCATCATACACCACGACACAATCTTCAATGCCTTCCATGGAACAGGCTGCCACTTCGATCTCTCCCAACTCGATTCTCGTGCCAAAATACTTAATCTGGGTATCTTTTCTGCCCAAAAAGAGTATTTCTCCGTATTCGTTGTATGTGCCCAAATCCCCTGTCTTATAGCAAATGTCCGGATAATCATTATGCAGTGGATTTTGTACGAAGACCTTCCCGGTATCCGAAGGATTCCGCCAGTAACCCAAAGCCACACCGGTCCCTTTGGCATAAATCTCTCCGGGCTCTCCGGGTTCAACCGGTTTTAAATCGTCATTCAAAATCAAAATCGACATATTCTCACAGGCTTTTCCAATGGGAAGCGGCTCATCATCTTCAAAGGGACGATTCACGATGTAATAGCTGCAAACATCCGTTACTTCCGTAGGCCCGTATAAATTGGCATATTGGGTGTCAGGAAGATGTTTACGCCAATAGTTCAAATGCTTGTTGTGCATGACTTCACCGCAAAAAAGGATCTGCTTCAAATCCTCAGCAATCCCTTCCTGAAACACCTCATGTTCTGCAAAGAGCTTTAGATACAGGGGAACCCAAAATATCAGGTTAATCTGATGTTCTTTTAACTCTCTCAACATCTCAAACAGAACCTTCTTCAAATCGGGCTTCTTTTCTTTCCGATATTTCAATACCAGCAGCGACCCGTAAAAGACCATGGAAAAGATATCCAAAACCGAATTGTCAAATGCAAAACTGGTTTTGGAACTGATCCGCTTACCGGCATCCATATGAAACGTGTTTCCCACCCATTCGATATAATCCACTAACCCGCCGTGGGTAATCACCACGCCTTTTGGAATACCGGTAGACCCGGATGTATGCATGATGTAAACCGGATCTTTATCGGTGACCTGTTGATATCCGTCAACAATGATGGGGTTTTGGGAAGCGTTGTCATAAACCTCTTCCAGCACCAACTGTTTGGAAACGGAAATGGCACACCGCACCAAATCCCCAGCAGACTCAAAATCCGTGATGATCACACTAGGATTTATAGACTCAACAACCGTTTTCAACAAACGTTTGGCACCGTTTTTAATCAGCGGAACATAAAAATTTCGCGAATACAGCACGCCCAAAATCGCTGCCACATAATCCGTGCTTTCACTCAAAAAAATTGAGACCGGTTGATTGATCTTCCCTTCAAGTCTCTCCATTATGGCTGCACCTATTGTTAATGCCTTTTGTCTTAATTCCTGAAACGTCACATCTTTATCGTTGTCAATAATAGCCGTTTTGTTTGGATATTTTAAAACTGTTTGTTCAAATCGTCTGATGATTTTCAAAAATGTATACCACCTTTTTTAATAAAACAAACAAATCAGAATGTGTTAAGGTTAAAACGAGTTTTTCTTCATTTGGAATGCTTTCCCTCAAGAACCATTTTTTTATTTTATCATAATCTTGTACACGATCATTGGAATTTTATCATTTGGAGTTTAACATATACTCTTTGTAAGATCCGAACGTTTTTTATGTACCTCCACATAAGTCCAGATTGCTTCCAACTCAATCCCCAATTCATCAATTAATTCACGTAACTTTGTATTCAAAGGTTTATCCTCGAAAATCCCAAATTCCTGCCTGAAAGCATCTAAATTGTCAACCATCCTTTTGATATCTACCAAGTTGTGTGATTAATCTTTAAATAAAGAGAAAGGCATCGTTTATTATGGGGTATGGTACAATCGTTCGGAAATGAAATTACTTAGGAGCGTTATCGGCCATGAAAAACTTAACTTTTAAAGGAAAGAAAATATACTACGGATGGGTAATCGTTATCATAGCTGGGTTTGGAGCCTTTTTCTCAGG
>CAYUYU010000245.1:0-2310 GCA_964449405.1 uncultured Thermotogaceae bacterium
TTAGTCATTTCCGACACATCCCCCGAACCCGTGAAGGGTGTATTCAATACCGCTCAAGAATTCGATCTCACAAACAAAATTAATGTAAGCGCTTCTGATTCCTTTAACTGGGCTATCGATGAGGGGTGCATTCCAATAATTTAGATCGCGCCTTCCGGGTTTGGTTTATTGAGCAACCATAGCTATCGCTTGAAAATCTTTGAGCAACGATCTGGTCCAGTTGTTGGTCAGGTTTTCCCATCGTCCGTATAATAGTTGGGCTCCTAAGTAGATCACCGCCTCGGCAAAGCCTAACTTCCAGAATGAACCGGGGGCTTTTACTCTCATGTTTATCACCCGGCGTATGGCACTTTCGATCACGCCGGAGCCGATGGGAAAGTTCATTGCCCTGCTTGCAGCATACTGCATCCGGTTCTTATTTGCCACGAAGTAGCTTTTCAGTTTTTTCATGATTGTGCTTGTGGCTTTCACCTTTAAAAGTGACTTTACTTCATCCACGATTCTGTTGATTTCTCCCGAGAACAGAAGGTCTTTGAAGTACCCGAAATCTACTTTCTGAAGCTTCTTTTTCGAAAGGGTTCCAAACGCCTTGTTCAGATTCTGTTTTGCATGAGTCCAGTCGATGATTTCAGTGATTTTTAGACTGGCTCCACCCGTGGACCGGAGCAGGTTCGGGATACGATCCCATATCCATGAAGCACCGTCTCCAACGAGAATGACTTCGGATGCCTCTTGTATGCCGAGGCGGATCAGGTAATGCTCGAGCAATTCCAGAAATTCCTTGAGTTTTCCCGTTGTACCGTCTACAAAGGGAGGTACCTCCTTGATGATTTCCCCTTTTTCATCGATCAGGTAGATGGTGAACATCTTCGGCTCAATCCAGTCCGTATGAAAACCGCAACGCTTACCGCCGGAAGGCCGGGGACCTCTTTTGTTTTTTCGTTGCCTCATGCGTCCGCCGTCGGGGCAAAGCAGAACACGTTGGTCTTTCAGGGGGCAGGTATCTCCATTATTCAAAAGCCTTTCAACCCTGGAGCATGGATCTTGGGGGCCCATCTCGGATACCATTTTCCTGAGCTTGTTCGGGCTCAGTTCAATTCCCTCCTGCTTGAGGATCTGACAGGCCGTATCGCAGGCCGTATCGAATGAAGGCGCCAGAACAGCCAGTTGAACTGCATGAAAGGCCAGACCCGGTTCGACCTTATGAACAAACCCCATAAGCGAGAGCAGAAGATGCTCCCCTCTGTTTTGCGGGCCACGCTTTTTGCGTCCCCGCTTTGGGGCGGCCTTAACAAAGAACGGACTCCGAATTTCGATTTTCGTTCCCGTAGGAAGTGTGATCTGGATATCCTGATAGGAAACAAAACGAAGGGCTTTCCTGGCACCGAGAGCCCGAAGCCATGATAGAATTGTTTTGCATTGAAATAGAGAGGTTAAATAAGCCTCCCAGATCAAATCCTCAAACCAGGTAGACAGTTCCCGTATCGTTTCGGTTGCGGTTTGGACGTCGCCATGGATCAAAAAATCTTGAACTTGGCGCCCGGCCTCTTCAATTTTTTCAAATAGGGATTGGGTTATGCGTTCATTAACCGTATCTTGAATATGGTTTATACTTGTAGTTTCCATTGCTCCCTTTCTGATTTAGGTTGTTTTGTTTTGGTGAAAACGCAACCTACTTGAATCAAATCAAAATGGAAGCAATTTTTATTTGCCAAAAATCTAAATTATTGGTTTGCACCCCCAAGGGAGTTCCTGAACTTAAAAATGCTCTTTCAAGCCAAGCCTTATCTGTAAAAACCGAAACAACATCTTACAATAGCAGATACGATATTGAAATCAAAATTGGTGATATGCTATTTGTATTAGAAAATAAAACAAAGAGTATTGGCGACATTCCGCAATTTAAAAAATATGATTCAAGTAACACTTTTTTGATAGCTTTGGGTTTTAGTGATGTATCATTTTCATCTGAAGTGACATCAAAATATCCTTTGATAATTTATAAGGATATCCTCAATATATTAAACCAGATAGCAATAAAAAAAGACAATGAATATTCTATTTTAACAGAGCACTACAGAGCTTATTTGGAAAGAGAACTTTCTATTATAGATGATATCGTAGCGTGTTATAAAGAGAATCAAATTGATATTCATAACAAACTAAATAACACAATATCAACCACAGACTGCTATACTTCTAATGATTTTAGATTTTTAAACCTATATTACATAGAAAAACTTAAAGACTATTTTGGCATCCTTCATTTTCCAGTTAACAGATTCTGATATTTATTACCGAAATTTTATA
>CAYUYU010000246.1:0-2310 GCA_964449405.1 uncultured Thermotogaceae bacterium
TTGACATCAGACTGCACGACAGACGGAAGCTTGCCGCGGGCATGGCCTCAGCCTCTTCGAACATCCTTTGGATGTTCTGCGGGGGCTTCACCTCATACTGTTCCCGCAGGCGTCCCCGTCTTTCGTTTCGTCTGATTGAGCTTAGGATAAAAGCATGACAACCCGTTTCATGTTACGAGTGATTATCGCGGTTTCTTTCGACACTCTCCAAAATCGTCTTACCTGTTGTGTCCCATCTCAGCGCCCTGTACTTGTAGTCATGATAAAACATAAACCACGATTCATTTTTGATTGCTGGCGTTACAAATTCCTGTTTTTTATATATGGAATCCATCGGATAGTCATCATAAGCGAGTACCCATAACACATTTTGATGAGCGTGAGTCGGCATAATATCCGCCATATGCCAAATATCTTTTCCGCCGCGCTCAATATGCAAAATACTGTGGCCGGCGCTATGACCGCCTGTATGAATCAGTTTAATGCCTTGAAGCACTTCAACCGCTTCGTTGAATGGTTCCACTTGTTCTGTGATTCCCTTCCAGTTCTCTTCAAAATATGTGTTCATCGACCGGATATTCGGATTACGCATTTCATCCCATTCAATTTTTTGGACATGAATCACCGCATTCGGAAAAGAAGACGTCAACGTATCACCTTCCCACCTCGTCAGACCACCCGCATGGTCAAAATGCATGTGAGTCATAAGGACATGATCGATATCGCTTCTCGTCAAATTCAGTTCAGCCAAACTTTCATCGAGCTTAGCTTGCTCAGTTACTCCGAAATTCCTCAACGCTTTTTCGGACAACTTCCCGTTTCCTATGCCGGCCTCAAGCAGCAGATTTTTACCATCAGCCTGAATAAGCACTGGATCGGTCCTTAGTTCAATCTGGTTACGGTCGTTCACGGGATACTTTTTGGACCATAACGGTTTTGGTACCACACCGAACATGGCTCCCCCGTCCATGTGCGTTACGCCTCCATTCAGCCATGTTAACGTAACATCATTTGAAATTTGCCATTGCTCCATTGCCATCACATTACCCTGCCTTTCATTCATTAATTAGTTTTCCAGCTCAGCTTCCAGTCTGTAAATTCTCATCCCTTTAGCTGAAAATTTTTCTTCATATTCTGTCATGACATTCCCTTGCATACCACTGTTATGCAGGTCAAGACTTATATTTTTCAGCTTAAAACCAAACTGAGACATGCTTTCAATTGAATACTCAAATAGCCCCTGGTTATCTGTTTTAAAATGAACTTCACCGCCGGTTTTTAATATTTGTTGATACTTTTCCAAAAAGAAAGGGTGTGTAAGTCTTCGTTTCGCATGTTTGGTCTTCGGCCACGGGTCCGTAAAGTTGATATAAAGCAAGTCTACTTCCCCTTCTGCAAAAAAGTCAGTTATATCTTTAACATCTTCCTGTAAAAACTGAATATTTGCAAGTGGATTGTCTATAACACGTTCCACACCTGTCACGATAACACTTTCATATTTTTCAACACCTATAAAGTTAATATCTGGATGAGATTGTGCCATTTCAGTAATAAAACGGCCCTTTCCAGTACCAACTTCAACATGCAGCGGAAGGTTTTCATTAAATTTGTCCTGCCATCTTCCCCGCCATTTCACAGGTGATTTCTCAACGATGTGTGGATTTTTTTTAATAAAATCTTCTGCCCATGGTTTATTTCTTAAACGCATTTGGTTAAGTCACACTCCATTATTGTTCCATATTATCACTTCAAGAATATCACAAAAATTAATTTCCGCAATACATTCACTTAACGGTATTTCTGAGAGAAGCCGTGAAAAATAACGATTGATTATGTAAGGCAGAAAGGGCAGGAAGTATAATATTGCGCTTTCTCCATACCCTTTCTTACAGGGGGATCTACTCCCGATAGAAAGGATGATGACAAATGGCAATTGATTATGAACATCAAATCGAATTACTGAAAGATATTTTACAAAATCAGATCTCAGAGCATGACGGCTCTCACGAAGAATTTCATCAGTTGCAAAGTCTCGTACAGTCACTGGTCCAGAACAGAGAAACACCCGCGGCATTGAAAGATACTCTTCTGGCGATTGAACAGTATGCCTACCAGCATGATAAAGAAGGGCAGCACGCACATATATACACAGGAGAAGTGGCTCAATGGATTCAGCAAGTCGACGAGTCCGCCCGCTTAAGATGAAAGAACCCCTCCGCGCACCGGAGGGGCAAACTTGAGAATCTTTTTATTTATTCATAATTCGATTAAGCAGATCAGTCCATTTTACTACCTCTTTTAATTCATTAC
>CAYUYU010000247.1:0-2264 GCA_964449405.1 uncultured Thermotogaceae bacterium
ATAGTAAACGATGGCAGCTTCGTCATATTTCCCGTCTCTGTCAAACTTAATCGCCTTTGCGTTTAATTCCAAAGCAATATCCACAGAATCATATAAATGGGTTTCACTCCACGTTCTGAATGCTTTGAAGTTATTATTTGCATTGTAGGCCCCATCCATTTTTAGACTCTTTCCGACAGAATTCCGACAAGCGATTGGTATTTTACCAAAATACTTCATTAGTTTGTGATGCAACTTTTTATTCTCTTTTTTTAATTTCAATACTCGAGTGAGATTCAGTTCGACAGTCAACAACAGGTAATATATCCCAACATTTTTACATTGATCCACTTCTAATCTTACTCTTTCTAAAACCTGACGATTTTTAGAAACCCATTTCAACTTTAGAATCTTCAAATATCGTTTTAGTTCTTCATCATTGGAATAATTTAAAAAATAATGGATAAAAGGCCTTGAATATCGCCCATAATGGCAAACGCTTAGAAAGAATTCAAGTTGTATTTCTAATCACTCCTTGGTTTATCCGTGATATAACAGAAACTGAAATTTTACAAAAGTGTGCCAGAACTTATTCTGATTCTTAAAACCAACACTATAAAAGCATTTCGGAATAATTTGTCCCACTTCAATTCATTTTCATAAATAACCGAAAAATAAAAACCTTTATTCATGGGGGTTCTGTAGCTTCGTAGAAGACTTGATTATCATATGTATTACGTTATGATTATAACATAACAGCTTGGATTGATAGGAGGAGTTATCTTGAAAAAATTAACTTTATTACTTTTGATGGTTTTGTTATCTATTTAAGAATCCTTGTGAAGTCTTTTCCGACTCAGCTTTTCAATACCATTTCTCCTATGAACACAAAAACAGTGTGTTCGTTAAAAACGAAGAGGAATTGAGAAAGGTTATGGATATGATTTTGAACAACGGTGGATTCAAATCAATAGAGAAGTTTGATCTCAGTTTTCCTTAAAAGAAAATGGGAAGGAGTATGGGAAAGCCTATGAATGCAAAATTGTTGAAAAATAATATAAATATTCCAAAGATCATTTTATGAAAAGGAATTTCACCCTCTTTCTTTCAGGAAGATTTGTATCATTAATGGGAACCTCCGTTCAACAAATTGCCATCCCGCTGTTTATCCTGCAATTGACGGGTTCAGGAACGATGATGGGCTTGTTTCTGATGTTTTCCGCCATCCCTTCCCTTATCTTTCTCCCCTTTGCCGGTGTGATTGGGGACCGGGTGAACAAGAAAAAGGCAATGATTATCTGTGACTTTCTCAGTGGGGGGATCATCCTGCTCATGGCTTATCTCACACATATGCAGTTGATTACTTTTGAACTGTTGCTGATCCTCCAGATTCCCATGGCTGTTATCGCCTCTTTTTTTGGGGTTGCCACTTCTTCTTTTCTCCCTCAAATCATCGAAAGAAAGAGTGTTTTAAAAGCAAATTCCATTAAAAGTGCGCTGGATAACATCGCCATGATAGCCGGGCCATCCATAGCCGGTGTTCTGTTTGGGTTTGCCGGGATTGAAATCATCTTTATTCTCAACGCCTGTTCTTTCATCCTGTCTGCCATCAGTGAGGTTTTCATTCAATACAAGCATGTCAAACCGGAGCCGTTCAGAGGAAATGTATTAAAACTCTTCGTTTCTCAGACAAGGGAAGGTTTCGCATACATAAAAAGCGATCAACAACTGGTTTTGCTCTTGCTTTTTGGAGGCGTGATTCTGAATTTTTTGATTGCCCCCTTTGTGGGAGTCATTGTGCCCTATGTATCCAGGCAAGTTTTAGGTTTTTCCGCCACTCAGTTCGGATTGCTTGAATCGATTGCCAGTGTAGGTATTCTATCTTCTTCCATACTGATAGCCTTTCTTGCCAGAAAGATTAATAACAAACGGTTGTTTTCAATCGGAATCATTGCTCAAAGTATTGCGTTGATCTTGTATAGTGCTATTGTATTCCCGTCAGTCAGAAAATCGGCTTTGTTATCCCCATGGATGTTATTTTTTCTCATCGCTGTTTGTCTTTTTTTCTATCGCTTTTTCAACAGCATTGTTTCCATTCCCCTCATGAGTTATCTACAGCTCAAAGTAAAAGAATCCATGCTGTCAAGATTTTTCTCTCTTTTGACTCTTTTCAAAGATATCACGGTACCAATCGGTATGGCTTTGTTTGGTTTCTTGCTGGATAAAGTTCAAACCCATATCCTACTGGCGATTATTAGTCTTTCCGGTCTGCTGATTTCGATTGT
>CAYUYU010000248.1:0-2250 GCA_964449405.1 uncultured Thermotogaceae bacterium
GGTCAATGTTTTCTTTGACCCCACACCTTTGCTCCCCTACGTCTCTATTTAAGGTGTATTCGCACGTTTGTAGGGGCGGACCGGTGTGTCCGCCCGCAAGTAAGATATTGTTTGATTTTATGATAATGTCTATGAAATTACCCTTTTTGTAGTGGAATCATTCAAATGATAGATTGTTACCGAGAAAGTTGAGATATTCTCGATGATTCTATTGCAGATTCTCAAAAAACCTGTAGTCCACTCCGTCCTTTCACAAAAGCTTTACATGGAAAATCCGGGGGACAAGGATCCTGTCCCCCTATGTTTTGTTGTTGAACATCAGGAAGAACAAGAACGAATCCACAAGGAGGGGTTAGGATGAAAAAGATCAAAAGTTTATTCAATCAAAAGCATAGAGACGAACTTTTAGAGGGAAACAAAGATTATTTCTTTAACGCAGTCAGCAGATAAGGAAAACACATTATATAAAATAACCGGCCTTCGGGCCGGTTTCTTTTTTTATGATCAAGCTAAAGAAACAATCTCTATAGTATTCTGAATAAAAATTTGGTATTTTCATGATCATTCATTACAATAGAAATGGATTTGGTCAAATCTATACTTAGAGGCTTAAATCCAGTCAGGAGAATTGATGAAAACACAAATCCATTATTTTGTTCATGGAACAACCATCGATAATGAAAACAAAAAGGCAACGGGTTGGCAAGAGGGTAGATTATCTCAAACTGGCATTCAGCAAACTAATGAATCCGCAAAAAAAACCAGTCAAATGGTTTTTAATGCCATATTTTGTTCTGATTTATTGCGTGCAAAACAGACTGCAAATCTGCTATTTGATACAACAAAAAACAAAATCATCTACGATAAAAGGTTACGAGAATGCAATTACGGAATTTTAAACGGTGCCAGTAAAGAAAAGGTCAATTATTTCAAGCACATCGAAAAAAGATTTGAAAAAGGAGAATCTTTAGTTGATGTGGAAACAAGAATTAGAATGTTTCTTTCTGAACTAAATCACAACTTTAAAACAATAGCTCTAATAAGTCATAGAGCACCACAATTAGCTTTAGAAGTATGTATCAATAATAAAAATTGGGTAGATGCCATAAAAAACGATTGGAGAAATAGCAGAAAATGGCAATTATCCTGGAAATATGACTATCATCATATACTTTTATGAGTCATCTACTAAATCTGTAAGAAATTTATTTTCAAATTCACCATTTTTCCCGGCTCTGAATAACCATAAATGCTTTTTTTGCCTCCTGTTAAAATAGCTTCGATTAATAAACTTTTAGCTGGGATGGATTCATTCTGTTTGCAATAGAGGGGGACAGGATCCTTGATTATGGTCAATGTCTTGCTTGACCACGTACCTGTATCAAGGAACCTGTCCCCCGGATTTTCAAGAGGAAGATTTGTCTCAAATCTTGTACAGCATTAATGAATAGTCCTTTCTAACAACAACACTAATCCAACCTTCATTCTTTCTATCTTCTCTCACATCGACAGTACCCAAAAATTCCAAAACACTAATAGTTTTAATACTACCAAGTAAATGATCAAGTTTTTCCTTCGTAAAATTAGTAAATATCCGACCATCTTTTTCATGATTTTCTTCTCTTCGTTTAAAAGACATAAAGAAAATCCCTTGATCAGCAAGAAAACATAGATATCGCTTCAATACATTGACCAGTTCCTTTTTAGGAACATGTAATAAACTGGAGCAAGCCCATAAACCATCAAAGATGATCTTTTTGCCAAACAAAGCCTCGGGATCAAACGCATCAAACTTGGCCAGAGCAACACGATTGCATAAAAATCTTTTAGCGGACGCCACCATTGCCCTACTTCCATCATGAGCATAGACGTTATAGCCTTTTCCCAGAAAATAGCGGCTATCTCTACCTGATCCACATCCATATCAAGAACAGTATCTCCTTGATTTAAATATTGTTAAAACACATTGTACAGTTTACGCATATCCACATTCATCGTATCATTGATATACATTTCAGCATTATTATCATAGAATTCGATGGACATTTTTATCTCCTAACATCCAAAATGACCAATAGCTTTCAGACCACAGAACAAACTATCTTAATACTTCATTTGAATATTATTTTCTGCATTTTGGACTTAACATTGGGGACTTATGTCGGCAAAAACCACCGTCCCCATTGACTTTTGACATCTCTGACAATCAATCCCCGGCAACGAATCCCCGCAGTTGAGCCGTTTTTATGG
>CAYUYU010000249.1:0-2234 GCA_964449405.1 uncultured Thermotogaceae bacterium
GTTGAAATTTATACCCCGCAAGGTCAGGGACAGACCGGAGATGTTCTGATGCGGTATGAATTTAACAGGCTTGGAGTGGAAAATTATAAGATCAAATATGCCACCCCTCCAGAAATTATCGGATTGATGGCAAGCGGGAAGGTTCAAGCAGCTGTTTTACCTGAACCATTTGTTTCGTTGGCGTTGACGAAAGTCAAAGGCAGTGAAATCACCCTTGATATGCAGGAAATTTGGGGAAATGCTACGGGCGTCCCCCGGGTACCCATAACGGGTGTTTTGGTCAGAAAGCAAGCGTTGGAGGAAAGACCTTTGGAAATCGTGTCCACGTTAAGTTCAATCAAAGAATCCATCCATTACGCCATGAACAATGTTGATGAAGCGGTGGAGCTAACGACAAAATATTTCAGCGGTATGCCGGCACCGATCATGAAGCAATCACTTTCTCGGTCCGATTACGGTTATTCAACAGTTATCAGCGTCAAGGATGAAGTGCAACGCTTTATGGAAACTGTCAATGCCGTCGATCCTTCCATCCCGGTTCCCGATGAGGGATTCTACGCTCAATAAGAAAAGAATTTCAAAGTATAGGCGCATACCCGATTGGTTAATCGGGGTGTGCCTTTTGTTTTTTTTCTGGTGGATACTTTCTCTACTGATTAATGAGTCGTTGATTGTGCCCTCTCCTTATGAAGTATTAGTCAAAATCATAGAAGAAGTTCAACGGGGAAAGTTGTTACCCGCTTTGACCATGACCTTTTTAAAATCCATTCAAGGATTGGGAATAGCTCTTTTAATCGGAACGCCCATCGGTATCATCATGGGAGTATCCAAACGTTTTGAAGAGTGGATCAGACCTTCCACAATGGTTTTGCGGTCCATGCCTATAGTCTCATGGCTCTCAAGTGTGATCGTTATTTGGGGGATGGGTTGGCAGGCGCCGATTTTCATCATTGTTACCACTCTTTTGCCTTTAATCATTTACAACATTGCACAAGGGGTAAAAAGCATCGATGTCAAGTTGATAGAGATGGCTCGTGTGTATCAAGTGCCCAGATCCAGAATTTTCAGGCAGATCTATTTGGGTTCTATCGTCCCCTTTTTACTCTCCTCGGTTAGGGTGAGTCTGGGAACTATGTGGAAAGTGGCAATTGTTGCGGAATTTATGGCCGGAGACAGTGGGCTGGGAATAGAGATATCGTGGGCGAAGTTTTATCTCGAAACGCCCACCGTATTTGCCTTTACTTCGGTGGCTGTCTTGTCGGGTTTTCTTCTCGAATACCTGTTTGACCAATTCATTTCCATTATGTACAAGAAAGGATATGGCATATGGACATAGCAATCAAAACAACTTCATTGAACAAGTCATTTGGAGATTTGCAGGTGATTGAAGATTTGAATATTGCCATTATGAAATCCGAACGTGTGGCATTCCTTGGACCTTCCGGTTGTGGAAAGACTACCCTTTTAAGGTCTCTATCCGGTTTATTGACTGATTATAACGGTCAGGTGGAAAGGCGTTATTCTCAAGCGGGTTTTGTTTTTCAAGAACCTCGGTTAATACCTTGGAGCAGCCTGTTTAACAACCTTTCTTTTGTGACACAGGACGAGGAAAGGATTAATCGTCCTCTAAAATTGGTTGAATTGCAGAAATTTAAAAATCATCACCCTTCAAAACTAAGCGGTGGGATGCAGCAAAGGGCAAATTTGGCCAGGGCATTGATTGTTGAGCCGGATATTATCTTTTTTGACGAACCGTTTCAGAACCTGGACCTGAAATCGAATATAAAATTGATGGAAGCCGTAAAACGAATTCAAAAGGAGCAAAAATGGACGGCAGTTCTGGTGACCCACGGCATTCGTGAGGCCATCGTTTTTGCCCAGAGAATCTTCATCCTTTCCAAAGGTCCTGCTCGCGTGGTCAAAGAGATTGATTTGACTCTCGAAGAAGAAACTGAGTTTTTCTCCCCAAGAACTGCAGAATTGGAAAGAATGATCTTGGATTATTATGAGTGATGATGTCATTATCGTATAGCCTGTAATTAGCATATGGGATTATTATAAGGAGGAACTATGGAACACGTACAAATACTGACAACAGCTACCGGTCTTTCTGCACAATTACTATACAAAAAAGGTTCAGATTTATTAAACGAATCTATAAATCAATACACTCACCTTTTTAAGAAGGGTGACAGCGTCCTGGTTAATCCGAATCTTCTAGGCGCCAGAGATGG
>CAYUYU010000250.1:0-2231 GCA_964449405.1 uncultured Thermotogaceae bacterium
ATTTGAAGAAAACAGTTGAATTTGTTGCCTTTGGAGCAGAAGACACTTTTTTTCCTGGAGATCGATCATACTTTGAAAGAGAGATCTTTGAAAGTGAAAAAATAAAGCTGGCGGTAAATATTGACAGTGTGATCATGAAAGGGGAAGAAAACTCAGTTATTTTTCTTTGTGAAGAGGAATCAATCATCCAAAAAATGAGGGCGATCAAAGACATGACGCCTGAGATAAAAGAAGTAACACCATATTTTGAAGGGGACCATGCCTTTTTTGCCATGCGAGGTATTCCTGTTGTTTCTCTTTCAAGTACCAATGTCCACGATTATATTGATCGTGTGATACATACGGAAAATGATACAATGGAAAAAACAGAACCGGCAAGAATCATGGAAGTGATTGATTTTATCGTGAATCTTATCAGAGCCTTTGACCCTGACTGAGGTGGGCGTTCTGAAATACACAACAAAACAAATGGCTGATATCGTTCAAGTTCACCCGAATACGGTGAGGCTATATGAACGGAAGCATTATATCTCCCCTGTCAAAAGGGGAGATAATGGTTATCGGATTTTTACAGAAAGACATGTTTGTGAAATGAAATTAGCAAGGTTGGCTTTTCCCCGACCATATCCAGTATCTAGTGCTCCGCTCTTTAAGTTGGTGGATTGTTTCATTCATGAACAATTTCAGGAAGCCATGAATTTTGCACAAGTGTATAAAAGGGCCGTGTCTGAAGAAATAACCAAGAGCAGAGAAACCTTGAAGATACTGGATAGGTGGTACAATGGGGTTTATGCCAATGAAGAGTTCATTGCGGAGACAAGGAAGGCATTTTCTAAAATAACGGGAATATCTATCGACACGATAAGAACCTGGGAACGAAATGGCTTATTCAAACCCCACATATCCGAGAAAAGAAGGCGGGTTTATAATCGTTTTGATTTTGAAAAAGTACAGATAATCAGATTGCTCAGAAAACAAGGCTTTTCAATTGCGTCTTTATATGAGCTTTTTAACAATGCTGATGAAAATGAAGTCCCTTCAGTTTTTCTGGAAAAAATATACAAAAACACCTACACCGTTTGTGAGTCAGATGAATGGATGAATTTTCTTCAGTCACACTTGAACAGAGCTGATCAAATCATAGTTTTTATTAAAAACAGGATCAAGGACACTCGATTTTACAAATAATTAGAAGCTGCTGAAAAAACTCAGAACTCCCACTAATATATCTTTTCAAAAAGATCTGAAAAGCTTTATTAAAAAGGGCTCTGAGATTTTCAACAAGCTCTAATAAAGACAATCTCGGAAAATGGGGAATGGCAAACAGAACGGTTGGTCTTCTTAGATTGTTGATTGAATTGACACTTATTGTAATACGTGTTAAAATGAGTGTGAAAGGTGAGAGAATGAAAAGTTACTCTTCAAGGGAGATTATTAAAGTACTTGAAAATGATGGGTGGGGTCAAACAAGATGCAATGGTGATCATCACATTTTTAGGCACTTTGAAAAAAAAGGAAAAGTGATTGTCCCTCATCCTAAAAAGTTCTTAAACTTGGGACTGTGAAAAATATTCTGAAACAGGCACAGATCACACTTAATGAGTAAACTCTCCCCCTTGACGGAAAATATGGAGGTGAAGTTATGAAAAAAACAAAACGTTGGTATTCATACATCGCAATATTTAACTATGAAGATGATGGTATAAACATTTCTTTCCCTGACCTTCCCGGTTGTCTTTCTTGTGCAGATACAACTGAAGAGGCTATTCACAACGCGAAAGAAGCAATGGGACTTTATCTCTACGATACCGAAATGGAAAACGAGGTTTTTCCTGTTCCTTCTTCTCTAAAAAATATTAAACTTGGTAAAAAGGATATACCTTATCTTGTAGAAGTATTTATGCCAGAGGTTAGAGCGTCTGTAAAAGACACCTATGTCAAAAAAACATTGACACTACCAGCTAAAATAGCTTATAAGGCAGAAAAAGCTGGTGTTAATTTCTCAAAGGTTTTAAGAGAAGCACTTGATGACTATTTAAAAGAAGACAAAAACATGCGAATTGCCCCTTAAGTGACTTTTTAAAAATCCAAGTAGAAGAAGACTAAAGAAAGCCATGTCCCAAATTCCTTTCCTGTTGTTGAGTTTTTGAAAAAGACCTTTGTAGGTTTTGACCAGCGTGTCCTCCTGCGTATGGGACAAAAAATCAAAGCAGCCGGTAATTTCCCCCTTG
>CAYUYU010000251.1:0-2223 GCA_964449405.1 uncultured Thermotogaceae bacterium
CATGCTCCCGTATAACAATAGCGGAGACGGTTTTTTGGCAATAATCGCAAAAAGGATTTTTTCAGTGGAATCATCTTATGAATAAATAGGAGGATAATAACAAATGTTAACACTTTCTGACGAAAAACACTTTTTCGCATTTTCAAAACAAAATGTACCTGTATTAAGAATAAAAAGCGGTGACCGTGTCAAAATTAAAACCATGGATTGCTTTTCAAACCAGATTAGAAAGGAAGAGGATCAACTGGAATACATCAACTGGGATTTGGTGAACCCAGCCACCGGAACTATTTATATTGACGGGGCTCAACAAGGTGATGTCTTGAAAGTAACCGTTGAACGCATTGATGTAGGTCCTCTCGGTATCATGGCCACCGGTCAGGATTTGGGGGTTTTCGGAGGATATTTCAAAGGAATGACGAAAAAATTGATTCCTATCGAAGGTGATTTTGCAATTTTTAATGAAAAGCTGAAAATCCCTTTGAACAAAATGATCGGAGTTATTGGTGTCGCCCCAGAAGGAGAATCTGTAAATTGCGGGACTCCCGGCAGTCATGGGGGCAACATGGATACAAAACTGATTGGTGAAGGCGCTTCGGTTTTACTGCCGGTTTTCACGGACGGTGCGCTGTTTGGAACGGGAGATGTACACGCTGCCATGGGAGATGGAGAAGTCTGTGTCACGGGAGTTGAAATTGATGCAGAACTCACATTGACATTTGAGGTCGTCAAAGATATACAGTTGAACAATCCAATGGTGGAAACAAATGAGATACTCTCCTGTATTGCCTCGGAGAAGAATCTGGAAAATGCAGGATTGAAAGCGGCAAGAGATATGTATGATTATTTAAAAGACCGAGTGAGTCTTGAGCCAGAGGAGTTGGCGATGCTGTTAAGCGCTGTGGGGAATTTAGAGATCAGTCAGATTGTTGATCCGTTGAAAACGGCAAGGTTTACTATAAGAAAAGAATTTTTAAAAGGACTGAGTTAGAGGCTGCTGAATAACTCGAAAGAAACAAAGGGACAGGGCCCTTGATACGATAATCAAGGTACCTGTCCCTTTGTTTCTGGATTTGCTGTATTAAGTTAACTTATTCCATCGGGCTTCAATGTCTTTTTCGACATCTTTAAACGCTTGAAGAATTTTCGGATTGAAGTGGGCGGGGTCTGTTCTCCCGTCCCCTTTAGTGATAATCTCAACCGCTTTTTCATGGGAAAAGGCCTTTTTATAAGGGCGTTTGGACCTTAAGGCATCGTATACATCCACAAGAGCCACAATGGCTGCTTCTACTGGGATGTTATCTCCTGATAAGCCTTCCGGATAACCAGTACCATCGTGTTTTTCATGATGATACAAGGCAATTTTCAATGCGGTTTGGAAATAATCTTCACCGGAAAGTAAACGCTTGGCATATACCGTATGCTTTTTCATCTCAGTCCATTCTTCATCCGAGAGCTTGTCCGGTTTGTGTAGAATTCCCGTCGGAATGAATATCTTACCTACATCATGTAAAGGTGCATAGTCGCGTATCTCCTCAACAAGCTTTTCGGAAAGATCCATCTTTCTCGCTATGATTCCTGAAAGTTCACCCACTCGAATAATGTGGTTCCCGGTATCTTCATCGTAGGCTTCTGCAACCTGAGCCAGTTTTCTGGAGAAATCCCGGTAGGTCCGGTACATCCTTTCCCCCTGTTCCTTAATGGACAATACCATTTGCAGGAACTCGGTAAGGAATTTGGACAATTGAAAAGATTCTGGACTAATCTCAGTTACGGCTCCATCCCGACTTTGAATGAGAACCATCGCTCCTTCCTTCTTCTGAAGAGATTTTAAGGGGATGATGAAAGCCTGTTTCCAAGATTCGGCGGTATTGATCAAACGATCAAAATGTTCAACGATTATTTGAGTATCCTCTTTTCCATAATCTGGATGTACCACTTCTGAGACATCCGGTATTGGTAACTTTGAAAGATCAAGGTCTACATCCTTAAGCACATCCAAATCATACCCCCTGGCATCCAACAACCGAGGCTTTCCATCAATGATGTAAATTAAAAATCCGCTGTCGAATTCAGGGAAAAGATAGAACAGATACCAGAATAACTTGTTGATAAATTCTGTATAAGAGCCGTATAATTTCCATCTGGAGGCAAGGTCTAAAAGGGATTCCTGCTTCTTAATCAAATCGTGAAAGATGATCTTCTGAGGTGCCCTAAGTCCTG
>CAYUYU010000252.1:0-2153 GCA_964449405.1 uncultured Thermotogaceae bacterium
GCTCCATCAAACGCCGGAGCTGAAAGAAACAGGAGGAGTGGAAGACATTGTCTGTTCCGCGGAAGACATCACTGACCAAGGGTTGGGTGAAAAAAAGCCTGAAGAAAGCCGTGAAGCGTACAAAAAGCTGAGCGAAATGCTGCGTGAAGCCGCCGTCACAGATGATTTAGCCGGGCTTCCCAGCCGGCGAGGTGCCAACCAACAACCCCTAAAAGAATGGAAGAGAACAGGACGGACCAACCAACCCCCCACAGTGATGATATTCGATATTGACTATTTTAAATATTACAACGATTCAAAAGGCCATCTTGCTGGTGACAAACTCCTGCGAAAAGTAGCAGACACACTGAGAAATGTCTTCAAACGCCCAAGCGATTTCTTCGCCAGATACGGGGGAGATGAGTTTATTGCTGTTATTCCCGATACCGATTGGGTGGGCGGCATCAAACTGGCGGAGGCATGCCGGAAAACCCTGGCAAAACTAAAAATACCCAACACAAGCGCTCCCCATCTAAACCATATCACAATCTCCGTAGGCATTGCCACTGTAGAACCAAGTGAAGAAAAAAGCATTGAAGAACTGATAAAAACAGCAGACAGAGCCTTATACAAAGCAAAGAGCAACGGCAGAAACAGGACAGAGTATGAGCCTGAATAAAGATTTCCTTAGCCCATATTTGCTCCAAATATATGATATCATTTCATATATTAAGCAAAAAAGGAGTTGAAGTTAGGCACGAAGCAAGATGTCTTTAAAGTGCACATTGAACGGTTATTTCACACCGGCAGATTTTGTGATTGAGCCCTTGGATGAAAACTTTGTTATGAAAGCGGATCCCAATGATCCCTGTGTGAAATGGGCAAAACGGTTCGAAGCGGACAAGATAAAGGCGTTGTTTCATCTTGGGTTTTTAACCCCTGAGAACTGGTTTTCTCCACCAGTAGAGTTTCTTTACAGCCTTTCAGATATGCTGATCACAAAGCTTTCCAGGACAGTGGGCATTGAACTGGAACGAGAAAATGCAGTTGTTGAATTGACTGATGAAGAAATGAATCGATTAAAAGGTCAAGTCCCCTTTGCCTTGGGAATGGAATATATCAATCATTTGTGGATGCGGTCCATTTGGGAAAGATTACTGGAAGTCTTTAAAGCCGAAATCCGCGAATTTGAAGGACCGGTAGCAACGTATTTTGCCCAGAAAAACGCACAGATCCATGTGGCCGGACGACTCTTTTTCCATCTGGTTGAAAATCAGGAGGAAGACTTTCCCTTTGCCTTTATGGCCACTTATTCAAAAAAACCGCCCAAAAGTAAAAAAACAATACATACCCCTTTGAAAAATGCCTTGGAAGAATTTAAAGATGATGAAAAGCGCCTTATCACACTCATTTCAGCCGTTTTGAAAGTGTCCGAACAAAGCCCATTCATTTCCGGACTGATGGAAAGTGGAGAGCTCTTTTCACCCATCAAACTCACACATTCGGAAGCCTATACCTTTTTCAAAGAAGTTCCACTATACGAAGAAGCCGGTATCATGTGCCGGGTTCCCGACTGGTGGCGAAAGAAAAAGAACAGCTTGAAGATTTCCATCAACGTTGGACAAAAACCACCTTCTAAAGTCGGGATGGATGCCATATTGGACTTTTCACCCACTTTTTATATTGGCGATACACCGGCAACTGAAGCAGAGATCAGAGAGTTTCTTACCATGGCTGAAGGACTGGTCAAGTATAAGGGCAAATGGGTGGAAGTAGACAAATCAAAACTGCAAGAGGCGTTGAATGCCTTTGAAAGGGTTATGGAAAAAGCTCAACGTTCCCCTTTATCCCTCTCAGAAGCCATGCGTATGGAATTGGACAGTAAACAGGTGCTGGGTGTTGCCCCGGATGGCTTGGAAATATCAGTCTCCCATGGGGAATGGTTCAAAAAAATGAGAGAAAGTCTTGAAAATCCAAAAAAATTAGCCAAAACAACTCCCGTTCCAACATTTCAAGCCACACTCAGACATTATCAAGAAGGGGGCTATAATTGGCTCCAACAAATGTCCACGTTCGGATTTGGAGCCTGTCTTGCAGATGACATGGGACTGGGAAAGACCGTTCAAGTCATCGCTTTTCTTGAACTTGTTCGCACTCAAAGCCAAAATAAGGCC
>CAYUYU010000253.1:0-2153 GCA_964449405.1 uncultured Thermotogaceae bacterium
ATCGGTGAACTTGAAGAATCCGTTAGAAGAGGCTGCGAGGGGTACGGTTATTTTGGAACCATCTTCGATATCGGCCTCCAAGCGTCCGATCATCCGTGGTTAGTTCAAATTCCCGAATCTCTTTATTTAAAATGTCTTTGGGTATATATAGACGGGTTATAAAGGATGATGTTGATTGCTGTTTGACATAGAAAGGGATTTGAGTAAACGTATAGACAGTGGTACACTGAATTACTGTATCCCCAAATTTTTCGGTTTTGATGGGTTGAATCGTCGCGAAATCGCCGACGGAAAAAGACTTTTTGTCAACCCTTATGAATACTATACCGGCTGTATCCGTAGAATCTTTGACTATCAGATTAAAGAGGGCGAAGAGAATGGCGGCAGTCGTTGGATTAAAAAGGCAACGGTTTTTAAGTTAAACCTGAAAGAAGACCTCCATTACAATCACAAAGGCTTTTGGATTCCGGATAACAGAAAGACCCTTGATTTTCCTGAAAAGGGATCGTTTTTGAAAGGGATTTCCCTGCTTCCTCTGATAAAAGACATGGGCTATGATACCTTGTATGTCTCCGATGGCCTGGAAAATCTGTTCGATTTGAAAGACGAACTCATCGAAACGTTTACACCAAACGATCAATTTGAATCGTTTATTGAGGCTGCACGTCTTTTGAAACTCAAAGTGTTGACAAGACTGGATTTGACCGGTATGAAAGAGATCAATTTTTGGGATTTTTTGGAGAAGAAACTCCTTTTTTTAAGTGAGATTTATTCCCTTGACGGGGTGATTCTGGAGCTGGATCCAAAGATAGAATTGACACCGTTATCCAAAATCATCGGTCGAATCAAAAAGTTTAATCCCCTTTTCACCTTTGTATTTTCTGCTCAAAACAAGGGAAGTATGAAAGGTATAAAAAAGCTGGGATTTCAGACGGTTTATGTGGATGTACAGACGAAAATTCAAAGATTAAAAAAGGATGAACGTTGTTCGATTTTCAACCTTAGCAACGATTCATGTCATATTCCGATGATGTATTCTTTTGAAAGGAGTTTGTTTAACAACCATATTTCCATAGACCTTTTAAAATTAGCGGTCTTTTCTACTTTCTTCCATTCAGACAGTATTCCATGCATCCATTCCGTTTTTAATCTGGGTGGAGACTGGAATGATGTCAACGATGATTTTTATCGGTTCATGAAAAAGATGTGTTCCCTGAAAAAGCGTTACTCGGGTTTTCTCTCCGAAGAGCGTGAATTAGAAGGTGTTTTAACTGATTCCGAAATGATTTTCGGAAGGGTGTACAATAATCCTGTTGAAGATGCCGTGTTAATCGTTTTGGCCAACACGGATCGAATAAGAAACCATTGGATCAGTGTTGATATCCATTCACTGGGATTAACTCATTATCACAGAGTTAAGAGAAAGTTGGAATCTTTTGAGGACAAGGTATCGTATATAGATGTTGAAGGCGATTATGTACACGTTCCCCTTCAGCCATGTGAGGGAACTTTACTGACCGTCAGATAGTCCAGAGGTGAGGGAAATGATTGAGAAACAACAGATAGAGGCCCGAATGAAAAGGCTGGATGAAGTGAATGCCAAGCTGGCCGATCCGAAGATCTTAAAGGATATGGACACGTATCAGGAGCTGGTGAAAGAGCGGGCTCATTTGGCACATTTCAAGGAACAGTACAATCAGTATTTGGAGATTGTAGATGAAATAGAGGAATACGAAGAATATGAAACATCAGATGATGAGGAGCTTAGGTCACTGGCTGAAACGGAACTTCCCATACTGAAAAAAAAGCTGGAGAAAATGGAAAATACATTGATTACCCTACTGATTCCACCCGATCCCATCGATGAGAATAACGCTATTCTTGAGATCAGAGCGGGAACCGGCGGGGATGAAGCGGCTTTGTTCGCAGGAGATTTGTTCAGGATGTACTCCAGATATGCCGATATCAAAGGCTGGAAAACAGAGACAATCGAAGAGACTCCCACTGCTTTGGGGGGATTTAAGGAGGTCGTTTTCAAGATTAAGGGAACAGGAGCTTACGGCACGTTGAAGTACGAGGGGGGTGTTCACAGAGTCCAACGTGTTCCCTCAACGGAAGCGGGGGGAAGAATTCACACATCCTCTGCATCTGTG
>CAYUYU010000254.1:0-2147 GCA_964449405.1 uncultured Thermotogaceae bacterium
ACCGCAGTAAAGACCGATTATCATGGAGAAGATGATGGTCCAGAAGTTGAACAGCCAATTCTGTCGCTGAGACTTTTCCTGCTTTTTTTGTGTGATGTAAACCAGGAGAAAGGCCAGTCCCAAAAGCAGAACGAGAAAGATATATCGCCAGGGGTTTCCGATTACGGGTTTTACATCTTCTTCTGCTGTGATATAAGCTGAGGTCCCCTGGGAGTAATCGGCCTACATCTCTTGGATGATTTGATCCATGTTCAAATTAGTGGTGATATAGTTTTCAAGCCAGTGATAAAGCGACTGATTGTTCGGACAAACGCCAACAACAATACGATCGGCTTTGTTGAGGGTGTATAAACTGTAATTCAAGTAGAATTCAGGGTTTGCTGTTAGGAAAAACTTTGTCCATAACTCATCAAAATAAAAGGCGTCAATTTCCCTGTCCGTCAACATTTGTTCGATTTGAGAAGGTTCATAAAGTTTTATTCCTGGCTTTTCGAAAAGTTCATGTGCCCAAAGTTCGTGAGAGGTTCCTCTTACCGTTGCTATTTTAAAGCGTTCTTCATCCAGTGCTTCTGTCAAAATTTCGGGAGAGTTGGCCGGGTGTTCGCTTTTGATTCTTTCCAACACACGGTTGTTAATCAACAAACTATCCGCACTGTTGATATAAGGGCTCGTTAGAAAAACATCAATGTTTCTTTGAGGGGTATAGGAATAATAGGAGATGATCACATCTCCTTCACCATTGTTTAAAGAAGCTGCGAGTTGATTAAAGTTGTCTTTTCTGATAAACACGGGTTGTACATCAAGTGCTTTACAAATCTTTTCAGCAACGGTAATGTCGATTCCGGATAATTGGCCTGTTTCATCGGTATGAAAGAAAGGCCACCAATCATCTTCAGCCATGAGGATACGAAGTTCTCCCGATTCCCTTATCTCTTTAATTCCTTCAGAATCAGAACCCATCATTAAAGCGCCAAATATTAAGAAAGTAATCGTTACCATGATTACTGTTTTCTTCATCTTCATATCCCACCACCTTCATAATCAACAAATTGTATCATTTTTTTTCAGTTTAGTGAAATTAGAAGATGGTTGAATGGGTTATCTTGTGCTAAAACGATTATGATATAATTTTTTCATTCTAAAGAATGACTGATTGTTATGGTCTGAGAAAGGACGGTTTAAAAATGGACATCAAGCAATACACGAATGCCAATAAAGCCGCATGGAATGAAGTAATGCCCAAACATCAAAAAGTGCGAAAACAGGAGTTGGACACATTATTTGCACAACGCGGTTATATTGAACAGACTGACAAAGATCTTTTGAAGATTTTCGAACAAATCAAGATTGCAGATAAAGACGTGATCCATCTTGCCTGTAATAACGGAACAGAACTCTTATCCATCAAAAATATGGGGGCAAGACGCTGTGTCGGTGTAGACATCTCTGAATGTGCGATTGAAGAAGCGACCGAAAGAGCCAAAAAAAGTAACATTGCCTGTGAATTTATTTGCTCGGATGTTTATGAACTTCCAAAGGAATATTCCAACAGTTTTGATGTTGTCCATACCACAGCCGGATGTATTGGTTGGATGCCGGATATCAACTTGTTTTTCAATTTATGCACCAAATTATTACACCCGGGTGGATACCTCTTTATGCATGAAATGCACCCTTTTTCGGAACTGTTGCCATTTGACGATGCTGAAATAGACAATAGACTGCAGATTGTGGATCAATATTTTCATGACGGCCCTATCATTGAAAATGCTGGCCTTGATTACCTTGGCGGCGAACAATATGAAGCAAAAACCCAATACTGGTTTGTTCACACCGTTTCAGACATCATCATGTCTTTGAAGAGAAACGGTTTTAATCTGGTTGAATTTCTTGAAAGCCCCAATGATATTTCAGCTGTTCATCAGGAAGTAGAAAAATTGAATGCCAAAATACCCTTGAGTATACTGATTCTGGCCCAAAAGTAGTAACCAGGGGACAGTTTAGTAGGGGAAAAGGAATGGTATTTAAAAAAGAATTTGGGAGGCAAAAAATGAAAGACAAAACGATAATCACAACCATTCAAGATAAGATTGGCACGATTACATTAAATCGACCCGAAGCCAATAACACGTTTAACATTGAAATGG
>CAYUYU010000255.1:0-2113 GCA_964449405.1 uncultured Thermotogaceae bacterium
GGTTGATTAGAAGCTCCTTTGAAAGTCAATGTGATGGTTTGTGTAAAAGGGTTAAGCTGCAAAGCATCCGATTCAGATAAATAATCAGAAGGCGTAGCTGACCCGCAGATGTCAATATAGTCATCCAAAATTTCAGGATTGGAGATATCGAGAGCTGTGATTTCCTCCGTCGGCACGCCACCGGAACAGGCAGCGAAAATCAAGGTGATAATCAGGCACATTGCTATTCCTATCCATATGTTTTTCATTGAGGTGTCCTCCTTATGCTTTTTGAGAGAATCTTTCTGTTTTCATAACGTAAGTTTTTTGTGAATGAAACATCCAAAACAGTTGAGAGGTCTTTTTGAGTCATCTTTTCTGGTTTTATTAATTCTTTTAGACGTTTTCCGAAAGGACTCATTAGCTAATAATATCATATTTCTGCTTTCATGCGAAAATATGATGATAGTGTATATGTTTTTAAAGTGTGTGCGTATAGGCATTGTTTTGGTGGGTGTATTTGAAACAAAGAAAGCACTTCATGGGGGGATTCTTAGATATTCAGCCCATAGTTAAAAAAGGTATCCACAAGGGGAGGTTCATATTCACCCCTTAAAGAACTTGCAGTTGAAGAAAGAAAACTGTAGAATAAAAAAGAAGGGGTGAAAGGAATGACAAAGAGGTTGTATCCGGTAGAATTTAAAGTGAGAGCATGTGAAGACTATCTCGGTAGTGAGATAACCTACGAATATAAAGTATCAAAATAAACAAGAAAAAAAATTCAAAATAAACCAGACAGAAAAAGAAGAAAAAAGGAGAAAAAATTCACAATAAATCAGAAAAAGAGAAAAAATGATTCAAATTAGACACAAAAAAAAGAGTCCCCGAAAGGACTCTCAAAGAAAAAACATAAAAAGCAGATTAAAAGCACAACTCTTCGGACACCTGAAAAACAATCTCCTCAGAAATCAAGGAAGCCTTTGCGGCAAATCCCTGAATCAAACAGTTCGAACAAAGGGTATTAATCACCCTGGGAATCCCTCTACTGCGTTGGTAGATGGCATTTAAAGCGGTTTCATCAAACAAAGGGATATTGGCACCAGCCAGCGACAAGTGGTGAGCCACATAAGCCTTAAATTCTGTTTCATCAAAGGGTTCAATCTCATAACGAATCACAACTCTCTGGGACAACGGACGGTTCTGATTCAACTTTAACTTATCCAGAAAGTAATCCAAACCAGATAAGATGAGAACAAAGGGATTTTTGGAATCCATTTCAAAATTAAACAGAATCGTCAACTCCCCCAGAAACTTGGGAGTGACCAATTGCATTTCATCCAGGATAAAAACTGGAGTGATCCGAGAATCTTTAAAAGATTTATGAATCGCTTGCTGAATCTGGTGAAATAAGTCGACCTTTCGAAACTGTGGGATTTCTCCAAGACCACTAGCGATACCCCGGTAAAAATCCATAACGGTTCCGGTGGAAAGGGGAAAATAAACGACCTTGTACAACGAGGGATTCAGTTGTGAAACAAAGGCCCTTAAATAAGTTGTTTTTCCAATACCAGCCTCACCGGTAATCACCCCTATCCCCCGAATCTGTTGTAAATACTTCAATCTTGACAGGGTCTCTTTCTGTGATTGTGACGCATATAAATGACGGGCCGGCAGGTCTTTCGAAAAAGGGGACTGTTTGAGCGAATAAAAGGCCTTATACATGCTCATCACCCAATATCCGGCTGAAAGACAGTGATTGTTTCTCTTTTTCTTTCCCTTTGCGTTTCATCCGAGCATTATCTGCTTGAGAACAAAGGGGGGCACGTTGAATCTCACGACCTTGTTCGTAGACAAACACTTGTTCGAGCTGGTCAGGGTCAAAACGAATCTCTATCTTTTGGCCAATTAAAATGGGGTTCACTTCATACAGGCGTGAATCAATACTCACAGTGGCATCATGCTTAACCTTTCTGAATACTCGTTTCATAAACACCCGTTCTAACAATGCCGGGTCTTGTAAATGTCGAATCCTATCGATTTGAGACATAAACTTATCCAGCGGACTCATCCCCAAAGCACTGTGAATCTTCCGATGATAATCCGTTTCAAGCCAGGCAAAAAAACGTTGATTCAA
>CAYUYU010000256.1:0-2108 GCA_964449405.1 uncultured Thermotogaceae bacterium
GCAACCCCTACACCTTCACCGGAAGAAGGTTCGACCCCGAAAGCGGCTTGCATCATTATCGCAACCGCTACTACTCTGTGGAGCAGGGGCGGTTTGTGTCGCGGGATCCGATTGGGTATCGTGGGGGGATGCTATTATATCTTTATGTCTATTCTATACCTAATCGGTATTATGATCCCTGGGGTTTTGATGGTATAGATACTGATGGTGGAGGTTCTATCGACCGTGACGGAGTATCTATTGGTGGAAACATCAGCACAATGCTTGCAAAATTTGATAGATTTTCTAGTGCAATAAAGGATCCTCAATATGAAAAACGTTGCAGGCAGGATTGCGAAAGTCATCACAGTGTGGATGAAGGCTCGGGGGCTATAGATACTTTTCTTATACAAATTATACCAGATTTCTATGCTTTTGCGTTAAGAACAAAACTTGGGGCCAATTATGATGTTGATGATGGGGCATCAGCGGATGCCACAATAACATTGGGTTTTGGCCGCGGGGCAAAAGGATATAAACCCGGAATTGCATGCGCTTGCAGATGCAATGTTTCTTTTCTTCCAGAGATTGAGCCGAATGAATACGAAAATCCATATAAAACCATTTTTGCGACAATCAAGCATTGGCTACAGAGTGATGATGACAATCATAGTGGCACAGCCGGCAGTGAGAAGCATACTCCAAGATTTGAGATATTGAAGCCATATTACACTACAGGAAATGCGCCAACAGAATATGATTGGTTTGATTTACCAAATACCCCAACGAGTGTAATTAATAAGTTGAAAGGCTGGGCCGAAGATAAAGCATGGGATAAAATTGAAGAATATCTCCTAGACAATTACTCTGCTATTCCAAGAAAACAAGAAGCAGGATTCGAGTTGGACTAACAGTGCAACCATTTCCTGACAGTTGGTAATGATAATAGAAAGTGAAGGAAAGTGAATCATGTATAACAGAGTTTTGGTGTTTCCACTTTGTTTTCTGCTGTTGCAGCCTATTTTCTCACAAGAGGTCCGAAAGATCTCTACAGAACAAAGTAATATTGAAGATGAGAAATATCTTTACGTAATGCAACAGGCCGCTCATGAACTATTGTCAGCTAATGACTATTGCCAGAATTATAGACCTGACGAACCTGCTGAGCTAGTGGTGCTTTATATGCATTTATCTTTTGCTCTTGCCAGGATTCAAATCTTAGAAAATGACATCGAACAAACCCTTTTGGCTGAATCTAATTTCGGCCAACTTGACAATGATGGTAAGCGTTTGTTTTACACTGCAAAAGCAAGGACAGAGGGGAGTATTAATGATAAATTATTATTATTATCTAAGTCTATCGATATAGCTCAGGAAAACGCGGGAAATTTTATATCGCCAGAAGTTAACGCAAAGGTGTGTGTGCTTGCTGAATCTGGTAATTCCACAAAGGCACTCAATCTCTTTGTTAAACACTTTGTGGATACTATTGATATTGATGAAAAATTCGCAAAAACAATGAAAACAAAAAATGCCCCTGTTCCTCAATTCCCATCAATAAATACGAGCAACTTGGTTGATAGGTTGTCTATGGTGCTTAGTTATGACTTTTTCACTGGGTATGCGTGCATCTTGAAAAACATGGAGGGTAATAATGAAAAATTCTGGGAAAAGTTTACTAATTATTCTTCAGGAACTTATAATATCTCAGATATTTATATTGAGAATTTCCGAGAAGCTCTTGAAGCATCTGAAAAAGCTTACGATTATCAGCCAGAATGGTTGAGAAGGGCTAAATTCGAATATGCCCCTCTTAGAAATATTTTGCCAGATAATATATCCTCAAAAGCATATGAATCGAAAGAGTTCAGGGAGGTAATCCAAGAACCATGGGTATATATTGATCAATAGTTCGCCTATCTCAATCATAATTTCGGGGACATCCATAATCTATGGACAGCAATCCGTGGACACCATACCTATTTAATGCTCCCAATTACAGGCTTCCCATTTTTAGGGGACACCATACCTATTTAATGCTCCCAATTTCAGCACTCTGAAGCGCACCCTGGCAAATGGGATTGTGCTTGACTTGCGGGATGGATCGGGGCAGACTGAATATGATAATT
>CAYUYU010000257.1:0-2107 GCA_964449405.1 uncultured Thermotogaceae bacterium
GATCATGTGACAGAAGATATGGATGTGGCGTGGGAAGAACAATTTGGGCCAATTATTCCTGTCATGAGAGTTGAAAACGAACTCGAAGCCATTGATTTGGAAAAAAGAAATAAATATGGTTTGCAGGCAAGTATCTTCACGAAAAATCTTGAAAATGCATTTTCGATTGCGGATAAGCTGAAAGTAGGAACGGTTCAGGTGAATGGTAAGACAAGCCGCGGTCCGGACCACTTCCCGTTCCTTGGAGTAAAAAATTCCGGGCAAGGCGTTCAAGGAATTGGCCGGAGTATTGATTCAATGCTTCGTGATAAAGTTCTCGTTCTAAACTTGTAAAAATAAAGATTCTTCAGGCATGTTAGGATGCCTGAAGATTTTTTTTTAACATACCTGCGGTTAACATTAATTGGAGTTATCACCTGCTATTTGCGGACGTATAGCGTGAGCTTGGGTCAGTTTCATAAGAAGACATAGAGGCTTTCGTTTATTAGCACAGTTTGTATATCAAAAAGATTGAAAAGTTTGACTTTTTAGTGAAAATGTGATTCAGAGGTTGTGAGGTCCATATATTTTTGTTATAAATAAATTAAGGTAATCGCTTTCAAATCCTTTTTCTGTTTAAAAAGGTTACAATATGGACTTCTGAAAGCAGTTTCTACTGACTGGAAAATAGTTGAAAGGAGGAAGCGTATTTTAGCTGGACAGACGTATTAACATCGTAACTGGTCGTGTCATGATGACTATATAAAGCGATGATTTAGTGTAATCCAATTACTCTGAATTATTTAAAAGGTCTGAAAAAGCAGCAGTAAATGTTTCAGAGCATATCTGAATCAGATAGCTTAATGATCAATCGCTGTTTAAATCTTTTATGTCATTCGTGAACGATTGAACAACTTTTAGTTAATTGTGCTCCATTTTTTGAGTGGGGTGTAAATGAGTGTCTAACGGGAACGAGGGGAATTCCTGAAGTGACGACCAGAAATGTTTCAAATGAACTAAAGAGGGTGGGGGTAAAATGAATATTTTAGTCTGTATTAAGCAAGTACCAGATACAAAGATTATTAAAGTTAATCCAAAAACAAATACTCTTGACCGCTCGAGTGCACCGGCTATTTTAAATCCTTATGATGCACATGCGGTAGAAGAAGCAGTTAGACTAAGGGAAAAACACGGCGGAAAAGTTACGGTGCTGTCAATGGGGCCACCGCAGGCGAAAATGGCAATCCGCAAATGTGTTGAAATCGGTGCTGATGAAGGCTATTTGATTTCAGACAAAAAATTTGCTGGTGCAGATACGCTGGCAACAAGTTATGCGTTGTTCAAAGCAGTAGAAAAACTTCAGAAAGAAGATGGTGTTGATCTTGTCCTGTGCGGTAAGCATGCGATCGACGGGGATACGGGACAAGTAGGACCAGGAATTGCAAGGCGCATGGAAATACCGCCGCTTACAAATGTGATTAAAGTTGAAGAAGTGGACTTAGATAACCAAACATTGAAAGTGGCCCGGAAAATTGAAAACGGTCATGAAGTCATTCAGTCAACACTTCCTTGGCTACTTACTGTTGAAAAAGATATGAACGAAGTGGCTTACTCGCCGCTTCCAAACATGCTGAGGGCTGCCCGTTATGAACCGACGGTCTGGACAGTTGATGATCTTGATGATGTCGATATGAAACAACTCGGTCTTAAAGGATCACCAACGATTGTAGGGAAAATGTGGCCGCCGGAAAAAAGTTCAGGGGCCGAAATGATTGAAGGCGACACAAAAGAGCAGGTTAAAAAGCTTTTGGATGTGACCCTTGAGAAGCGCGAGCTGTTTGGTGTGAAAGGTGGGGAGAAATAATGAATATAGAAGAGTACAAGGACGTTTGGGTGTTTATTGAGCAGAAAGATGGTAATGTGCTTGATGTTGGACTGGAATTATTAGGAGCCGGAAGGGACTTGGCTGATAAACTTGATGTTAATCTATGCGGCGTGCTTCTTGGGCACAATGTGAAAGAGTCGGCAGAGGAACTTTACAGTTATGGTGCTGACATTGTGTATGTGATCGATGACCCGGTACTGGAAAATTACCCTTTCCTCATCTTCCGATTCGATGAGCTGACTT
>CAYUYU010000258.1:0-2104 GCA_964449405.1 uncultured Thermotogaceae bacterium
CTTTTTTGAGGGATTTTCCCTTTTTTGGAAATGGCGGTTGTTTCAGGGGAATCATTATATCATTCCAGAACAACGTTTTGTTTTTTCCCTGCTTGAAATCACTCATTAGTTTGAAGCATGTTGAAAACCACAAAAGCCCCCTCTTATGAGGGTGCTTTTGTGGTCATGATAGCAATAAAACCCTATTTTAACAAATCCTCGGCTTCTTGCTTGTTTAAGACCCTTCCGGTTGCGACGACTTTTCCGTCTATTTCCACTGCAGGGGTGGCCGCAAAACCCTTATTGATGATTTCACTCATATCCTGAACCTTAACAACCGTCGCATCTGCCCCTGTTTCTTTAATGGCCTCTTCAAAAGCGGCATAAACCTTCTTGCATTTTGGACATCCTGATCCGTAAACTTTGATTTCCATGTTGTTCCCTCCTTTATTTGTTTTTTTTATTTAAAACTTACATCAAATTTCCGTACATGAATCCCGTCAGTGATGAGAAAATGACCACCAGAAAAAAATAGGTGAAGGCTTTTTTTACCCCTAATAACTTCGTTAATACTATCATGTTTGGCAAACTAAGCGTTAATCCAGCCATAAACAAAGATAAGGCCGGGCCCTTTCCCATTCCGAGATTCATCAACGATTGAACAATAGGGACTTCCGTCAGCGTTGAAAAATACATGAGGGCACCCATGATGGATGCGAATAGGGTGGAAAGGAATTTGTTGCCGCCCACAACCGTTTGCACGACTTCTTCCGGTAAGGCTCTTGATATGATACCGGCGATAAAGACACCTGCAAACAAATAGGGTAAGATCTTCTTTGCAAACATCCAGGTTTCTGAAATCCAATCTCTACGACGTTCTTTTTTGAATCGAAAGTAAATGGCGATGATTGCGACTGCCGAGAGGACAAGCAGTGTTGTTTTTAAAACCGGATTTAAAGCTAAACCCCCGGTTATGAGAAAAAACATCTGCAGACTCAGGAATATCATCACCCACAGGGGTTTTTCGCCATCGTCGTCTTCCATGACGATGCCGCCCTGGCCTTTATCTTCTCTAAAAATCCATGACATGATCAACCCGATGACTATGGCCACAACGATCGTTGCGATCAGCCTGACGATGGATAATTCCCATCCAAGGACCTGTCCGGTTAAAAAGATTGCCGTGATGTTTACAGCCGGCCCGGTGAAAAGAAAAGCAATAGCGGGACCCAAACCGGCGCCTCTTTTGTATATTCCCCCAAAAAGGGGCAGTATCGTACACGAACACACAGCCAAAATTCCTCCGGCCGCACTGGCTACCGGGTAGGCGATCCATTTCTTTGCCTTGGGCCCCAACAATTTCATAATGGCATTTCTGTTGACAAATACTGCGATGGTTCCGGCTACAAAGAACGCAGGAACTAAGCATAATAATACATGTTCTCTGGCGTATTCACCAAGCATCTCAAATCCCGCTATAATTGATTCCTGAACCGTCGTATTGCCAAATGGCAGGAAGAAAAATAACAGAAAGAAACCTATTAAAACGATAAATTTCCCAATCTCTTTTTTATCAGTCAATTTGATCACCCGTTCTCCTTTTACAAGTTGTATAAATCGTTTCTATTTTTTTTGTTTTAAAACGATGATGAATCAAAAAACGGTGTTTGTTGCGAATCGTCCATTAAACCTGCTTTGATTCTGTTGTTCAAATCTATGATTTTTTCTTTGATCTCATCTCTTGTTTTCCTAAATGACTCGATACCTTTTCCTGAAGGATCGTCTATTCCCCAGTCTTCTGTGTGTTTATTGGGGATATAGGGGCAGGTGACATTGCATCCCATGGTGATTAAAATGTCCAGTTCATCGGGTATGTCTTTGATTAGCTTGGGTTTATGGCCCGACATATCTACTCCTGCCTCTTCCATCACCTTAACCGCAAGGGGTTTGACTTCGGGATATTCTTCTGTTCCGGCTGAATAAGCTTCAAATAGATCTTTGCCCAGGGTTTTTGCCCACCCCTCCGCCATCTGACTTCTGCAGGAATTATGGACGCAAATAAATGCGATTTTGTATGTCATGATTTTTCCTCCTTCGTTTGTTAGGTTAATGACTCAAGTTGTGC
>CAYUYU010000259.1:0-2093 GCA_964449405.1 uncultured Thermotogaceae bacterium
ATAAAAAGAGAAAACTCAAAAAAGTTGAGTTTAAAGAAAAAACAAAAGGAATAGGAATCAGGAAGGAACAGGATCTTTGACAACCGAATAACCGAGACGTTTAGCGAGACGCTCCAGTTCTTTTACCGGATCCACCGGGTCCTTTGGAGACTGAACAGCGAACGCATAGAGTTCCGGATTAAAGCATTCGCCCTTTGACAACATAGCAAAAAGAGTCGTCAGCATTTTACGGGCCATGGCGATAATGGCCTTTTTATGACCACGACGATATTTCAAAGCTTCATAATGCTGGCGAAAACACACAAATGATTTGTTCCGAATGGCCGCAAGGGCACATTGAACCAGAATAGGCTTGAGATAAACACCGGCCCGAGAGATTTTAGTCGATTTTTTCTTACCAGCACTCTGGTCATTGGAAGGAGCAAGCCCTGCCCACGAACACAAGTGTTTGGCGGAATGGAATTTGGACATATCGTCACCAATTTCAGATAAAATAACCAAAGCGGAAGTGTGCGAAATACCGGGCATGGATTCAATGATGGATAAGTGATCGGCAAAGGGCTTGGCCAAATGATCAGCAAACCCGGCTAATCGTTGAATCAATGAATCCAGCAGGTGAATGTGGTCACGACAAAGGGTGATTTTTTCAATCTGTGTGGGCGAAAACTTCCCGTCAATCGCCAGGGCAATTGGATCTTCCTTTTTTTGCAGTGAACCGTGCAAGAGAGGTCGGAAATCAAATCCTGAATCATGCGGATGCGCCAACAGATGGGAAATAATCGCCTGAGCACTTTTACCAAACGTATCGGAAACGACAGAAGCCAGTTGAATATTCGATACCGTCAGTGCGTTCTGGGCTCGATTCTTTTCGCTGGATTTAAACGAAACCAGCTTATAGCGATAACGAAGAATCTCTCGTAAATCCCGAATGGGTTTAGAAGGCATAAAGCTACCGGGAACCAGATCATGTTTGAATAAGTCCGCAATCCATTTGGAATCTTTCTTGTCTGTCTTTTTGCCGCGTATGGCCTGGACATATTTGGGGTGGGCTAAGGTCACGCGGCAGAAAGGCTCAAGCAAATTGTAAACGGGGATCCAATATTTACCGGTTGATTCCATACACACATCGAAACACTGGCAAGAGACTAGCCATGCGGTAAGGGCTTTTAGATCGTGAGTAAACGTCGAAAAACGTTCGGTTTGATAGGTTGTGAGATTTTGTTTGTCCGTTGCAGCAATCGTAGCAATGACAAAATCCTTGTGGACATCAATGCCACAACAAATGGGATACACAATTTTTAGCAGGGGTCAACACTCCCTTTCAATAAAAATACAAGCGCCATACAGACAGGGACTGTTCAACCTTTAATAAACAAAAAGTTGTTTATACAAAGATAAATCTCCGTGGTCATTGCCACACTCATTTGTGCTTGAGAAGTTGAACGGCACATATAAAAATACGGTCTATTGAGTTTTTTAAACTCAATGGCACGCACTCACCTTCCCGTGCTCTGTAGTGTGTCTGTTTGACGCTTGTAGTTAATTATACCGCTTAAGGTCTTCGTTTTCATAACTTTTTGTGCCTTGAGCGCAGCGAAAGGAATGGTTATAAAAATGAAAAAACAAGAAATTTTTTTTGAAAAGGTAGCAGAAATTTTAGAATGCAACCCAGAGGAAATTTCTTTAGAAACTAATTTTAGAGAAGATATTGAAGATTGGGATTCACTAAAAGGATTTTCTTTATTAATTTTATTTGATGAAGTTTATAATAAAAAAATCTCTGTTAATGAGTTTCTCAAATGTAATACAATAAAAGATCTTTACAATTCAGTTTGTAAATGAGTTTTTCATGTTGTGCATCAACATTACGATCTTCTTTTACAAAAGAAACTTATTATAAACAAAATGACTGTGTATGGCTATCAAAGCTTTTTGTAGGGGCAATTCACGAATTGCCTGTTTTTCAAACATTTGTTTTTTAGTCTTCGGAGTTAAAATTAAGATGATTTCGTGTGCATGTCATGGGCGATTCGTGAATCGCCCCTCTCTGCTTTTGTTGCAATTACCTCCCAATAGCTCCCGTTTTCACAGAT
>CAYUYU010000260.1:0-2093 GCA_964449405.1 uncultured Thermotogaceae bacterium
TCCAGAAAAGGCTATCCCTCTTATGTGGTCGATTTTAAAGGGATGAGCAAAAAACGTTACAGTGTGGTTCTCACCAGAAATATCTTCCTGATTCTCTTTTCTCTTGGGATGAATTTTATTGGATTTTTCATTTTCCAGGATATCAATTTTGAAAAAAGTAAGGTGATGGTTCATCGTGCTGGCGGGGAAATCGTCACTGAAAATACAGCTGAAGCCATTGAATATGCGGTTTCCAATCAATTTAATGCCATTGAAATCGATATCATGGAAACAAAAGATGGGTATTTTGTTCTTAGTCATGATTTAAATATTAAACGATTGACAGGACAGGACAAAAGGGTTAATAAGCTTACCTTGAAGGAATTAAAGGATATCTCCATCAAAGGTCAACGAAAAATGAATTTCATCACTTTGGAAGAGGCGTTGGGAATCGCAAAGGGAGAAGTGCTTGTGAACATTGAATTGAAGACACACGGCAGAGAATCTTCCGATTATCTCGACCGTTTGTGTGACATCATCACGGATTTTGACATGATGGACGAATGTCTGATTTCTTCCTTTGATTACAATGCTCTGAAATACATTGAGACGTACTGTGCAGAGATCAAAACCATCCTGATCGGATTTTATGTCCCTATGCCAGAAACGCTCTTGACGGACGGGCTGGCTGTGGATTTGGCTTATTTAACAGAAGATAAGGCAGAACGGATCAGGGAAAGTGACAAACTTTTTATAGTCTGGACTGTCAAAGATGATTCATACCGAATCTTTGAAGCGATCTTTTTCAACAGTGACTATATCATTACGGATTACCCGGAAATCCTCATGTATATTATGCAGAGTTTACAATATTTCTCCAATTTCATGTCCATGCTTGAATCTGATTATTCTGAAAGAATGGAAAATGAAAAATTGAATGCAACACCTATTGAGGCTATGTATACACCTATTGTGAGAGAGAATCCGGAATTTTAAGCATAAATAAAAGCAAACAAAAACTAGTTGGAATAATCAACAATGGCCTTGCAAAACTGGTAAAGATCAATATTGGGATCTTCGAATTCTTTTAGTTGCGATCTTATTTGATATATTTCTCCACTAATGATGCCTTCATAACTCATGGGGTTGTAATAAATATATAAAAACTCTCTCCAATTGGCATCCGTTGAGAAAGCGGTGTTTTGCGGGATATAGTTATAAAAGAAATCTTGGGGCATAAATCCCATTTTCATTTCAGGCCAGTAAAGAGATAAGCCACCAGCATCTGTCCAGTCTGCACCGTTTTGTTTATAAATAATCGTTTCATCCAAGGTATCCAAAACAATTTGTGCCTTTTCCTGAACGGTGGTAAAGGGTTCATCTGAGAGAATGGTGTTGACCATGTCTTTAAAATGGCGGGTTAACCATGCGATGTTTTCAAGATTTAGGGCAGAAAGGGTGATGGAACCATCATTGGGGTGCGCTTCGTTGTAAAGGTCCACAATTTCTGTGCCAAGTTCTTCAGGAATCCAATCGGGATGGGTGGTAAAAGTTTCAATGATGTTTGCCAGCGGCCAGGTAGTGCCTGAGTTTTCGGAGCCTACGACTACATTACTGCCACTGCCCTCTATCTCGTGCATCACTTCTATCATTTGCATCAGACAGGCGTTGAGCATCAAAAGGTCAAACTCAGGTTCAGCGTTGTCTAAAACACCTGAGAATTGTTTAAGCGTCATAAAATCTCCATCGCTTGTTTGGTCAATGATGAGTCCTTTCCAGCCATAACCATGGTCAGCAACCATCAGGGCGTAATGGTTGGCAGGGTAATTTTTATGTGTCCAATCAATAAAATCAGCTAAGGTATCGGGATCGGCCATATTCACTTCCCGTCCGCCTGTTCCATCGCCCCAATCAGTAATGGCGTTGTCGGGAGTGGGTTCCATTCCGGGAGTATAGTAAAAACGATGCGCAATCGTCCATCCCCCAACATCCTCTCTATGGGGTATTCTGTCAAACTGAATGACCACGTTGACTTTGTCCGTACTGCCAACCCCTTTTGCAATCATGTCATGAAAAGCGGCAATAAAATCCTGCTGCATGGCGGATTCATCCCC
>CAYUYU010000261.1:0-2084 GCA_964449405.1 uncultured Thermotogaceae bacterium
AAGAAGAAACATATATCCACAATATGCTAACGGGGTACACACTGGTATCGATGATCATCTTTGCAATTTATTTTGTGTTTTCTCAGATGTATTGATTCCACTTTTCATGGAAAAGAATATCATTTTTGCTTTTTCTCATTATTTCTTTCGGTTGTTCATTCGTATACCCAATTGGCATAAGAAAGAGGCAAACAACATCCTCTGGAAGTGCGAGGATTTCTCCGGCCTTTTTGATGTCAAGGTAGCCTACCCAACAAGCAGTAAGCCCTCTGTTTACTGCGGCTAAAAATATATGTTCTCCTGGAATTAAAGGCGCAGCATTATTCCAAAAAGTTTTAACCGTCTTTCTATCCGGATAGTTGTTTAGATAACTGATGAAATCTTCCCCAAATCTTGTTTTATTCACTAATAAACCGAAATCATCAGGGTAAACATCCTTTAAGTCACTATCCAATTTGGCGCAACAAGCAATAACAACAGGCGCCTCAGCTATCCATTCTTGATTCCCAGCCGCTTTAGCAAGTTGATCTTTTGTCGCATCATTTTGAATAATACCAAAAAACCAATTTTGTGCATTTCCACCAGAAGGGGCTACCCGTGCAGCATCCATTAATTCATTAATGACTTCTTCGGGAATCGGGTTAGTGGAAAAATTGCGTGATGACCTTCTTTTCTGGATAACTTCTTTAAAATCCATTATCTCTCTCCTTTGTAAATAAGGAAAATTTAAAATGACGTAGAAAACCAAGTGAGTGTAGGTTTTGGCTATTAAGAATATATCATAAATAATAAAAACCGTCAAAGCTCAGCATTTTAATAAAAAAAAGCACATTAATGTATAATGGTTAAAACGCTTTTTGATTACAGAAGTGTTTATTCAGTCAATAAAAGAGGTGTGAAGACTTGAAAATACTCCTACTGGGCGGTAAAAAATTCATCGGCTATCATATCGCCCTAGAAGCTGAAAAGCGAGGGCATAGCGTTACTTTTTTTAACAGAGGCAAGACATATCCTGAGCTATTACCTCAATTTGAAACCATCAAAGGAGATAGAAACACAGACATTGAAAGGTTGAAAGGGCTGAACTTTGATGTAGTGATTGATACCTGTACTTATTTTCCAAAACAGGTAAAATCAGCATGTGAAGTTCTTGGAGAAAATATTGGGAAATATATTCTTGTGTCAAGTGTCTCGGTGTATAACCTTTCAATCACCGATATTAATGAAGACACACCCGTTGCCGGATATGATTATGAATCGAAAGAGATAACCAATGAGACTTATGGTCCATTGAAAGCGGCTGCTGAAAAGACGCTGGTTGAACAAGTGGGAGAAGACAAAAGCTTGATTATCCGTCCTGGATTCATCGTCGGTGAAAGAGACCATTCGGACAGATTTACCTTTTGGCCCGTTTTGATGAACGAAACGGATAAAATGATTGTTCCGGAGACCGGAAATCTGCCTATTCAGTTTATTGATGTTAAGGACCTGGCTGAGTATGTTATTTCGACTGCTGAAAGAGACTATACAGGAAGTTATATTCTGACCGGTCCGGAAAAACGGTATCTTTTCAAAGACTTTATCTTAGATTGTCAAAGAATCGTTAATCCCAAATGCCAAATAGAATTTGTTTCAAACGAATGGTTAAACAAGCATGATGTCGTGAAATCGGAAGACTATCCCCTTTGCCATGACGAAGAAGGGACAGAAGGACTCTTTAAAGTGGATTGTTCAAAAGCTGTGAATGCCGGTTTATCTTTCAGAGCACTTGAGGAAACAGTGCAAGACACACTGAAGTGGTTTTACGAGTATAAGTCAAGCGGATCAGGCTTGGCGGTTGGTATGAAACCAGAGGAAATGAGGAAGCTTGCCAATAGATAAGTTCATTTAAAATTATTTTCTAGAAGTGCAACGTCGACAGAGTTGTTGGTGTACACTGATGGGTCCACCTCACTCCGACCTCGGTGTGGGTTGGTTTCTACAAAGCATTAAATATAGGAGACAGCAACCATTGGGAAATTTGGCATAAGCTCTATGATTTTACGCTATCATGCTTTTTTCTTTTCTTAAATATAGGTATAATA
>CAYUYU010000262.1:0-2044 GCA_964449405.1 uncultured Thermotogaceae bacterium
AGGGGTCTTATCAATGTGGGGAGTTTCAGTCACAGTCTCCTACGCTGCCGGCATATGGCTCGGACTTGGTCTTGTCGGTGTCTGGATCGCACTCATTCTCGATGAATGGCTGAGAGGTTTGCTTATGCTGCGGCGATGGAAAACGAGAAAGTGGGAACACATGTCATTTATAGAGGAAAAGGAAAGTTCGGAACAAATTGAGTCTGAGGCTCATTAACGATTACTACTCTTAATACATAAATATACGTCGACGCTCTATCATCCAATGCGGAACAAAAAATACTCATTTTTTAAACAATTAAATTTATATTCGAACAAGTCTCTGAAACTAGTCATAATGACGATTCATACAAACATCTATATTTTTAAATAGCTGCAATCAGATTTTTTTTGACATTCCTAAATTATTTTGGTTAAATGTAATAGAATATTAGTAATTTTTTATGCGGTTACTAGTATTTTTAGAAATCAATTTAAAGGGGGAATGAACATTGAAAAAGAAGTTCACTTCAATGGTTGGTGTTCTTTTAACAGGTACGCTATTATTAGCTGCCTGCGGGGAGAGCGACAACAACGAAAACGCAGGAAATGACGGCGGAAACAATGATAATACTGAAGAAAACGGTGAAAATGAGAACAATAATTCCGGGGAATCTTCCAGTGACGGAAGCAACCTTCAGCTCGGTACAGGCAGTACGGGAGGGACATATTATCCGTTAGGGCAGGAAATGGCGACAATTCTTGAAGATAATGTTGATGTAGATGACTTTGGCGTAAGTGCTGTTTCATCTGGTGCATCTGTTGATAACATCAGTATGATTTATCAGGGCGAAATGGATTTAGGTATGTCCGTTCATCTGCCTGCACTAGATTCGTTGACGGGGGATGGCGATTTCGAAGGGGTCGAAGTTGATAACTTTGGCTTCATGGGTCATCTTTATCCCGAAGTTATGCAAATTGTAACTGGAGATGATTCTGATATTGAATCAATTGAAGACCTTGAAGGGGCTTCTGTTGCAATCGGACCCCCTGGAAGCGGTACGCAATCCGCGGCGAAATTATTACTCGAAGCATACGGACTTGAAGAAGGCGACTACGAAGCATATGAAGAAGGTTTCGGTGACGCAGCAGGACGTATCCAGGACGGTAATCTTGATGCCTCATTTGCACTTCTCGGTTTACCTGCCGGCGGAATTGAAGAGTTATCCGTTCAACGTGATATTAGAATGATTCCTGTCGGTGACAAGGGATTGGAATACGTAGAAGAAAACAGTGGCTATGAAGCGATGACCATCCCGGCAGATTCTTATGATTTTATGGATGAAGATGTCGAGACTATCACAGCTTATGCCGTCCTGTTAGGCTCTCTTGACAGTGTTGATGAAGATCTAGGATATGAAATTACGAAAAACTTGTTTGAAAACAGTGAGGATATTTCCCATCCACAGGCGGAACATATAACAGATGAAAACGCACTGGACGGTTCAGACGGACTTCCAATGCATCCAGGTTCAGAAAAATATTTTGAAGAAGAAGGTTTGCTTGAATAATTCAGACTAAACCTTACCTTGTATTTTTGAAAGACCGGACTTTTCTGCAGATCGTGTCCGGTCTTTTTTTCAGTACGAACCATTGTATCATGGACAAAACTAAGGTAAAAAAAAAGATAATTGCATGCTTATGGCTCTGCATAAATTGAAAGAGCGGAACCCCGACGAAAGATACAGATACTCAACTCTTTTTTTTCGTCGGCTTAGTATACATAATAAGACATGCATGTGAATTCATAAAGGTGAGGTGAAAAGTATGGCGGATGATAAAGAAAAAAGCATGTTATCAGAAGAAGAACAGCAGGAAATGTTATCAAAATACGACAAGGAATCTACCTACAGACAAAATCCAGGTAAATGGAAATGGGTGATTTCTTTTATTGCCATTTCCCTTACAGTATTTCATCTTTGGCGGGCACTTCCGCAAACGGGTGGCCCTCTCGTTTATTTGATTCAAGGTGCCGTTCATCTTGGAACAGCTTTAGGGTTGATAT
>CAYUYU010000263.1:0-2034 GCA_964449405.1 uncultured Thermotogaceae bacterium
TAGTGAGAATTAGGTATCTGAATTGACCGTAGTTCAATCTGTCTCACTGTTATTGGATTACGGAGACTAATCTTCTCCTGGTTTTGACAATTTATTGTAAAAGTTGACATAAAAAATGTTTTTATTTTGTTTTAAATTGAATATAAGCACCATCCCGAATAATAGTTACATCTTCAGGAATTTGTACTTCTAATTCAGGAAAAGATAAACGGAAAACTTTGGTTTTATTTGCTGTTGTGATGATCACGAGTCTCTCGTGTTTTATATCAAACAACATTGTTTGAATAGCTTCTTTAGGAGTTCTATAAGACACGGTGTCTCGTCGGCTCCCAAAAAGCCTTTTCATTCTTTTCTTTGACATACAATAAACAAACAAAAACAAAAAATGGTGTAAATTAGTCCTTAGCCTGGAGGAAAACTAGTTGTAGACCCTTCTCATTAATGACAAAATGGTAGATTACTGACTCATTTTCTGCGATAACTTTGCCGTCTCTGTAAGTAATCTCGTATTCCCTACCTAGTTCAATCTTATTTACAGAAAACCCGGGAAAAATGTGGATTTCCTCGCTTTTAATGAAAGAAGTATTTTCTTCAAGAGAAATGAAAGATGCCATATTAAAATAAAAAATGATCTCTCATAGATCAAGTTGAAAATCCTCAAAAGACAATCTCACCTCCATCTTATCATATTCCTGGAAAAGACGATATCTCCTTATTTCATCACGTAGAGCCCTCGGATAAACACACCAGAGACCCTCCAATAACCGGCCTGTGGGGTGTACTCCACTCAAGAAAACTCCTCGATCATAGCATTCGATGTCTAATGAGGAAGGAACGTGTTCAATTTGAACTAAAAGTCCTATGAGAGTTCTGTCGATGAAGGTATAACGATCTATAGGAGAAGGACCCATTAATCTTAGTTAAAATGAGGGGTGAAATGGAATCGCCATCTTTTTGGGTGATCCGTCGAATCGTATAGTTCTCTCCTTATTTTTATTCGTCTAATATCGAATCGATCATTATTGGGAAAAATACCTGTTGCTTCAATATGGCTTTCGGTTATATCAACATCTACCCATAAAGGCACTTTTAAACATTCAAGTATATTCCCATTTTCCATTATGTGTCGCCAATTATAGAAATCCATAAAAATGATCACTTAATGTTTAAAAATTTGATCCAACTGCGAATATCTTGTACTTCTTCTTTCAGAGATTTCACTTCTTTTTGTAGTTCAACCACAGCCTCAATCAACATAAAGACAAATCCTCTAGTATTGAAGTTTGTCAATACATCGTTTTCATCTTTAGAAAGAAGATATTTTCGATCAGAATTCTGTTGAATATCACGATCAAGATCTTCGAGTAAGATACCATATCCAGGCTTTTTCGTTCTTTTGTCTTTATATCGATATACCTTCATTCTCTGAAAAATGCTTGTGTCAAGAGGTTTATAATGGATTTTCTCTTTTGTGTCTGTTCTAGATGTTGAATAAAACAATTCTTTGCTCTCAGTATCATAGACAACATCGGCTAAAGCAGAACCTGTGCTGTTGAAGTCTGATATTATTAAAGGAGCGTCTCCGTCTGCATGTAATTGAAGGAGATCATCTCCAAGGATTATCATATCACGGTGAGCCCTTAGGTAAAAATCAAATTCGGCTTTTTGTTCTATATGATATCCATCAATTCGAGATATTTCTGGATCTGTTTGATGTCTTGAGAAAAAGGCGAATAGGGTTGAATTAGAATATATATTTTGTCCTATAACAATCACAGTTGAATCATCAACATCCATTATATCATTTAAATCAACTATTTGGTTGTCTGCTTTAATAATATGATTTGAAAAGAACACATAACCACTATTTTCAGCGTCAAATCTATACAAATGGTTATTGGTTGCGTCTTGAATATGAAATGTTTCATTCGCGATCATACATGTATAATCAGGTTCCTTAGTACCCGCAAGATGATAATCAGAATAAAATTCGATATTAGAAATTTTTCTATCAATAATGATTTTTTGCCAGAT
>CAYUYU010000264.1:0-2015 GCA_964449405.1 uncultured Thermotogaceae bacterium
CCCAGATCTTCACAATATTGTATGTCATCTTCGGATACATCATCAATTTCATTAGAGCCTTCCAATAGCGGTTCAATCACACGACGCACTCGGTCTTCTTTGAGTTTATCCGCCAGTTGATCGATATGGGTATCCCTTCGGATAATGAGTTCGGTTTTGGCTCCCTCAAACATTTGAGCTGTAATGGGTTTGGTTCTATCCCTTCCGGCTTTGTTTTCAAAACAGGCCTCATTCGCCAAGGCATTTACCAACCACGGCTGGCCTCTGGTGTAGTTCCAGGCCATATCAAAAACGGGTTCTTCAAATTTCTGTCCAGTTTCTTTGGTGTGTTCTTCATACAGTCTTCTGATTTCTTCTTGTGTGAAATCTCCTACAGTTAGAGATTTCGCCTTGACGTTGAACGCACTCCCACCGGTGATCATTTGCTGGTCTTTGTCTGAGAATATTCTGTAATCACGTACATCTCTCACACCACACAGAATGATAGATTGAGGGAAGGCATCGGGTCTTTGAGCATAGCCTTCTCTTAATTGTCTCAATACAGATATTAGTGTATCTCCAACAAGGGCGTCTATCTCGTCGATTAAAAGCACAATCGGTTTTTCACTCTTTCGGCTCCAAGATGAAAGTGCTTCACTCATGACGACATCTCCACCATATTTGTCTATTCCATCTGTTAGATAGCTGTCAAAAAAAGTATCTTGAAAGGTGTTTCTGTTAGCCCGATGTAAAAGTGCAACAATCGCCTTCATCCCCCTGGCCACATCACTGCGTGCCGTTTGTGCCGGCTCAACATTCACATACAAGCACTTGTAGCGTCCTTCTTTGTTAATATAATCTTGAAGGGCCAGCAGAGAAGACGTCTTTCCCGTTTGTCGTGGGGCGTGTAGAATGAAATATCTCCAGTTATCGATCAAAGTCATGATTTCATCTTTATTGATTCTTTTCAAAGGATCGATTATATAATTATTTTCAGCCCTTACCGGTCCCGCTGTGTTAAAAAACTTTTCCATGGCTTTCACTTCCTTTTCTTACTCTCGCCTCAATTCTAACATTTTCACAGAAGGTTATCCAAGATTAGTTTTTACACCTTTGCTTGCAGAGTATCCCGGAATCTATAAAAGCACATATTCGGATACGTCTTTGGTTTGTTCATCGTAAGGCACCTGTGAGTTTGACAATGTCACCGTGCCGTTTTAATAGCGGATGGTCTCATAGCCGCTGAAATAGCCCCCACAGGAAAATTTAATCATATCGTTGTTCATGGTTGTATCACATCCCTTATTTCATAAATTGCTTGTTGAAATCCGTAATCTTGATATTCATGATACTTTCGCTTTTTATTGCACGGATCAATTTGGAAAGATATTTGTCAATGCTTTTGTCAAGTGAATAGTGAGAAACATCGCACATGAAAATTGAGCGACTTGGTTCATTATCATCTAAATAAGGAATTTGACCACAAAATAATACGTGACATCACAACTATTTGAATAAAGCCAAACACAGGATATAGAATAGCTTACAAACATTTGAGATTTTGACTGAATTTTTGCTTTGTAAGTTCTATCCATTTTAATAGCCTTTTGTCAATTCTTGAAATGTCTTTGAATTAGAAACATTCAAGAGTTTGTAAGCTTCACTGTAAAGGGTTTCCCCTTCTTCTGTGGAAATCAGAACTGCTTTTGCGAATTCTATACTAAGATTGCTGCGTTTTGTTGCATGAGGTATCATTTCCTGGTTTATTATAACTTAAAAACCCTCATAATATTTGACGATATAGTATATCTCAAAACAGCTAAAAAATGTTTCTTCTCCGGGCGGACACATCGGTCCGCCCCTACTACAACCATGACGGTTGACGTTTTTCCCGCAAGGGAAAAAATACTTCAAGGTCAATGTCTTCTTTGAGCCCACATCGGTCTGCCCCTCTCTATAATTTAAATCAAATGGTTTTTTTGTAGAATCATTTCTTTTTCCGATAACGTTTTTATCTTTATGAAACACATTAAAAT
>CAYUYU010000265.1:0-2012 GCA_964449405.1 uncultured Thermotogaceae bacterium
AAATGAACTACCCCTGATGTACTCCCAATTTTGCGAACTGTATCGGCGCTATGCACAAATTCAACGCATGACCATGCACATCCCCAGAAAAATCTGGAGAAATCCTGGAAGTGGATTGGACTGGTCAAACCACAAAGATCTTTGACTCAGACACCGGTGAACCAATCCCCGCCTACCTGTTTGTCGGGACACTCCCTGACAGTCAATACGCCTACGTGGAAGCCTTTCTTGACATGAAACAGAACAGTTGGATCAGCGCCCATGTGAATCTGTATCAGTATGTTGGTGGTGTGACCAAAATCCTTATCCCGGACAATCTGAAAACGGCGAGAAAAACCCATCCATAAAATCACTTGCAAAAATAGTTGCTGCATTAAATGGACACTTTAGCATTTCTCTTGGAATCAATTCGAAAACTTCAGATTTATCACATCAAAAAACAAAAGCGTCTTAGGATTTGTATCAAGGTGGTTTTTTAGGATTCTATCACCTGTTTATGTTCTCCTAAAACGAGCCACGATATCACTCGAAAAGTGACCAACTAAAAGACACTTCCGATGTCAAGGTGCAAAATGAAAAAAAGGTAAGTCGGGGCTTGGGGGTAATACTTAAACCAACGAGATATGTCACATAAAGGCAAGTATCATAAGCGGAAACCGTAAGAGAGCTGTTTGAACAGAGCCGGATACTTGCTGTTATGTCCTGTATATTTCTGTTTCAGGGTGAAATTCTTTCCATCCTAACCACCAATGCTTCTCTACTATTATGTCAGCTTGGCTTTCCAGTTCTTTTGCAAAGAGAAATTCACCAGATTTGTCAAATGTTAAGCTTAAGATTTTGTCTCCAAAGGTATCTTCAAATTGTTTTTTATCATCTATCGCAGCGAGAGGATAGGCTCTTTGAATATTATTGTAATCAATACCAAAAACCACCTCTCTTGGAGCTAAACCAGTTAATTCTGTTCTTCCTGGTGGTGTAATTTTAGAGGTTGCAAGATCTAAACCTTTTAACATCGCTTTCCTTGATGCGTATCCGGTTCTTGCTTCTCTAAAACCTGTTGCATATAAAGACTGAGGATGCTTACTATACCATGACTGCCATGTTGTATTTTCGCCGGATAAGAGATTAAGCTTTTCTCCTTTTAATTTCCCATAGATACATTCTCCAGTGGCTTGTTGCCATATACTTTTGGAATAATGGTCGACCATTATCATATTTCTTCTCCAGACACCTGCAACAGAAAAATAGAGATTATTATCAGATACCGAAGCATCAAAAATTAAGGCACTTCTACATAATGCACAATAGGATATGAGTATAGGCTTGTTGTTAATCTTGTCATTTATTATATGACGAGGTATTAACACCTTCAGTGGATATGCCACGGATGTTTCGTCTACAACAGCGCCGATTACTCTTTCATCAGGCTTTATATCAAGATTATTAGAAGTGTTTTTCTCCACATGACGGATTTCCGGGAAAATATACTTGAAGTCCATTAAGAACACCAAAACATCGAATATCAAAGAGAAGATAAATAGTGTTTGCACAATGTTGTTATCATAATTAAAACTCAGAGCAACTGCTCCAAGAACAATACTGAGACTAACAAATAGCATTCTTTTTACTTCGAAATGATGGAAAAACCAAAGTGCTTTTTCTATTTTTCCAAAAGCAGCCAGCGGTCTTCCAAGAAAGATTATTAAAGCTAGTAGAAAAGAAACAACAGATAGTATCATAAACCAATCCCTTCTTTCGCTATAGAATTTATAAGCCGATGTCAATTCAAGCTGTTTTCGAGTGGACTTGAATGGAGGTATTAGACCATACAATCTTCCTTCATGTCAATTTCTGATTATGATTATCAACACACGGTTTCCCCAGTCCTCTTTTTATTACGTTTAAAAGCATCATCAAACCTTTATGATGTGCTCAGTCAACTTTACAAAATTATGATATGATTGCACTGCAAAAAGGTCAATTTTGAAGACATATTCGCAAAATCAAGTATC
>CAYUYU010000266.1:0-1994 GCA_964449405.1 uncultured Thermotogaceae bacterium
TCTGATTATCAACATTGTGTGAATGTAAAAAGACTTTTTCAGCAAACCTTAATTAATGCTTTATTAGGAGATTCAGATTAGTATCTACAGTTTTTTTACCTTGAATTTGCTTTTGGAATAATGAAACCAGCTTATAATAATCTTTGAAAGAAGATAAGATTTTTTTTCCTATTGCCTGGGAAGTATTTCATAGGGCAGTGAAGTAAGTCTAAGAAGGGTTATATTTATTAAGAAAATGCTGGTAAAAGATATAGTCATTCGGATTTTCTAAAAAAAACACAACAACTGATTCTTTCATAGTTCTGAAATACAGGTCATTTTTGAGAATGGAGGCTATCCAAAGTAATTGAATTAATTTACTTTTGGACAGCCTTCATTTATCTGCAAATAATGAATATTGGATTCTTATGAATATAATCAGGTTTGATATCGATATCGATAGGTTTTTTATGATCAGAAATCAAATGTAAAAAGCAATTCCTCCGGATTGGGAAACATCACCGGTATATCCGTTTTTAATTTATAATTCCCATTTTCATATTCTATAAATGGATTATAGAAATCCACCAGCCTTAAATATGACTTTTTTTGCTCCTCAGATAGATCGGAAAATGCCGGATAGGCGAGCTGTGCAAATTCATTAATATCATAAGCTCTTGATCGGTATGATTCCTGTATTTGCTGAGTCGAAATCGTTGATTCTCCGGGCCTTTCGTTGATTTCCTCTATCCAGAGCACTTTTCTGTCTTTTGGAAGAGCTTTGAGCCATTTCGAAGTTTTGTCAATATCAATGGATTCCCCTTCAATGATCATCCTTTTTGCATATTCCTTCGATAGTTCCGAGCTGATAACGTTATGAATATTTTGATAATCGATCACTTTGGAAAGAAATCTTGCATCATTGTACTGACTGATCTTGATGTTATAATCATCTGCGATCAAATCTCCTGAATTTCTTTCTAGATAACCTGCAAGCCAATCTCCAAGAATTGTGAATTCAATTCTTTCATTAACGATATCGGGATTTTTTTTAACAATAAAACTCATGATCTGTTTTTTGTAATCGTCTCTTGTAGGCCCATTAAAGGTTTGATTTTCTGTGATGAAAGAAATTTCCTTTTCAATATTTTCTATGGAATAATCATAGTGATACTTCCTTACAGGTTCCCGGTTTTCAAGACCCGGATCTTTCTGAATAATAAAACCATCTGAAGATTCAGTTTTTACTGCATCAAGACGGATGGATGATCCTTGCAGTGTTTTTGAACTTACTTTGATTTCAATCTCACCGGGAGAACCGTTATTTCGAATCAAAGTATTCACAGGTGATGTGGTATAACCTGTACCTTTTTTGCTTTCATATTTTAAGATGTCACTTTCATATATAGAAGGAGTGATCAATTTTCCAGGTCCTTCCAATTCCCACTTCAATGTTTTTGTTGCGAAGGGTACAGGATTATTATTTTCATCAAGGATTTCGGCTTTGATTATTGCAATGCTGCTTCTTGATGCACGGATTGTTTTTTGATCGCATGAGAGTTTTATTTTTGCCGCTGGCCCGGCCATCTCTGTTGTGTGTTGGATTGTATCCTTATTTATGAAACCGATGAGGTGGATGGGTTTGTCTTCAACAAGAATGTTTTTGTATTGAAGTATATAAAAATCATCTCTAACCGGTGTTTTTTTTCCATAACTTTTGTCTCCAACCAATAATTCTACTTCATCACAATTGGAATTAACAGTAAAGTCCATCATTCTTCCAATGTTTTTTTGGCTCCATGAATGCCAGTGCAGATAAACAGTTGGTTTTTCAGTATAATAAGCCCTGGTAAGGTAATAAATATACTTCGGATTTCTGTAGATATCTACCCACCCTTTGTAATTCAGATGCAGTAATGGTGAGTTTTTGTATTCTCTGTCTGCACCATGATCCTGATACAACCATGCTACACAATTGTCTCCCAGAACTCCACGAACTGAACTTCCCCTGATGG
>CAYUYU010000267.1:0-1977 GCA_964449405.1 uncultured Thermotogaceae bacterium
AGAGAATATATATAAACCCCTCTTGACCATTGATGTTAACTTGGTAGAGTAAATCAGTGAAAAAGCTTTTGAGTTTTTTGTCGATGTATTCGGTCTTTTGGTTGGTTAATGTGTTTAAGTCCAATATGTTGACGATTTCTCTTGGTAAATAGCTTTCAAGGAAGTCTCTGGCAATTTCTTTTTGGCCAAAGGTGTTTTTGAAATAGTGGTCATGTGGGTGGTTAAGAATCCGGGCCAGGTCTTTGTTTTCCATTGATTCACCTACCTTATAGGTTTATTGATTATGGCATATTTGAAAAAAGTAATAAAAAAAAGCAAAAGAATCTTGAGGACAGCCCCTATGGAAAACGTTTAGTGATAGGAACGATTCTCGGGAACTAATATCGAAGAAACTTAGTTCTGAAATCACAGAAATAACAAACAGTGGCACAATTTTGAATATGGGCGATTGGTAGGTTTTACCTACACGCAGCCCAGTCTATTTTACAATTGTAAAGGGGTCATTCATGAATGACCCCTAAAGTGATAGTGAAAAAGTTTGAATGTTTTTAGGTAAGTATTCTTGTTTTTAGTTTTCGAGTCCTTCGACAAGGCCTCCAAATGTTGGATCGGGTAGTTCGATGTTCATCTCCGGGTCGTAGCCTACATTTGGAATGAAATTCTTCAAATCAGCAAAATTGTCGGGTGAATTGAAGAAGTTATAGGGTATTAGGGCAACTTCTTCTGTGAGTTGTACTTTTGTAGCCGGGTCTGTGATGAGTGTTTTAATCATTTCAAGTTCTTCGTTGATTTCGAAGGGGATGAAATCGATTATTTCCATCTCAGCTATCTCCAGTGCCAGATCGCAGAAATCAACGATGGCTTCTTTCCAGTCGGTGATGGCATCGGCGCCGCCATTTGGATTATCATAGAATGCAAAGAATGTGTCTGGTAATACCGCTCTGAACTCTGCATTTGTAATGGTGCCATTTTTGTCTGTGTCCAATGTGGATGTGGCAAAATCTATTGGGCCGTTATAGTTAAGTGCTGTATTGGATGCGACTTCCAGATAATCGGTTAGTTCAGGATTTGGGTTGAAATTCCAGATGATATATGGTTCTAAGATTGATAGTTCCAGATTTACAATTGTCAGCAACATTTTGGCAGCGGTGGCATCCATTGTTATTTTGTCGGTATTATCGAAGGTTGGTTCGTATTCTTCGGGGACAATTCCGTCTTCCAGCAGGTAATTAAAGGTCTCGATATCAAACCAAGCATCTCCTCTAATTGTGTCATCAAAAAAGCTTCTTTGTGTATCTGGAGATAAAAATTCCCCCGGTTCGTTGTAAAATAAAACCCACCAAAGTCGTTTTTCCCCATCTCCGTTCGGATCAAATTTTAAATATAATGGAGAGGCTGAATCGGTAAAGCCGTCCTCGTTCCAGTCAAATGCGTTGGGATAAAGGTTCATGGATGCTTCGTCGGTCATATTGTCTACGGCTGTTTTTAAGTTGCCTTTTGCATTTTCCAATTGATCCACTACAATTGCAATGTTTGTCTGTAGTTGGTCAAAATCAAAGTCTCTGAGTGTGGTGACTATGTTTCTCGCTTTTCCAAGTGCTCTTGGCAACGCTTTTTTAAGAGTATTTCTTGTAAGGGTATTTCTTGATTGTATCGTTGGGACTGTTTCGGCAATTGTAAAATAATCAGCCACCATGTCCAGGATGGTTCGATGGGCTTTTAGGAATGCAATAAGTCCCATTCCCATGTTTGCCTCACCATTGTTCGGGTCGGATTTTATGACTTCTCGAAAAATTGCTTCTGCGGTTGCGTCATCACCTTCAGCCATGGCTTCTTCAGCTGCTAAAATTTTTTCGTGAATCTGTTCTGGGCTTAAGGGTGTGAATCGAGTACATGAGATCAAGAGTGTCAACAATAAAATGATTGTTATCGCTGCTGTTACTGTTTTTTTCATTTAACAACACCTCCTATTTTTTT
>CAYUYU010000268.1:0-1935 GCA_964449405.1 uncultured Thermotogaceae bacterium
TCCACTTCAATACCAAATTCCTGCTTTCCGATTAAAAAACTCAAGATTTCAATAATCTCTTCGCTCTGTTTGATTTCTTCACTTTGTTTTTTTGCCGACATGAGGTACCTCCTCGTATGAGCTTTGTCAATATCAACTTCTTCTTTATTATACACCATTTTATTAATTATTTGAATAAAAACACTTTATTAATGTTTTACTATTTCATAATTCTTTTTTTGGTTCTCTCCTAAAGGAGGGGGGAAGTCCTTTTTATCAGAATCATTTATTTCTTACGATTCATGAGTTGAAAGCTGCACATAGAAAGTACTGCCAATCATCCACTTGGACTCAAACCAGACTTTGTAGCCGCTGATCTCGCACAGGTATTTCACAAGGGGAAGCCCCAGGCCGGAGCCTTGAGCGTGTTTGAAGGATTCTGTTCCTCTGAAGAAGCGTTCGAAGATGCGTATTCTTTCCTCTTCTCGGATGCCGATACCGGTGTCTTTGACAGTGATGAGGCTTTCTGTGAAAGTGCATTCGATGGTTGAATCGAAATGGGAGTATTTGATGGCATTTGAGATGAGGTTTCTTAAAATGGTGTAAATAATAAAGCGGTCGGCTTTGATGGTTTCCAAACGGCATTCGACATTGATTTGAAGGTTTTTGGCATCGATTTTCTTTTGATAATCCGACAAGACTTCTTCGATAACTTTAATCGGTTCGAATATCTCATAGCGCAGGGAGTAACTGCCAAATTCCGCTTGTGTGAGCAGGGAGAGTTGAGAGATGATCTTTTCCAATTTATTCAATGACTTTAAGGTCTTATTGATCATTTTTTCGCTTTCAGCGTTCTTAAAAGTCGTGAAATCCTTTAACATTTGAACGTTTCCCAAGGCTACAGAAAGTGGTGTTCGCAATTCATGGGAGATGGACATGACCACATCGGATTTTACCTTCTTCAAGTGTTCCTCTTGAGAAAGATCGATGATAAATAGCAGCTTTGTTTGATGGTTGTAGATGATTTTCGAGTATTGGGAAACATCCGTTAAAAAGTATAAGTTCGTCTTTATTTCAAAATTCTGTGATAAAATGATGCTTCTTGTGAGTTGATCAATTTCCTCAAAACTGACACATGAAAAGATATCGTAGTCTTTCTTAAACCCCATTTGAGAAGCACGTTGATTGAATTCTTTGACTGTCATATGCTCCATTCTGACAACACCATCTCGTATGGGATTCAGATCTTTTAATCTCATGTCGGCTTTTCTCCCGCCTTTTTGTTGAATTTATAACCGGCGTTCCTCACGGTCTTGATCCATTCTTTACCAATTTTCGTTCGAATGGCACTCACATGTACATCGATTACCCGGTCACTGATATAGTCATCATCATACCATATTCTGTCAATGAGTTCTCCTCTTGAAAAGACTTTTTTTGGATGAGAAGCCAGCAAATGAAGAATCTCGAATTCCTTGACGGTTAAGTCCAAGTTGTTATCGTTAATGGAAATCTCGTAGTTTTCAGGATTGATCTTCAAAATACCGAATGACATCATCTTGTCATCATGACTGATCCTTTTCAACAAGGCTCTCACTCTGGAAACCACTTCTCTTGGATTAAATGGCTTTGCAATGTAATCATCCGCTCCGGAATCGATGCCAAAAATTTTGTCCCTATCCGTTCCCCGTGCTGATATAACGATAATTCCAACGGAAGGAAATTTCGATCGAAGAAAGGGAATCTCATCGATTGAATCACCATCAGGAAGCATGATATCCAACAGGATGATGTCCGGTTTTGTCTTTTCTAACTCAACAGCCATCTCGTGAAGGTTCTGCGCTTCTGTTATTTCATAATGTTCTACTAACAAATAGGTCTTTAATATATCTCGAATATCCGAATCATCTTCCACAATCAGAACTTTCATATTTTGTAGTACAAAGCCGTTAATAG
>CAYUYU010000269.1:0-1924 GCA_964449405.1 uncultured Thermotogaceae bacterium
CCTCTTTATTGAGTTTCAACTGATCAGCTAAAGCTGACAACAATTGATCACCATAATCTTTTGTTCCGTGGCTGATAAAAGTATGGATCAAAGTATCTCCACCGTTTTTTTTTTATAGAAATATCGTTTATGATGTGTAGCCAGCTTTACGAAACCGTTTTTCTTCAACGATTTTTCAATCTTTTTACTGGGCCTTACTGTCAATTGCGTGCACCACCCACTGTTTGAACTTATCTCTAACGATAGCTGCGTTTTTTTCCAGTGGTGAATTAGTAAACATCAAATGTTCATATAAAAGTGCAGCATCCATAATTGCATTACCTAGCGCTTCCTCAAAATCAAGGCCTCCAATACAAACCCCTATTGATTCATCTTTTACTGAAAGCCATCCGCCTCCTTCCGGCCTTGGTGTAATCTTGAATTTTAGCGGTTCAGAAGGCTGGTAATATTTCCCGTTATATTCAAATTCTCTGATTTCAAGCAGACTGGTCCCCTTGTCCTGATGTTTAAATTTCCCGGTATAACTGTAAGTTCCTTCATAGTGCTTCATATCACTCATTCTTTTCTCCTCTCCTTGCGTTTATTGAAAAGAGTTGTTAAGTAGTTCCTTTTAATTTTTTCATGGCTACTTCTATTGTTGTTCCTTTTGACTTAACACTGTTCTTAAAAAAATTTGAAAAATACCAATTTTCTTTTTGTATGACAATCCTCACTTTTATACCCGTTTAATCACCATTTATGTTTTTCTTTCATTGATTTCTTCCAAGTTTCCTTTTTCTCTTTAAACTTTTCTGGATTTTTATAATCTTCTAATACTTCACGTAAATTTAGTGAATATCGAGGGTCATCTTTTTTGTTTTTTTCTCTGTTTCTCTTTTAAAATGATCTTCGCATCCGCTATTATACCATCTGGTTTCCATGATGCCCTTGATAATTCAACTTTAAACTGTTCTGTTTCAATAAAGGCTTTTGGATAGCCTTCGCCATCCAGCATTCGGATGTGATCGTACAGTTGTTCGAGAGTTTGAAGCCCTTCAATGGTTGATTCTTCTGGTTTGCGTCTTTTAAAGGTTGTGATTTCTCCTTGTTGTTCTTTTGGCGTGATTTTATTTTTAATATTTGAGGGATCATTTTTTTAAAGACGATTTTGGAGGCTCTCATAAATATTTCATCAGCGGTTCCATATAAATCCAGTTCTTCTTTTAAATAAACATCTCCGGCATCCATGGCTTCTACTACTTTTATGGCTGAGATTTTTGTTTGTTTATGTCCTCTGACAATGAGATTTTGTAAGGGGCTTCCACCTCTGCCAAAGGGTAAATCCGTCATGTGGAAGACGATGCACGGATAGTTGGCGTAAATGGCTTCTGGGATTTTCCATGACCAGTGGAAAGAAGATATATTCCGGATTGAGGGTTTTGATTGTTTCAACTGTGAGTTCTTTTTTGTTTGTGATGATTTTTGTGTTGGTTTTGTCTTTTATTGTTTGAGCTAATTTTTCAGCGTTTTTGATGTTCCAGGATTAGATGGTGGCGATGATGATGGTTTTGATTTTGATCACCTTTTGTTTTTTTTTCTAATAACTTGTATTATTGCTTCTGTGGATACTTTTCCTTCTAAAATTTTTTTGCAGATTTCCATCGTCTCATTTGTAACTGTCATGTTTTCATATTCCAAATTATTCCTTATAAAAACTCAATCGCTTTTTACTTGAGCTTCTGTTAATTTTCTCATCTTATCCCTTCTTTTTTTCTTTTTCCTTTTCTCAACAAACTCCTTTTAGCAGAGAGGGACGGTTTGAGGTGGACCCAAGGGGTCAGCCCCTTTGGAATATTCAATCATTGGAAAAATGGGTGTATATAATCTTCATCAACGGAACCGAATCAAAGGCATTGTCGGGAAAATCAAAGAACTTCAGCTCGTT
>CAYUYU010000270.1:0-1918 GCA_964449405.1 uncultured Thermotogaceae bacterium
GATTTGCTGAACCGGTGGGGGCCATCATCGGATTTTTGTTTATTTATTTTGTTTTCGGTTTAAACGACACGGTATTGGGGGTTGTTTTTGCCGTTGTTGCCGGGATCATGGTTTATATCTCTTTTGACGAACTATTGCCGGCTGCTGAAGAATACGGAGAACATCATTATTCCATTTTCGGTTTAATATCCGGTATGGCTGTTATGGCTGTTAGTTTGTTAATATTGGGATGATGTAATTAGCCGCGTTAGTCTTTTTTCAAATTTAAGAAATGGGGATTTTAAACTTAAAACAGGTCCCCTTACCTTCGCTGCTGTAAACTGAAATGGTTCCTCCCATGATTTCTATCAGGTTTTTCACGATGGAAAGTCCTAATCCGGAGCCTTTGTATTTTCTTCTGCTTGATGCATCAACCTGATAAAACCGCTCAAAGATCTTTTCGATGTCTTTTTCAGGAATACCGATACCGGAATCAAAAATGGAGAAGTCAACCATTTTTTCCTTAACACTGACACGGAGGCCTATCTCTCCCCTTTTTGTGTATTTCAAAGCATTTCCAAAGAGGTTGTTGAGAATTTGCAGGAGTTTGGTTTTATCCACTATGATTTGTTTGGGCACATCACTTTCGATGATAAACAAGGTTTTAATGTTTTTGGAATCAGCTTGAATCTTGAATCCTGCAACATAATCGTGAAGAAAATTCCTTAGTTCTATCTTTTTTTTATGGACTGGGATTTTTTTGCTTTCCAGTTTTGAAAGGTCTAAGATATCGTTAATTAGTTCCAAAAGCCTGTTGGCAGAATCGAAGATTTGTTGTAAGAAACGTTTCTTGTCTTTGTCTTCTTCAGAAATCATAATTGTTTCCGTCATCCCTAATATGATGGTTAAAGGGGTTCTTAGTTCGTGATTAACGTTTGATATCAACTCGCTTTTCATCTGGTTTGCTTTTTCAGCTTCTTCTTTTGCTTGAATCAAGAGTTCTTCAAATTCTTTCTGTGCTGTAATATCACGAACACTTCCCAAAAGCATAAGGGGGTCACCTGTTTCATCGGTCTCGACGATTTCGCCTTTCTCTCTAATCCAAATGATCGTGCCATCTAATTTTCGAAACTGGTACTGAACATCAAATTCAGGTGCTTTTCCCTTGGTGTAGGCCATGACCGAATTTGTGATATAGCCTTTGAATTCACTTACAACCCTTTCTTTCCAGCGTATCTTGGCCCCCGGGTAAGAAGGGTCATACCCGAAGATTTGCTGGCAGACTTCATCGTATTGACTGACCTTGGTTTTAAAATTGTATTTCCAAATGCCAATTTTCGTGTTTTTCAGGACTAATTCCAGGAGTTTCTTGGTGTAGGACAGTTCGAAATTGGACTGTAACAGTTTCTGATTCAAATTACCCATCTGACTAACGTGTAAGTCGCTATCTTTATTTTTCGGGCTTTGCTCTGCTTGAGTGTTTTTGTTCACTATAAAGATAAAACCAATGACTTTTGCATCACCGTTTTTAAGGTAATCCCAGGAAATTCCCATTTCAGGAATAACACCGGGCTTTATTTCTCCAGAAACCATTTTGGAGAAATAGTTTTTTGCAAACTGTTTATGATGGTTACTAAGGGAAAAGTCAAAAACGGACTTTCCTTCAAAGAGGTCTCTTTTTAACCCGTATTGTTTTTCAAAAGCCTTGTTGATATAAACAAAATTGCCTTTGCAATCAACAATCCCCAATCCGTTGGGAACGAGATCATAATGTTCAAAAAGCGATGTGCCGTATTGTGCAATCAAGTCATTTTTCAAAATTGTTTTTTTCCTCTCTGTTCCAATCTGTGTTAATTTTAACATATAAAACTCAAAATGATGTAGATGATTCCAACGAAAGAACTCCCATTTCCAAAAAAGGGAAAATCCCTCAAAAAAG
>CAYUYU010000271.1:0-1912 GCA_964449405.1 uncultured Thermotogaceae bacterium
ATGAACAGTTACTGAAAATATCAGTTAAATTCGACTAATAAATCTCCTGCTTCAATGGCCTCATTGTTCGTTACAAAAATTTGGTTAATCGTTCCGTCAAATGGAGCCTGAACAGTCGTCTCCATTTTCATAGCTTCTGTAATCATCAGATGATCTCCTTTTTTCACTTTATCTCCTTTATTGACAAGAAGCTTTACAACGGTTCCCGGCATTGATGCTCCAATCTGTTTTTCATTCATTTTATCTGCTTTTTTCTTCGTCGCGACTAACGACTCCATATTTTCATCTCTGACAATCACTTCTCTTGGCTGACCGTTCAATTCGAAAAATATCACTCTCGTGGCATCTTTTTGAACCTCACCAATGGACACAAGTTTAACGATAAGTGTTTTACCTCGCTCAATTTCAATTTCAACTTCTTCACCTAACCTTAAACCATAAAAGAATGTTGCCGTATCAAGAACAGATACATCACCAAATTCTTCTATGAATTTCTGGAATTCCAGGAACACTTTTGGATATAGGGCATATGAAATAACATCATGGCTAGTCACCCGTCTGTCAAGTTTTTTATATAGTTCTTGCTTAAGCGCTTCAAAGTTAACAGGTTCAAGGTGCTCACCAGGCCTCGTATTAAACGTTTCTCTGTTTTTCACGATCACGTGTTGAAGCTTTTCAGGAAACCCTTGATATGGTTGACCGAGATAACCTTGAAACATTTCAACCACAGAGTCAGGAAAGTCAATCTGATTTCCCTTTGTATAAACATCATCAGGTGTTAAATCGTTTTGTACCATGAATAACGCCATATCGCCTACCACCTTTGACGTAGGCGTTACTTTAACAATATCACCAAACATATCGTTAACGGTTCTGTACATCGCTTTCACTTCATCCCAACGGTCTCCGAGACCAACCCCTTTAGCCTGCTGCTGAAGGTTACTGTATTGTCCTCCCGGCATTTCATGATGGTAAATTTCGGAGTGAGGCGCATTCATGCCACTCTCAAAATCCTGATAATATTTTCTTGTATCTTCCCAAAATGCATTTAATGATTCAGCATGGTTTATATTGATCGCAGGCTGTCTTTCATGACCATCCAGTGCATGGTATAGAGAATTCATACTCGGCTGACTCGTAAGCCCGGCCATAGCACTGATTGCCGTATCCACAATATCCACTCCCGCATCAACAGCTTTTGCATAAGTATAAATCCCATTTCCACTCGTATCATGCGTATGCAAATGGATTGGAATTGTCAATTCGTTCTTAAGAGCAGATATAAGCTCATACGCAGCCTGCGGCTTTAATAAACCGGCCATATCTTTAATACCGAGAATGTGTGCACCGGCATTTTCGAGCTGTTTTGCTAAACTCACATAGTAATGTAAATCATATTTAGTTCTTTCACTGTCAAGAATATCTCCTGTATAACACATGCTTGCTTCAGCCATTTTGCCCGATTTTCTTACAGCTTCAATAGCCGGTTTCATGCCCTCCAGCCAATTAAGACTGTCGAAAATTCGAAACACATCAATACCCGATTCAGCAGACTGATCTACAAATTCCTCTATAAGGTTATCAGGGTAATTTTTATACCCGACAGCATTTGACGCTCTCAAAAGCATTTGAAAAAGAACATTGGGTGCCTGTTGTCTCAATGTAATAAGGCGCTCCCAAGGATCTTCATGCAAAAATCTCATCGAAACGTCAAAAGTAGCACCCCCCCACATCTCCATAGAAAATAATTCAGGCAACAGATGAGCCGTCGGCTGGGCAATCTGCTTCAAATCATATGTCCGCACCCGTGTTGCTAAAAGCGACTGGTGGGCATCCCTGAAAGTTGTATCTGTCAAAAGTACTTTCTTTGAATTTTTTACATGCTGAGACAGACCTTCGGGTCCTAGTCTGT
>CAYUYU010000272.1:0-1911 GCA_964449405.1 uncultured Thermotogaceae bacterium
GTGCGCCCAGAGGGAATCGAACCCCCAGCCTTTGGATTAGAAATCCAATGCTCTATCCGATTGAGCTATAGGCGCCCAAAAAAATGGAGCGACCGACGAGACTCGAACCCGCAACAACCACCTTGGAAGGGTGGTGCTCTACCAATTGAGCTACGGTCGCAACCTGAATTGCAATCAATGGTCGGGGTGACTGGGCTTGAACCAGCGACCTCATGCACCCAAGGCATGCACGCTCCCAACTGCGCTACACCCCGATTGCGCGTTATTATAGCACAGTTAAAATCGACTGTCAAGGGGTATCGCTACAAAACTGGAACAGAGTGTTTACGACGAAGTTTATAGACGTTGACTTTATCCACAATATTCCTCACTTGACAAAATCGAAAAGAAATGTAATAATATGACTGTATGAGCAAGCGCTCATATAATTAATCTGAGGAGATGGCATCATGTTAGAACAAATCTTCAAGGCACTGTCAGATGAAAACCGATTAAGGATTATCAATATGTTGCTCAGAGGAGACTTCTGTGTCTGCGAATTAGAAGTGCTACTGGGCTTGTCCCAATCAAATCTTTCAAGGCATTTGACAAAGTTAAAATCAACGGGGTTAATTCACGCTAAAAAGGATGGGCAATGGGTTCATTACACTATTTCAGATAATTTTCAGACTGAGAATGCCTTGTTATTTGATTTTTTGCAATTGAAACTATCGGAAGATGAAAATTGTCAAATAGACTTGAAAAGACTCAGCAAATACCAAAAAAACAAACTAACCTGTACGGTTATTTCTGACAACAAAGAACATGTCATCCAAATGATCAATCCGGAGGAATCTTATGCAAAAGGAAAATAAAATCACTCAGGAAATGGGGGTTTTTGGAAAATACTTAACCCTCTGGGTAGGACTTTGTATTATCGTGGGGGTTTTAATCGGTAATTTCTTACCGGGGATACCGGATTTGCTGTCCAGATTTGAATATGCCAACGTTTCAATCCCGGTGGCGATTCTTATTTGGCTTATGATCTATCCTATGATGTTGAAAATAGATTTTTCGAGTATTATCAAAGCGACGAAAAAGCCGAAAGGTTTAACCATCACTTTGATTACAAATTGGCTGATCAAGCCTTTCACCATGTATCTCATTGCTGCTTTTTTTCTTAAGGTGGTCTTCAAAGTTTGGATAGACACAGAGCTTGCCAACGAGTATCTGGCCGGTGCAGTTCTCTTGGGAGCAGCTCCGTGTACCGCGATGGTCTTTGTTTGGAGTCATCTGACAAATGGAGATCCCGCCTATACTTTAATCCAAGTAGCGGTTAACGATCTCATCGTTCTTTTTGCCTTCACACCGATTGTGGCCTTTTTGCTGGGAATCGCAAATGTGATTGTGCCCCTTGATACATTGATCCTATCCGTCATTTTATTCGTTGTCATTCCCCTTTTAGGTGGCTTCATCACGCGTAAAAAGGTTATTGAAAAGAAAGGACAGGACTATTTTGACACGGTTTTTTTGAAAAAATTTGACAAGACGACGATTATCGGGCTGTTGTTTACGTTGATTATTATCTTTTCTTTTCAGGGTGAAATCATATTATCCAATCCGTTCCACATCGCCCTGATAGCCGTACCCCTTATCATTCAAACCTTTGCCATCTTTTTCTTTGCCTATTTTTGGGCAAAACTGTGGAAAGTTCCGGCAAACATCGCCTCTCCTGCGGCAATGATAGGTGCCAGTAATTTCTTTGAACTGGCAGTGGCCGTTGCCATTTCCCTGTTTGGATTACAATCGGGAGCAACCCTGGCAACCGTAGTAGGCGTATTGGTGGAAGTGCCCCTGATGCTGACACTGGTGAAGATTGCAAACAACACAAAAAATTGGTTTCCAAAAGAACAATCGAGTCCTTAACTCACT
>CAYUYU010000273.1:0-1883 GCA_964449405.1 uncultured Thermotogaceae bacterium
CGATTTCCATGATGTCAGGCGAAAACGGCTCCTATGGCGTTGGAGCCTATGATGGTCTCGACGGTGAGATCACCATCTTCGAAGGTAAGCCTTATGTGACCAAAGTACGCGGTGATGCTTTTATCATGGATCACACATCAAACGGTTCGGCAATCTTTGCTGGCTGGACAAAAAATTCCCAGTGGCGTGATGAACAACCTGTACCAGCAGATGTTAAAACCTACTACGACCTGCAACACTTTATCAAAGCGCGAGCAACAGCAGTTGGTATTGATACCAATACTACGCCATTTCCCTTCCTGATGACGGGTAAAGCTGCAGAGCTTAAATGGCACATCAATGTTGATCGCACCGAAGGTAAGCCCCTCACACGTGAACTTTTCAAAAAATCAAAAGCAAACTATGTGATGAACGATGAAGAAGTGAACATTGTCGGCTTTTACTCAGAAAAGCACCGCGGTGTATTCATCGGCACCTACGCTCCCGCCATGCAGGGAAAGGACATTAAGAATGCGCTACATATTCATTTTGTGTCCAAAGATGGCAAGTCGGCAGGTCACATTGATCACGTGACTTTCGATGGTGGTATGACTTTGAGACTGCCTAAATAACGGTAAGTCTCCGATTCAATGAATACGAGTTTCAGCTAACAACCAATTATGAAGGACATTGCGCAAAAACCGCGCAACGCCTCATATTGAAACGTTAGCAGCAACCTAAAAACAAAAAGACTGTGATATTTGATCCAAAGACATTTTATCAATCATACCAAAAGGACTATCATAAGATAAAAGCGTCTTACCTAAAGGGAACAATGGAGAACCTTAATGAGATTGAGTCTTCCTTTTTTGGCAGTAATGTTGACAACGATGATAGAGAGGCAATTAAACGAACAATAAAGAGCGATCTGAGACAAACATATTTCCATGCCATTGAAACGTTTTTTGAACTATTCTTTGCACTAAACCCTCAGTGTCAAAAAAATAGAAACCCTGACAATATCCTTTTTACCTTGACTTATTCAAAAGGAAGTGAAACGTATGACGGGATTAGGGAAATTGCCAATAATGAAAAGACACTTGACTTTTTAAATGAAGAAATCGAATACTTAGGTCATAAAATTACAATTGGCCACTACATATTTTATCCAGGTATATTTTCAAGAGAAAAGTTTCCTCCAGAAGTATTTGACCAAATATCGGAAAGTATCGAAGCTGTGAAATATGGAATAAAAATCATCGCCAGAGATTTTATCAGAAGAGAGGAATACAATGCTTATAAACACGGACTCCGCCTTATCCCTGCAAGTACAAAGTTGATGCTTGCAGAAGCAAAGTCTATGAATGTTAAGATTGAGTGGGATATCGGTGATTCTATGTCATTCTATATTAAGACAAAGTATCCTGATGAACTAAAGGTCGTTACAAAGCTCTTTGATTTTGAACGAGATTATCAAATGACCCTATTTTGCTCTAATATGATTCATTGCATGGTTTTTTTCAGACGACTCATGTATCGTTTCAAAGGTGACAAGGATAAATTTGATCAAATACCAATTTTCTTCTTTGGTAAGGAACCAATAGAAGAATGTAACAAAACAAATGTGGAAATTCAGGACTTGGTATATACAGTGACAAGAACAGACAATAAAAAGGCAGCAGCTAACAACTAAGGATTCGTGTGGCCAGTACGGCCCAACATGAATCAGGTGTTGACTGAACCTGCTCGTGGATGTTTATATGGGGATTAGGTAGGGGCTGAGAGGAGTTTATTTGAGAAGGTAGCCAGCCTTCTTTTTTTGTTTCCGAATTATTATGAATTCATTTATCGTAAGCAGTCGGCTATCCCCATCTTGAAAAGGGAATGCAGAGGTGTTAGCATTG
>CAYUYU010000274.1:0-1865 GCA_964449405.1 uncultured Thermotogaceae bacterium
ATCCGAATACTGAACGGGCAGTTCCCAACCGTGAAAATCAACCAATTTTCCTCCATATCTCACATGTTCATCGTACAGAGGTGTTCTCTTTAATTCAGCCAATTTTTAATCCTCCCCCGTTCCTTTATTTATTAGTCTTCCTTGTTTTCTTCTTTATCTTGTTCATATCCTGATTCAGCCTCTTCATCGAGATGGCTTTCTATAATTTCTTTGGCTCTGTCATAACAGGATTCTGGAACAAGCACCTCCATGGGGACAACTCCACCTTGACCCATAATAATAGGTTCTCCATAAGGCACCGCCAAGCCCTTCAATACACAAGGAATGTCTTCGCTGTCAAGGGAGGATTTGATGATCTCTGCTGTCACCTCATCGGGAGCGTTTGTCCCCGCAAACCATTTCTCGGATGATGCCTGTATGATTTGCTTGTTTTCTTCCAATATGGCTTTGGCTTTTTCGAAATTCTCCTCATCAACAAAAATTTCTGTCGGTGTGAGTTTTCTTTCTTCATAGGAAATGTCATTTTCCTTCAGAAGATCCATTAAGGTTCTGGCCTCTTGCTTGTATTTGTATAGTTTTAACAATTTCATAGTACCACCTCCCATTGTTATCTGATTATATCACAAACATGAAATCATCAACAAAAGATAGCAACACCATCAAATATACTATCTCCTCTTATGGAAAAAGCTACTGTTATTGAAAGAGATTATAATAAAACAACTGAAATGCCACCTGTAAAATCAATTTCAGCAAATGATATTTTCACAAGTTCCAATACCGCCAAGAAAGAAACGATTAAATCAATCTTATCTTTAGCGGTTGAAAACAATTGAGCAATGTACACACGCTTCTCATTGGTTAAGAGTTCCTTCAAATACTTGATCCTCTCCGAAATTGAATATTGCTCTCCTGATACTTTGTAAATCTTTTCGCGTAATTTTAATTCTTCAAAAGCCGATTTGAAAGCCAAGAACAATTTATCCGGAAGTTCTTCTACCGTTCGCTTTTTTGTATGCCCGTCATTTTTCACCTTTACCCTGAAAAGCTTCCCTGCGTTTTTTTGCTTTTCTTCCAAAAGCGATACAACGTTTTTAACCTTTTCATATTCTTCAATCTGTTGAACCAATTTCTCTTTTGCCTCTTTAACTTCCTGCTGGGCTTCTTCGTCATCTACTAACATTGCTTTGGATTTTAAGACCATCAAGGTAGATGCCATCACCATAAATTCCGATGCAACACCTACATCAAGTCGCTGCATTTTTCGTACATAATCAATAAATTCATCAGCTATCTTGGAAATTTGAATATCCCGTATATCCTTTTCTTCCTTTTTGACTAAAAACAAAAGCAGATCTAACGAACCTTCAAATTCAGGAAGGGTAAAGGTCAATTCTTGTGATATAATCGGCACCTCCACAGTCCTTTTTATCCAAATTGCACGATTTCAGTATCGAATGATTCTTGATTGGATGCTTATACTTAAAACAACAGATTCATCGCATTTCTAACTTCATGCATAGTACTCTTTGCGATTTCTCTCGCTCGTTTATTACCGCTGTAGATCACATTATCCACATAACCTTTCCTTGAATCTATCTCAATCAATCTTTCCCATACCGGCGTCAAAGTTTTTTCCATATTTTGCAACAACAACTTTTTACTCTGTATGCATCCAATCTCAGCCTTTGTACACCCATTGTAAACCCACTTTTTTTCAGCCTCGCCGATTCCAAAGGCCTTATGATAGGACCAGACCGGACAGATATCGGGATTCCCGGGATCGGTTTTTCTCTTCCTGGCCGGGTCGGTAATCATGGGCATAATGGCCTTTTTTAACTCTTCGGGAGTGGATTCAATGTGAA
>CAYUYU010000275.1:0-1855 GCA_964449405.1 uncultured Thermotogaceae bacterium
CTCACAAATGATCCTGAGATAAGTAATTCTGTTCATGTCAGTTCCGTGTGGAAATGAGAATTTTATGAATTCCATGTTATTCGTAGGTTCCACCTTCGAATTCATATCAACCAAGGTATCACCATACCTGAAAAAAATCTTAATCTTTAACCAAAATAAACCCCAAATTGAAGCATCCAAACCCACATACCGCCGCAATCACTTACCCGGTACCGCCGGACAGTCAACATTCCACCCAACAAATCGAAACCTACCCCTTCGGGCACATGATCTACGCCTCCGACACCCAAACCCCCTTTGCCGAAGACAACCGCTACCTCTACAACGGCAAAGAGTTGCAGGATGATTTTGGGTTGGAGTGGTATGACTATGGAGCGAGGTTTTATGATGCGCAGATTTCGAGGTGGCATAGTGTGGATCCGTTGGCGGAGAAGTATTATCCGATTAGTCCTTATGCTTATGTGGCGAATAATCCGATAATGTTTATTGATCCGGATGGCAGGGAAATATGGATCCACTATCAAAACAGAGATGGAGAAGATGAAAAAATACTATATACAACAGATTACGATTATGAAGGAAACAATGAATTTGTTGGATTAGTTGTTTCTACTTTGAACCAAATCAATAAAACTAAGAATGGTTCAACTGTAATATCTTCTCTTGAGAGTTCAAGTAGTGTTTTCTCTATAGTAAACGAATCAAGTGATGCTGGAGGTGAGGGAAAATCTTTAAGTTTTTCTGAGACTAACAACGGTGGATTAATTAGAGCAGGGGGATTGGGGGGATTTCAAGATCCCTATAAGGTGGAAGGACTAGGTCACGAGTTATTTCATGTATACCAATCTGAAAACGATCAAAACCCTTTTACTATAGATAGCGAAGTGGGTGCTAGTCTTTTTGGTGCAAGTTTAATTAAAGGAATGGGAGGGGCTATGGAAGGACAAGATCCTAATTCAACTAAACAGTATCAATCTGCTTATTTTCAATTATTGTTTGAAGGGGCGTTCAACGAAAAAGCATTTCATCAAGCCGTTGCAAACTTTAAAAAAGGGTCAAGTAGAAACTTGCCCAATAGAAAGTTTCCGAATGGACCTTATGCCCGTTTTCCTGAAGTTTTTTTGAAAAATCCCTTGATATCAAATTTTTTTCCATTAGTAGAATAACTATGAAAAGCATTTTTTTAATATACTGTCTGATTTTATTTTTTCCCCTTTCTTTGTCGGCGCAAGATCCCTATTTTTTAAAACTAGCAACCCCTTTTCCCGAGATTGAGTTGCCCGAAGATCTCAAAATAGAGGGGATTCAAGGTGAAATTATAGTCAAAGTTGCATTAGATGAAGATGCAAATATCTTAAACCTAGATTGGATTGTTTTACTTTTGAAGAATAAGGGTGGAAATACATTTATTGAATACCGTGAAGCAGTTTCCAAAAGCTTTACCATAAAAGACTATCCTAAACCTGTAAGACTATATTATGAGTTTATGCAGGAAGAAATAAAAAAAATTGAATTCATAAGGAACGAAAATTTACCAAAACCTATCGGTAATTGGTCATATATCATTCCCTATTCTGTAAAGTAACCTTGTTTAAACATTTCTCTTTTTTGGTTAATCCAATTTCTCCTAGGTCTAAGTATCAGTGAAAACTCATATGCATTAATGGTAAAAAGTTTTAAAGCTCACAACGCCGCCACATTCTTCTGAAAGAACTCCCTAAACTTCTTGTTGGTAAGCATTTTTTCAATTAACCTAAAAATGGTTTGCTTATCGTCTTCATCGAGCTGCTCGATGAGCCCCATTTGCTCAATGGTGGTTTTATCTTCAATAACCACTTCTTTGGGTATTTTCCCG
>CAYUYU010000276.1:0-1851 GCA_964449405.1 uncultured Thermotogaceae bacterium
AGATAATTATTAGCTTGGTATGATTATATCAAAATTGAGAAACCTCTTCCAACATAACTCAAAAATCATTTCAAAATACCCAAAAAACACACTAAACCCTAAATCCCAGATCCTATACCCTGCCTTTTTCCAAACGTGTTAAAATAGAAAAAAAGGACAGGGTGATTGCATGACTTTTAACAAAATGATTCAACAAATTGCTCAAGAACTGGCAGTAAAAGAAGAACAGGTTCTAACAACGGTAGAATTGTTAGACGATGATAAAACCATTCCATTTATTTCAAGATACAGGAAGGAACAAACGGGAGCCCTCAACGAAATACAAATTCGCTCCATAGCAGAAAAAATCGATTATCTCCGTCGTCTTCAGACAAGGCGCGAAGAAATTCTGTCCACTATTGAGGCGCAGGGAAAACTGACGGAAGAACTGAGTACATCCATCAACGCTGCTGCAACCTTTCAAGCTGTGGAAGATCTTTATTTACCGTACAAGAAAAGAAAAAAGACACGCGCTGACAAAGCCAGAGAAAAGGGACTGGAACCCCTGTCGGAATGGCTGAAAGAAACAAAGGAAAGAAATGACGAAAAAGTCGCCTCCTTTGTGGATGAAGAAAAAGGTGTCCTTACAGCGGAAGAGGCACTGAATGGCGCTTTAGACATTATCCGAGAAGAAGTGGCCAATACACCTGCCATCAGAGACATGTTAAGAACATACTTGCGATCCAATGCGTATTTAATCTGTGACCAAGCTTATGGTCCTGATCCTAAGGGGATTTACAAGGATTTTTATGAATTCAAACGAAAACTCAAAGAAATTCCCCAATATCGTATTCTTGCCATAGACCGAGCGGAAAAAGACGAAGTGGTCAAGGTTAAATTGGACTTGAACACCCATCCGGTCACCCACATTATCAACATGATGGGCTTTTCAAAACATCTGGCTTATTACGAAGAAATAGCTCACATCGTGGAAGATGCCTATAAAACTCTCCTCTTTCCCTCCATTGAACGAGAGATCAGACATGAATTCACAGAAGAAGCCCAAAAGAGGGCTATCGAAGTCTTTGCCAAAAACCTGAGAAATCTCATGCTCACCCCGCCCATTAAAAACAAACGGGTATTGGGCCTTGATCCGGGATTCAGAACGGGATGCAAATGTGCCGTAGTGGATGAAAACGGAATATACAAAGAAAATACCGCTATTTACCCGCATCCCCCTCACAACGCAGTAAAAGAAAGCGAAGCAACCATTCTGGACCTGATTAACAGATATGACATCGATATCATCTCCATCGGTAACGGAACGGCATCCAGAGAAACCGAAGCCTTTATCGCAAATATGCTGGAGAAAAACCCAAAGCTCAAGACCTCTTACATCATCGTCTCAGAAGCCGGCGCTTCCGTTTACTCCGCCTCTCAAAACGCCATTGATGAATTCCCTGATTTAGATGTCACTACAAGAGGGGCCATCTCCATCGCCAGGCGTGTACAGGACCCCATGGCGGAATTGGTAAAAATTCCCCCTGAATCCATCGGTGTGGGCATGTATCAGCATGACCTGAACAAAAAAGACCTTTCGGGATCCTTGCAAATCGAAGTGGAATCCGTGGTGAATTTTGTCGGTGTTGATTTGAACAGTGCTTCTCCGTTTTTACTGCAATACATCAGCGGGTTAAATAAGAAAACCGCATGGAATGTTTTAGACTACAAAAGTGAAAATGGTGCCTTTAAATCAAGAAAAGCGTTAAAAAAAGTCAAAGGTATCGGACCCAAAGCATACGAGCAGGCAGCCGGATTTTGCCGGGTACCTGAATCTGAAAACCCCTTGGATAATACTATCGTTCATCCTGA
>CAYUYU010000277.1:0-1848 GCA_964449405.1 uncultured Thermotogaceae bacterium
TGATCCAGTTGCCTGGTTTTGACTGGTTTTCGAACAGCCTTGGCAAGTCATCAATGCAATTAACGATGATATCCATATCACCATCCGAGTCATAATCCAATAATGCTGATCCTCGACCGTTGAACTTTAATGATAATTGATCAATTGCAGTTTTTGTGACATCTAGAAATGATTTATTTTTCTGTTGGTATATTGAAATGCCTTGTTCATAAGAATGGGTACGGTTGAGTTGTTTAACTTGTGGATAGATGTGGCCATTTACTGAATAATAATCAAGCAATCCATCTGCATTAAAATCACATAGTCCTAGCCCCCAGGTCATCAGCCAATAAGTTGGCTCTATCAAACCCATTTCACTGGTCAGATCGGTAAAAATGGTTCATCACGGAAGTGAGTACGTATAGGTAAAAAAAGTGTGGACAAACTTGTATATTCTGAAGTTAAGATTCTAAACCAAACTTCAGAGAGGTAATACAAGATGTCCACAAGTTTATTGTATCATGGTTTAAAAGTTTCAGGAGTGAAATATAAACGAACTCGCTACACGGCTGGCGAAATGATTATCGATACCGAACCGAAGCAGGAAACTTTAAAGTGCGCTACTTGTCATTCATCAAATGTGATTTTTCGTGGCAAAAAGATCAGAGAATTTCGTGCATTACCAATTGGATCTAAACCAGTGAAGATAACTTTTCCGGTTCAACGTTTAGAGTGTCATGAATGTGGGGAGTTACGCCAGGCTAAAATTCCGTTTGCCGATCCACATCAACGTTTCACTCGTTCATTTGGTCGATTTGTTTTGGAATTATGTCAGCACATGACCATGTTGGACGTAGCCAAGCATTTGCAGATTAGTTGGGATACAGTCAAGACAATTCAAAAGCGGGAACTGAAGAAACGCTATCACAAACCCAAGTTAAAGCATCTCAAGCGAATCGCCATTGATGAGATTGCAATCGGAAAAGGTCATAAGTACGTAACCTTGGTTTTAGATTTACAAAGTGGCGCAGTGGTTTATGTCGGTGAGGGGAAAGGCTCAGAAGCGTTAGAGCCTTTTTGGAAACGCTTAAAGGGATCACGGGCGAAGATTCAAGCCGTGGCGATGGATATGTCTCCTGCTTATATCAAAGCAGTCTCCGAACATCTCCCCAAAGCCAAAATTGTATTTGATCGCTTCCATGTGATGCAGTTATTCAATAAAAATCTAACGATCATTCGACGAGAATTGTACAGCAAAACGAAAGATCAAAGCGAACGTGCTGTGCTCAAAGGGACGCGTTGGTTATTGTTGAAGAACAGGGAAAATCTTGACCCAGAAAAGAATGAACATGAACGACTTGAAGAAGCATTGAAACTTAATGAACCCTTAGCCAAAGCCTATTATCTAAAAGATTCTTTGCGAGAATTTTGGCAGTGCGCTTCACACCAAGAAGCAGCCCGACATCTTAAGGAATGGATTGCAGAAGCCAAGTCTTCAGGGATTCGACAACTCTATGGGGTCGCAATGACATTAGAAAAACATTGGGATGGTTTGATGAATTATTATTTCTATCCCATCTCTACCGGACCCTTGGAAGGTGTTAATAACAAAATCAAAACGATGAAACGCCAAGCTTATGGCTTTCGTGATTACGAGTTTTTTAAGATTAAAATCTTTAGCTTACATCAATCTAAGTACGCACTTGTCGGATGAACCGAAAAAATGATATTCTCAAATGTCCTTTATTTATTCCAGAATTTTCGTTACAACAAAAAATAGCAAATGAGATCGTAGAATTCCATAATAATAATTTAACCCTTGAATCAATTTATCAGCAAAAACTTTCAGCACTTAAAGATCTAAAACAA
>CAYUYU010000278.1:0-1843 GCA_964449405.1 uncultured Thermotogaceae bacterium
AATTGGAGTGATTCATGGTGAAGAAGGTATTCTTTATCTTATTCCCAATCATTGCAGCCATTGTTATCACCTTCATTTCTTGTCAATTTTTGGTAAGCACTCCAGAATTGCCTGTATTGAAAACGCCTGGGGACAAGGCTAAGGATGTATCATTAAAGCCATCTTTAGAGTGGGGAAAGGATACAAAACATGAAGATACATCCTATTCGTTAAATATATACAGGATAACTAATGGGGGGACAGAATTAATAACAACAGTTGAAGACGTTGAGGGGACGCAATACACACTTTCTGAAGAACTTAATCCTTCAGAAAAATATGCTTGGGAAGTAACTTTCAAAACGAACCAGAACAAGACCGGAGCCTCCGAACTTCATGTTTTTACAACCAGAGAATTAGCTGATCTGACTTTTTCGTTACCCGATTCAACTGTGCGAGAAAACAATGCGATCAACATCGATTTGAATAGTTTTTTGGAGGATAAAGAAAATCGCGAAGTGGACTTCGAATTGTTATCAGGTCCCGGGAAAATCGTTGATAATGTCTATACTTATAAACCCGGATTTGAAGATGCTGGAGCTTATGTGGTTGAAATTGCTGCAGTGGATGCTTATCGGGAAGTACGAACTGAATTTGAATTAACAGTAAAGGATGTTTATCGACCTCCGGTTGTTAAAAATCTTCAAGAGAGTTATCAAGTGGACCAAGGCGAGCAAATTGCCGTAGATTTAAACAGTAAGGTTGAAAATCCTGAAACAAATCCTCTGACATTTAAACTGGTTCAAGGTCCGGGAGAAATCAGGGATGGGGTTTACTATCTTCAACCGGATTTTTCCAAAAAGGGGAGACAACAGGTCAAGATCATCATAGAAGATCCTGCTACAGAATTGGAGATTGACTTTCATGTGATCATAAACGCCGTTAATCGCAGTCCTTCCTTTGGGTTTATTCCCCTTCAAAAGACAAAGGAGAACCAAAAAATAGAAATAGACTTGAAAGATTACGTCACAGATCCTGATGGAGATCCGCTCACTTTTCTGAAAACGGGAGGGCCTGGAAAGATTTCTCCTGACGGGCTTTTCACCTATGAGCCAGATTTTGATGCAAACGGAGATTATACAATCGATTTCAAAGTCAGTGATGGAGAAAATACGGTCAATGACAGCTTTTTGTTATCCGTAGAAAATGTAAACAGAAAGCCGGTTAAGGTAAATGGTTCGGAAAAAACTTATGAGCTCAAAGAGGGAAACACGTTCGAAATAGACCTTTCTCAAAAGTATGCCGATCCTGATAAAGATCCATTATCATTTAGGCTTGTTGAAGGACCGGGGAGCATTCAAGACGGTCGATATGAATACACTCCTGATTTTGATTCACAAGGTGAAAAGGAAATGGTCGTCGAGATCGACGACGGAAAAGATACCCTAATAAGTCGTTACAGTTTTGTGGTTAAAAATGTCAATCGTGCGCCTGTTTTGACACTCGATCAGAAAGCACTGAAACAGTCGACAGTCACAAGGGATGCATTTGAGATCACATGGGAATCTACAGATTCTGATGAAGAGAACCTAATGCATAACATCTACTTTGGCGAAAATGAGACTCCCGAGTTGGTGGCAACAGGATTGAGAACTAAAAGCTGGTCACCTTACGCGTCCGGTATAAAATTAGAGCCCAACAAAGAATATTTCTGGCAAGTGGAAGTAATCGATGAATCAGGCTCAAGTACCCTTTCCGATTTACAGACTGTCTTTTTGGAAAACAACCCGCCTAAAAAACCTTTAATCACAACAAAAGAACATGAAGAAAAGGCAATTGGAATGCCCTATCAGTTGGAATGGGT
>CAYUYU010000279.1:0-1800 GCA_964449405.1 uncultured Thermotogaceae bacterium
CCGGCCTGGGAGACGGCGAAAAGCGGACACTAATCCACGTGTGGAAGATAAAAACAGGTCCTTAGAAATAACAGCAACGGAACAGCAACGGGGACGGTGGTTTTTGCGTTGCGCTTCAACTAAAGGAGGAAGAACATGAAAAAAAATGTGATCGTCTTTATATTTTGTTTTTTCATCGGCATCTTTTTTTCAAATGTACCGACAAATGACACCTATAGATTAACCAACGAAAGAAAAGAAGCAAGTGGAGATACCATGGAAGTTTTTCAGGAATTTTTAAACAGGATGGCCTTTGAAGATTGCCAGGAAAAGGCCTTTGCAACAAAGGGAATGATCAAGCATCCGGAACAGCTGAAAATTTATGATTCAGAAGGAGGCTTAATCTGGACCCAGGAAGCCTTTAAATTTTTGGATAGAGAAGATTGGGAACTAACCACCGTTCATCCCGGATTGTGGCAAAACGCTGCGCTTAATCATTTATACGGTTTGTTTGAAGTAACCGACAACAATTACAAAGGGGATCACGAAATATACCAAGTGAGAGGGTATGATCTGGCAAATACCACATTCATCAAATCTGACACCGGTTGGATCGTGATTGATACACTGACCTCACAGCAAGCGGCAGAAGCCGCCTTAGAACTGATGAGATCAGTTTTTGGAGCGATAGAAATCAAAGCGGTTATCATCAGTCATAATCATGCTGATCATTTTGGTGGTATGGCTACTTTTATCTCACAAGAACAAGTCTACAAACAAAGCCCCAATGGAACCGTTCGTTTAATAGTGCCTGAAAACTTTTTAAAATACGTGATAAGTGAGAACTTTTATGCCGGAACAGCCATGAAAAGAAGAGCGGAGTATCAATTCGGAATTTTTCTACCGAAAGATGCAAAAGGATTAGTCTCCTCTGGTTTAGGCTTAACCAAATCAGAGGGAAACGCCTCATTGGTTTTAGCGGGTGATATTATAACTGAAACCGGAGAGGAAATGATCGTTGATGGTGTTCATATGATCTTTCAACTCACGCCCTCAGCCGAAGCCCCCTCAGATATGAACATCTATTTCCCTGAGCAAAAGGCCCTTTTTCTTGCCGACAACTGTGTCCCACTGATGCATAATCTTTACACCTTAAGGGGAGCAGAAGTTAGAGATGCCTTCCTATGGGCAGGTTATTTGGTGGAAGCCATGGAACTTTTCGCCAAAGACTTTGAAATCGCCTTTCAATCTCATAACTGGCCCCGATGGGGAAACAGCAACATCCTTGAATTTCTCTTGTTAAACACACAAGTCTATCGATTTATCCACGATCAAACTCTCCGTTTTGCCAACTTGGGATACAACGATGAAGAAATTGCTGAAATACTGGAATTACCCAATGAACTAAATAACTCGTGGATCATCCAACCCAATTATGGTGCATTAGAAAGCAATGTTAAAGCAGTTTACCAGAAATACCTCGGATGGTACGATGGGAACCCGGTTAATCTGAATCCACTGCCGGATGCCATGAGTGCAAAAAAATACGTGGAATATATGGGCGGATCTCGATCCATCTTACAAAAAGCTTTACAAGATTATGGAAACGGAGAATACCGATGGGTTGCGGAGCTTATGTTTAAGGTGGTGTTGGCAGAACCTGAAAACATGAAAGCCAGATATTTATGCGCAGATGCTTTAGAACAACTTGGCTACCAAGCCAATTCAGGGATATGGAGAAACGCCTACTTGTCTGGAGCCTATGAACTGCGACATGGGCAGGGTTATAAAAAAGAATTCGAGAAAGCACTCCGTGACGCC
>CAYUYU010000280.1:0-1793 GCA_964449405.1 uncultured Thermotogaceae bacterium
GGGTCGAGTCTTTGCTGGATATCCTGCATGGTTGCGTACATGTTGCTGCCTCCTTTGGGATTTATGCGAACGGACGTGACCGTTCAACCAACGTCGAGGAGGATAATCGAGAAAGGTATTCCTGACCATTCCCGCATGGCCCCTAAAGGGGACCTATTGGTACATGTGGTTTTTCTGGATATGGGTGAAGCACGCTGAAGCAGGCTGACAGGGGCTGATGGATAACATTTCCTGCATGGACCTTTCGGGATTTTAAGAGGGAACTGCTTGCATGTTTTGTTCAGTTATGTATGAAATGTAATCATCAGAATTGGCAATTCGATATTTGGAATCTTATAATCTCTAAAACTAAATGTATGGTTCTCTTACTTTATTTTATACGGCAATTGTCCAGGGGGGGAATATGTTGAAAGTGGATAGGAATAGCAAAAAACTGGCAAGACTGGAAGAACCCAGCCTTTCTGAAGTTCAAATACTTGAGCGCGCAGATTTGCAAGAGTATATCTTTAATAGCAGTGAAGACTTTTTTGCTGAAATGGGGGAGAGCATCTTTGTTGTTGGAAAGGAAATATCTCCTTCTGAAACAGTAAGTGACCGGATTGATATTCTGGGTATTGACAAAGAGGGATCATCTGTTGTTGTTGAATTGAAGCGGGGTTCCAGTAAATTACAAATGCTTCAGGCTGTTTCTTATGCCGGCATGGTCGCCCGATGGTCTTCTGATAAGTGTTTAAGCCTGATTTCTAATGAAAAGCAGGAGCAGTTATCTGAATTCTTGGAGAGCGAAGTTGAAGAGATTAATCGCCGTCAGCGGTTATTGCTCATCGCGGAAGGTTTTGATTATGCTCTTTTATCCGGAGCAGAATGGTTAAGTGAGCAGTATGGGGTGGATATTCGTTGTTTTTCGGTATCTCTGGCAACAGACCCAGATACAAATACAGAATATCTGGCTTGTACTGGAATCTATCCCCCGCCTCCCCTTGCAGACCAAGCGGCAGCTCGCCCAGTTTCCCGTCGGGGGAGTAGCCCATTGAGATGGAATAGTTGGCAGGAAGCGCTATCCGAAGTGGAGAATGATTCTATAAAGAAATTTGCTCAAAACGAGCTCGAAGAAGAGCGCGAAAATTATCTTCGGAGGCGGGGATTCCATTTCCGGCTGGATGGAAAGCGAAGGTGGAGTTTTTATTGTCGGAAAAAGCATGCCTATGTGTGGCAAAGAGGACGCTATGATGGAGATGAGGAATTTTGGAAAAACCTTCTGAGCGATTCAAATTCCGTTAAAAGCGTTAAAAACGGTAAGGCGCTTGCTTTTAATCTGAAGACAGAAAAGGATTTAGAGTCCTTCAAGAAGGTAGTTTTGGAAGGTCCTGAAGAGTGGCTTGATATAGATTCCAATGAAATGCTTGTTGATGATGAAGATATAGATTAGTAGACTGACAACTGCCCTATGACGGGTAATTTGCGAAGGGTAATTTACGGTCAAAACCATGATCCTGATCAAGGAAGCGGTGATTGTAGTCGGCACAGCCGAGAGCGGCTGCGCCACAATATTGACCTGACATTATGAGTGTGTCTGGCTACTAGGGCTTTTCGTCGGAAACGTTCTGGATCATCCTGGATATCAACGCGTTCAGGCTCTCAAATGACTTTTCTCCCCAAGAATTCAAGAAGGGCCAAAGAAACAAGTGCTGAAGCAGAATTCATATTCAAAAGCAAAAAAACTTTTGAGAACACCTATATTATGGAAGAAGGAAAAAAAACTTGGAATATGGGAGGGGAATGCTGGTAATATT
>CAYUYU010000281.1:0-1772 GCA_964449405.1 uncultured Thermotogaceae bacterium
ACCAGCTCCCGTTAAACCAAGCAGAGGAATTTGCCCTTCTAAATATTGAAGAGCATTTTTAGGATCAATTCCTTTTTGTTTAAGAAAAGAGCGGATCTGGAAAACCCCTTCATCTTCATTGTCGGTCTGTTTTGTGAGCTCTAATTCTTCGCTGACTCTTAACAGGTATTCAAGGGATACTTCGAATAAATTGGATAACTTGATCAGAACTTTTTTGGAGGGTTTTCTGATTCCCCTTTCATAAGCGGAAATCGTTGACATATTCAAACCCAGTAGGGTGGCCAGTTTGTTTTGACTTAATCCTCTCTTTTCCCTTAATTCCTTTAAAAGGCTTTTTATAGCCACTTTTAAGTTTTCTCCTTTTCGGTGTTTTTGAATACAAAGAAATTATAGCATATAACACGTTTCGTACAAAATGTACGATAAAATAGCGAAAACAAAAACAATTAAATAAATGCTTGACAAAATGTGCGAATTGGTATATAATTACTTTGAAAGACAAAAGACAATAACCCCAATAACTTCCCAACCCCCCTCCCCGGGGGTTTTTTGTTCTAATGATAAAGATTGTGTCGTCTGTTATAATAGATGAGATAAGTATGTCAAGTTGTTTTTTGCGTTTTAGTATTCAATCTTGAGGTGGTTTATGGGTTTAACTGATAAGATTCGACAGAGAATTAATGGCGATATCACATTGTTGAATTTAATGAATGCTTCTAAAAAAGCAGCTTTTTGCAGGGACTTTGACGGAAAGATTGTTTATTGGAATAAAGGGGCAGAAGAACTGTATGGCTATACCGATGATGAAATGCAGGGGCAATCTGTAACTACCATTAAACCTGCAAATTATCCGACTGAACTGCCTTTTGTTGACGAAAGGGTTAAGCAAGGTGAAACGATCAAAGATTTGGAGAGTACGAGAATAGATAAAAACGGGCATATAATCATCGTTTCCAGTACTATTATTCCTTTAGAAGAGAACGGAAAATACATTGCAGCGATTCATCTGGAAAACAACATAACAATCAAGAAGAATGAATCACATGAGAAACGTTTTAGGAAGATCTTGGAGAGCTTTCCTGATATCATTTTTGAGTTGGATAAGAAATTTAATATCATTTGGGCAAATAAAGCTGCATTGGACATCGAACCTCTTGCCATTGGTCAAAAATGCTATCAGGCTTATGTGGGATTACAAAAGCCGTGTGATGATTGTGCGATTGTAAATGCTTTGGAAAAGGGTATTACCCAACAAAGTATTACTCACCACAGTGCATTCCAAAACGAAGAAAAATACTGGGAAAACCTTGCTATTCCTGTGAAAGATGGTTATGGGAATATCACTTCCATTATCGAGGTTTCTCGTGATATTACCATTAGAAAGTTAGCAGAAAGAGAACTTCTGCAAACAAAGGAAAGACTTGAATTAGCGATGAAAGCTGGAAATGTCGCTTGGTGGATATGGGATTACAAAAGCGGATTGGTTGAATTTGATAAACGGAAAGCGGAAATGGCAGGTTATTCATATGAAGAGTTCCCCAAAAATGTTTACAAGATTACCGATTTAATTCATCCCGATGATTACAAAAAAACCATGCAGGTGATGACCGATCATCTGAAAGGAAAAATCCCGGAATATCGGATTGATTATCGACTTAAAACAAAGCAGAACGATTATCTTTTGTTTCATGATCCAGGAAAAGTTATCCAACGAGCAGAGGATGGTACCCCAGCTAAGACTTCCGTGTCCGTCATTTCCCATCACCAAATAA
>CAYUYU010000282.1:0-1766 GCA_964449405.1 uncultured Thermotogaceae bacterium
AAAAACATTGACCTTGGAGTGTTTTGCCTTTGGCAAAAACTCTGTGGCTCCCGCAAATGAGATGATGCTTGGTTTTGAAAATATACTTTCGAAAATACCCTTTTTGCAGGGGGATCATGAAGGGTTCCATCACATTTCGTTCATTCACCTTTCTGTTTTTCCAAATCTTGCAAAAATTGCTTCACCACCAGTTTATATATTTCCGGTTGTTCCACCTGATGCAAATGAGATGAATTGGGAATAACAGCGAGAGAAGCGTTATCAAAGGCCAACTGATAATCTTTGCACGTTTTTGGAGAAGCTTCATCCATGTCCCCGCAAGTCAGCAGAACGGGTACATCAATTGTTTGAACTTTGTCCATCACATCAAAATCTTTGAGTTTCCCGGTAATGGTAAATTCACTTGGGCCCCACATGGTCATGTAAACATCCATATTCAGCTTCGAAAAGGCTTCATTCAGACTTTCCGGCCAAGGTTCAATTCTGCATACGTGCTTTTGATAATACGCCATCATTGCAGCCTCATACGCCTCGCTAAAATCGGAGCGCCTCTCACCTTCTTCAATCGCAGTCTGTACCTCTTGAGGCATCCTCTTGATGTTCTCCCTTTGATCTTTCCCCCACCTATCAGCATTCAATATGGGCCCGGAAAGGATTAAACCCTTAACTCCGGTGGGTTGTTCTTGAATCATATAAGAGCAAATCAATGCTGTCCCCCAGGAAAAGCCCATCAGCACAACTTCTTGTAATCCCAGCTTCTTTCGAACTTCACTCAACTCTTTAACAAAGTGTTCCAAAGTATAATCCTCTTTATCTACCGCTTTGTCAGATCGATAACTGCCCAATTGATTATAAAAGTATACCGGCCTGTCTTCGGCAAAATCTTCAATCGTCTCTGTCATGGTGAGAAAACCCGGTCCTCCATGAACGACTAAAATGGGAATTCCGTTTTTTTCTTTGCCAAAAACACACCCCCAAATGTTGCCCGCGGTTGTTTCAACAAAAAATTCTTTCACATCCATCGCCTCCTGATTTTTTTGCAATGAAATAAAAAAAACCGGAGCAATTAACCCCGGTTAGCTTGAATTCTTTTCTTCTTATTTGGTAATCATACACACCTTAATCTCAGTGCCAAAGGCATTGATGGTGTTCCACATGACATGTTTTTCCTGTGACGCTCCCATACCGCTTGCAAGAAACGCGTATGAGCCTTCTCCTCTTTTCTCAACAGCGATACTTTGTTCAAAGCGTTCCACAAATTCTGTGAAGTTCTGATACAGTGGATCCGTTAATATGTTCCTTCCTATCTCACCGGAATCTGAATCGTAAATGATTGTTCCGTTTTTATCCATCAGAACAATATCGATATTATATCCGGTAATCATAGTTTCAATGATTGTACCTATTGCCGAGTTGTCTATATTCAACAGTATTTCTTCGGTTGTCCATTTTGAGTTATTCTCTATAGACTTGAATTCCTTTGACAACCTTACAAGTATTTCGGTAAAAACCTGATTTTCCTGTACGGTAAAATGTTCATACCCTATTGCTGAAAAAATACTCTGTACAAATAACAAAAAGATAACCATCAAAAGCACTTTTTTCATTTTCATTTTAACCTCCCCAATCAAATAAATGCGTTGTTTTTCAATTACGCTAATTGCCTAATTATAGCATAAGACATTCATCTACATGATTACCCTGCAAAAAGAGCATTTTCGCGGATAATATTGAAATATCACAAAATGTTTCATTTACGGGAGCCA
>CAYUYU010000283.1:0-1754 GCA_964449405.1 uncultured Thermotogaceae bacterium
TCGTTTTTTTACCCTTTTCCCAATTCGCCGTATAAATACGAAACCCGGTCCCGGTCCCGAAACCCGGAAGCGAGAGAGAGGAAAGAAACTTTTTCGGAGGATCCATCTATAAACTCCAGTCAATCTCAGTCACACCCTGTGCCCTGAGTATCTCATTTGTCTTTGAGAAATGACGGCATCCGAAAAAACCTCTGTCTGCTGAAAACGGTGATGGGTGTGGGGCTTTAAGGATGTGATGCTTTGATGAGTCGATAAGAGCTTCCTTAGCCTGGGCATAATTACCCCATAATAAAAACACCAGCCCCCTCTTTTCCTGCGATAATATGCGTATCACCTGATCAGTAAATCTCTCCCACCCTTTTTCTGGTGTGATCCGGCCTGATGAGCCCTGACAGTAAGAGTTGCATTTAATAATAACACCCCCTGCCCAGCCCATTTCTCAAGATTGCCGTTTGGCGGTATTGGGATACCAGTATCATTGTGCAATTCTTTAAAGATATTCACCAATGATGGGGGTTTCTTTATACCATCATTTACAGAGAAACAGAGTCCGTTTGCCTGCCCCTCACCATGATAGGGATCTTGTCCAAGAATAACCACTTTGATCTTGTCAAAAGGAGTATGGTCAAACGCTGCAAAGATTCTGGTACCCGGGGGGAATATGGTATATCTTTTTTTCTCTTCCAGAAGGAATTGTTTCAGAGATTTGAAATATTCTGAACTGAATTCTGTTTGAAGAAGTCCTTTCCAACTGGGTTCTATCTTAGGATCAATTTTCATTTGAGACATATTTTTAATATCGTTTGAGAAAAGATTTTTATTAACATTTACTTTTTAATCTCTGTATTCCAAAACTTCCCGCACCTTCGCTGCAAGCTGATTTTTTGTAAATGGTTTCTGTAAAAAATGGACGCCCTTGTCTACTATTCCATGATGTACAATAACATTGCCGGTATACCCCGACATATACAAACATCTGGTTTCAGGATGAACTGTTAGAATTTCTTTTGACAGCTCCACCCCGTTCATCTCAGGCATGACTACATCAGTAATTAATAAATGTATAGTACTGTTATGATTTCTTGCAAAATGTATTGCCTCTCCTGGAGTAGTAACCCCAGTCACATTGTATCCCTGCAACTGCAGCATTGTCTTGGTCATATCAAGCAAAATCGGTTCATCTTCGACCAAAAGAATGGTCTCTTTCCCACCAAGACGGGTACCTTGTATATTCTCATTTACTTTTTCTAAAGAATCATTAGTTTCGATCACTGGAAAATAAATTTTAAAAGTAGTACCCTTTTCCAATTCACTGTATACGTTTACAAATCCTCCATTTTGTCTGACAATGCCATACACAGTTGCAAGTCCCAGCCCTGTTCCTTCACCAACAGGCTTTGTCGTAAAAAAGGGTTCAAAAAGTTGTGTTATATTTTCTTTCTCTATTCCACACCCATTATCACTAACACCAAGCATCACATAATTGCCAGGAACAAATTCTGTGTGCTCTTCACAATATTTTTCATCAAAAAAAGCGGCTTGGGTTTCTATGGTAATCTTTCCAGTGTCTTTTATGGCATCACGGGCATTGACGCAGAGATTAATCAGCACTTGATCAAGCTGACTCGTATCGATTGATATTTTCCCGATATCTTTATGAGGATACCACTCAAGAGAGACATTCTCTCCTAATAATCTACTCAGCATTTCAAGCATCCCCGCTATTACTTCATTAAGGTCTACCACTTTTGGAG
>CAYUYU010000284.1:0-1743 GCA_964449405.1 uncultured Thermotogaceae bacterium
TATTCGTCATGTCTAATGACATGATCATATCCTCATCCGGATGTGAAAGTGTGAGCCCGGTTCCATCGGTTAAAAAGACATATCCTTCTTCGCCAATCTTAATCGTATTCAATTTGTCGGCCAGGGCATCCAATGTAACGGTTATTCCCAACAAACCAACCGTTTTGTTGTTTTCTTTCACAGCAACTGCCACAACAAATATTGGGTTTCCGGTGGCAGTAGAAACCAATGCGTTACTGATCGCAAAATCATCCCCATTCCTGAAAATTTTTCCAAAATAATCTCTGCCACTCAAGTCTACAACATCTCCAGTTTCAGTATATGCCTTACCGTCAGGATAAGCGACAAATGCGTTTTCATAAAATCCGCGATTTTGATCAATGACCTGATCCAATCGGGGAACAAACTCATCTGGATCCATACTTTTCACAACATTGGTGATCGCCAGATTGGACAACTCTTTCTTTAAACCGTCCAACCACTCTTCGACACTCATATTACTGGCCATAACAATTTCAGTGGTGAGACTCTCGGTTAAATCTACGGTGCTGTTTCGTGCAATTATGCCAATCACGAAAGCCGCAACCACCAAAACAACGACTGTCGCCGGAATAAAATAGAGTAATAATTTCGTTTTAATGCTCTTGATTTCGATTTTAGCCATGTGTACAACCTCCATTATTTTTTGTAGAAAGGCTTAAAAATTATTATGATTAATTATATCACATGCACATAAATAAAGCTTATTTTTTTGTTTATTTAAACAAAATCGTTACCTCAACAAATTTAGTTGAAATGTTAACAAGCCTAATTCACTCTGAGGCTTATCCAATTTTTTGATTTTTTTGGTAAAGCGTCTCATTTCATGGAGTATTTCCATATACGAGATAAACCCTTTGCCAATGGGGCCATACCCGGCTGAAGTTAAAAAACTTTAAGAATTAAAGTAATAGGATGGAGTTGTTTGCGTACCGTATTTTTTACAAAAAAGAACAGTTTCCTAGGAGGCAGTTCACAAATTGCCCTTTTAAATATTCCAAAGAAACAACCTCAAAAAGCATGCGGTGACATTTTCCCTGAAAGACCTTACTCACATTCCAAAAATCGTTATCTCCAATCCGTTATAGTCTCTTTTTTCGGTGAAGACCTTCTCTTCCCAATTGGGATTCTCCTGATCAAAGATAATCAAATACGCTTCCTTTGCCCCTGTTTTGTTCACATAGGCAGCCGTTTGCTTGAGGCCTTTATCGATGACGGCTTCAAGGGAGTAGTTGTGTTTGAGTTTCAACTCAATCACGATTCTCTGGAGGTCTTCGGGGTTGTAGGTCAAGGGGAAGGGGTATTCTTTGTCTTTAACAGCAAACCTGTCTTTGATCATTGGCCATCGAATGTAAAGGTCGGTTCGTTTTCTTCCCAGGCCATATTCTCTGTCAATTAGACCGCCTCCGTTGATTATTCTTTGCAAAAAGGCCTGCAATAACAACTGAGGACCGGCTTCTTCGTATTTAAATCGTGTCAGCCAGCTTTCGCTGTGTTCTCGGAAGAATTGTTGGAAGTTTCTTAGCAGTTTCATCATGTTCAGTCTTCCTTCAATGTCTATATACCACTGTCTTCTGTAGATGCTTTCAAGGGAAAGTTGTGTCATATAGCCCAATTCTCTTGGAATGACTTCTCTGTAGATGGCGTTAGCGATCTGATAGCCTTCTTCTGTTTTTTTGATCAGCCCCAAGTCTTTGCAGTATT
>CAYUYU010000285.1:0-1738 GCA_964449405.1 uncultured Thermotogaceae bacterium
ACGTAGGGGAGCACCGGTGTGTGCTCCCGAATAACAATAGCGGAGACATTTTTTTTGGCAATAATCGCAAAAAAAAGCTTTTTTCAGTGGAACCATAATAATAATCCGATTTAAACCAGCCCTTTTCCTTAAAATAACGATAATCTCTATACTTTTCACCGATAGCTTGAATATTCTTTCGGGTTATTCTGAAGATCATCAGTTTGAACAGTGACGGAGAGTTTGGTGTTTTTCTCTGAGGGTTTTTGTAGAATCGTTTGGCAGTTTTTTCGACCTTCTTTTCTAATTTTTGTAACTGCTTTTTAGTCATAGGCTCTAATGTTGAAACACAGGCTCCCTTGATGACTTGAAACCCGTCATAATCATTTAAACTGATGTATTCAAAGTCTATAGTTTATGTTATCCTAAAACTGGTTCTTTCCGGTATCTTTCAATCATTTTTACTGTTCTCTTAATCGCTTCCACTGCGAAGTGATGATCCTGAGAAAAGTTGATACGAAAATGTCTTGTGAATTGAGGGCCAAACTCCGTTCCGGGGGTTACGGTAACATTCCCTTGAAGTCTTAGGATTTTTACAAATTCTGTTATGGAAACTTTCAGCTCAGGAACCTTTACGAAAAGATAACTGCCAGCCTCTGTTTTTCTGACTTGAACACCCTCTACACTGCGAAGTAGTGCAACCAAATCATCCCGAATCCTTTGATGTGCCTCGATTCTCTCTTCCAGCCAACCTTCCGGTTCTCTAAACCACGATTCAAGAACCGCTTGAGAATATCCACCAGCTCTCAAAGAGACGATAGCTTGCAGTTTTTGCATTCTCGAAATAATTTTTTCAGAGCCAAAAGCAACACCGACACGATAACCGCTTAGAGATTCTGTTTTAGACGGGCCGATGATGGTGATTAAATTTTCATGTGGGATGTCCTGGGCACACAGATGTATATAGGCTCTGTTATCAAATATTTGTCTCGCATACAGTTGATCGATAATAACCGATACATCATACTTCTTTGCAAGGCAAGCGATGGAATGAATTTCATCAGGTGAATAAATTACACCGGTGGGATTATTTGGATTGGAGAACACGAAGACCTTCACACCGGCTTTGAAAGCATCCTCTAGTTGGGTTAAATCCAACCCGGCTCGTTGATCTGTTTCCAAGAAATTCAAAGTAACAGGAATGATTTCACCATCTAAAAAATGAACTATTTTCCGGTTAGCAAAGTAGTCAGGCTCCACGATTGCTACTTTGTCTCCAGGCCCAATCAACGATCCCATGGCCAAAAAAAGCGCTCCCTGAGTTCCTGGGGTGATAATGAGTTGTGTATTGGCAGAAATTGGGGTGTTGGTAAATCCTGAAAGCTTTTTTGAGACAGCTTCTCGTATGCTGTTTTTCCCCTTATATTCAGTATAGGCTTGCTCTCCGCCCAATTGCACCCCTTTTATAAACTTGTCCAGTGTTTTGGGTATGGGTTCAAAGGCATTGACATCCCCATGAGAAAAATCAACCGCTTTTCCGGGAATTTTTTCTCCAATGAGATGAAGTTTCTCCTCTGCTTGTGTGATTTCCTGCCCGGGAGCATTGTCAACTCCAAGTTTTGAGAATTTATCTGTTAGATTATCCATTATCACATTGTCCTTTCGTTGAATTTTATTCCTTGCTCACATAAATCTTATGTAATTATATCATTATAACCATAACGGCCACCTACTTGGTTTTCAAGGTCATTTTAAAGTT
>CAYUYU010000286.1:0-1723 GCA_964449405.1 uncultured Thermotogaceae bacterium
GGGGTGTATGCGCGATGGGATCCCAATCGGGTCTTTGATATTGACTATTTCAGGCAAAATCCTAAATATTTCTATGATTTTGCCCGTGAAGAACTATACAGTTTTTCAAACAAGCAGCCCAATCTCACCCATGAGATCATTACCAAATGGGAGAAGGAAGGCTTTTTAAAGGCGTGTATCACACAGAATATCGATATGCTCCATCAGCGGGCGGGAACCAAGAATGTGTTGGAGATACACGGATCGATTGAGCATGCTCACTGCTTGAGGTGTCAGCAAGGTTATGATATCGGTCAGATGCGTGAAAAGTTGTTTTCTCAAGATGTGCCGCTCTGTGAATGTGGTGGAATTATCAAACCGGATATCGTTTTCTTTGGAGAGATGTTACCTCAGCACGAGATAACAGAATCCTTTGAAAAAGCGGCTCAATGTGATGTGTTCATTACCATCGGAACCTCTCTATTAGTCTATCCTGCAGCTTCTCTTCCTTTAACGGCTAAAGATAACGGAGCAAAGTTAGTGATCATCAACCGTGAACCAACTCCATTGGATTCCTTGGCGGATGAGGTTATTAACGGGGAACTGAAAGAGATCATGCGAGATTTAGATCACCAGTAAAATGATTAATACTACCAATAAAGCGATGATAATATAGAACATGATTTCAATGGCGGAATAGTTTTTATTCAACTTCTCCAGTTCATCAGTCAGGTCGTTGTATTCGTTGTTGATAAATTTTTGAAGGATATCTGTTTTTTGTTCGATTCTCTCAAGGCGTGTTTCCAGTTTCTTTGTATCTTCGTTCATGTCATTCCCCCATTCTTTCTTTAATGATGCTAATAATTTGTTTCGGATCGGATCGTCCTTTTGTATGTTTGATCATTTGACCGATGAACCATTTGAACAGTTCTTTTTTACCGCAGATATACGTCTCATATTGTTCTTCGTTTTCTGTGATTATTTTTTCCAAAATCGCTTTTAAAGACTGCCTGTCATCGATTTTGAATAGATTCTCTTCTTCGATAATAGTATTGACCGTCTTTTTTGTCTCAAAAAGTGTTTTAAGTATTTTTTGTCTCATCATCGGTGTGATTCGTCCCGTCTTTATATTGGTTAAAAGCTGGTACAGTCTTTCCGGCGTGAGTTGTGTTTCAGTAATTTGTTTGCCCGTTCGATTGAGATAACCCTTTACATCCCGAATAATCATATGTTTCATTTCATCTGTATGGTGGACAGCCATCGCTTCTTCAAAAAAATCCGCCAAAGCACGATCGTTAACCAAAGCATTCGCAATATCATATCTGAGATTGTATTCATTGATGAATCGTTCCAATCGCTTGAGCGGTAATTCGGGAATTTGGCTTTGAATCGATTGAATAAGCTCATCAGAAATTTCCACTTCTGTCAAATCGGGTTCTACAAAGTAACGGTAATCACATCCTGTTTCCTTTTCTCTTGATGTTATTGTACTTTTTAAATGTTCATCCCAATCTTTTGTAATCCCTTGATTGTCGGTAAACGCGTTAGCCTGTCTTTTTAATTGACTTTCTTCATAAACCAAAGCCCTTTCCAGGTTTTTAAAGGTGTTGAGATTCTTAATTTCAACCCGCATCGAAATATCTCCAGTTTTTGTGTTTTGTATGGAAATATTAGCATCACATCGCAAAGATCCCGCTTCCAGATGACCGTCACCAATATTGAGTTACAGCAATATACCCCAACC
>CAYUYU010000287.1:0-1704 GCA_964449405.1 uncultured Thermotogaceae bacterium
CGGATTTTTATCCGACTCCCATTCGTAGGTTTTTCCTTTGACCGAGAACCGCTTGTATTCTCCATTTTTGCATTTCATTCTGAATTCCTCCGGACTGAGCTGTCCGTTGACAATGTATTTTTCTATTCTTTCTATCAACTGTTGACTATCATCCGGCTGAATTAAATCCATCCAAGCATCGATTGTGCCGGGCACATCACCGATTTGATACCCCATCATTCTATGAGCTGTCGGGTTGAAATACGCCTCCCCTGTTTTCAAATTCCAATCCCAATAGCCAAGTTCTCCGGCATCAAGCGCCAGTTCCATTTGTTCTTTTATTTTTTCGCATTCTTTTTGATTTGAATTGATGTCATTTTTGATGACTGCTTCGTTTTTTTTGAATGTCATCATGCGTCTCCTTCTGTTTACGATTCAATTTTTCCCTTTTTTTCAATTGTTGCCACTCATTATAACATTACTGGGGCATTGCTTTCTGGAACGGCTTATCTGCGGGAGCCCACGCGGGGACTACCCTACAAAAGACTTAAAGCGTCTCCCGAAGCTTTTGATTTAAATCCTCCCTTGGAGTGCCATTAGGAACATGCATTGAAGTTTTTTGAAGGACTAAATTTTCACAGTCAATTTCAAGAAGGGGGGTGGTATGATTGAGAACAAGCTCTGTTGGATAATATATTTGAAGGATGGCATATGGATTTTCTTTCTTGATTACGGATGTCTGAACAAGCCTTTAACCTGCTCTCTTTCGTTATCTTTGAAAATATCAAGGGAATCCCCAAGATGTAGGGCGAATTCTGTGAAGCCTTCTCCTTTGGCTGTGATGATGTTGCCATCTGTTACAGCATACTCGTCAACATAATGGGTAAAGTCAAAGCCCTCGTAGTCGTCTGGGGAGACAGAGCAGGTAAATTGTTTGTCTTTCAAAACGTCAGCCCAAAATAAAGCCACCGGTCCCCCGCAAATAGCGCCAATTACTTTGTTTTGTGAATGAAATGTTCTGATCAGTTCAAAAAGGTCCTCTCTTCCTTCAAACTCTTTTGGATGCCCTCCGGGAATGATTAAAGCATCGTAGTCCTGCGGGTTGCTTTGGTTAATAGTTTTTTCAGGCTTTAGAGGAAGCTTGCAGTATCCTTTTACTGGTTTTGTGTCCAATCCAAAAGTATCAATTTCACCACGCCTACTCAGTACAAATGCTGCCGGTGCGGCTTCCCATTCTGCTGTTGATTCATAAATAAAAAATAATGATTTCACTATAATCACTCCTTTTAATGAAATAAAGGTCAATTTTATTATAGCATAATCCAATTCATGTGACGGATAGACTATCCAATTGATACACTGAATACACGACATATGAAAACAGAGATTTCTTTGGTTAACTTTTTCGACCTTTTTTACTATCACAAACAGCCAAGAATAACGTCGAAGAGCCCACATGATAACTTAAACTTATATATAATCATACATATAACTGCTTTTTGACTTTCGCTCTATACGATCGTTGGTCTTTTCAATATCAAATTCCTCATAATTCAGAGATGTGGCCCAGGTTTTGTACTCTTCATGTTCGTGATGACTTTTGTCATTGATAATTTCCATTAAACATCTGCGTTGTGCTTGATTTTCAGCTTGTCATATAATGATTCCACTGAAAAAAGGTCAATTTTGAAGACATATTCGCAAAATCAAGTATCATCTCACTTG
>CAYUYU010000288.1:0-1700 GCA_964449405.1 uncultured Thermotogaceae bacterium
AACGAACTCAATCCTAAACACTATTTCAGGAGACAGTTTCCCCACGGAAGTTTCCATTTTAACAAAAAAGGATCTAAAAAATGTAACCAAAAAGAATGGGTGGAATTTTAACTGGAGAGTTGAATTTAATGATGAAAAATCGGAACAATACAAACTTAACATCGTAAACAACCCAAATATTATTCAAGGTCTATTGAGCATCTCATATGAAAAATTTGCTTGAAAGCGCTCCGTTTAATATTGGACAGAATAAGCTCTATGAAGGAGTTGCAGGAAACCTTGTAGCCTATGCCTGTAAATTATCCTTTCAAAAAGGTTTTGATGGATTTGTTGCGTTTACAGCAAAAACACAACTCATCAAACATTATGAAAAAACCCTGGGTGCATTTCATTTCAAGAATCAAAGAATGATTATTGACACCCGGGCGTCAAAAACACTAGTTGAAAAATACTTTAAAACCAGATAAAATGGCACACATTAAAGAACCTGAAGGTATTGATTTCATAATCCAAAGTCCTCCTTTAACTAACCAGGAGAGAAAGGAAATAAGCGAACTCATTAAAAAACTGAAAGCCAAATCTCAAAAATCCAGGACTGACAGCAAAAGAGAGGCAAAAAAGGAAACGGCTGAATAAAAACCTACCGCCCAACACGCGGTAAAGCCAACAAGGGCAACCAGTTGAATGGGGAATTCAGTTTTCCAAACCAGCTTTCGTTTCGGTAGAAAACTAAACGTCTCCGTAATCCCTTGTAGCCCTTACCGCCAACCATTGGGCGGCATAAATTCAAAGAACAGAAATGATAAGAAAACTTTTAACCCTATTGCTTATTTTTAACTGTGACTCTGACATTTTCGCAGACTGAAAATTATGAAAATATTTGTTTCATGAAATTTAAAGTGTATCAGAAAGAATTTAATAAAGGAGTACCGTTTGCAGATATATGCATTACGGACAAGAAAGATGATTTCATATTTCACTGCATCACAACAGACTTTGATGGGTATGCATTTTTTCACATCAATCCTAATAAATACAATGTCGATTCAACATATTTGAGAATTAGAATTCTAAAAGGACATACAAAATCAGACTTTGGTAAACCAATTAACATCCCATTGAATAGAATTTCGTTATTGAAAGACTATGATTTGGAAAATGACCTTAGAATCACTTTGACTGACTATAAAATTCTAAGTGAAAAAGAGTATAAGAAACACAGAAAAAAATATGGACTAATGCCAGAAAGACAGCCAACAAAGGCAATAGATGTAAAATAATTACGGTGCCCAATCAAGTAAACGGTCCCTGCCATGAGTAGCCGGGGAGCGCCTACTGACGCATCGGTACAGCATCGTTCCGATCTCACACCACCGTATGGATATTTCTTTCCCAATAAACCTGCCTGGGCATCCGGGCCGTATGGTACGCCCTGCTGTGCGCGATGCATGAATCGCCGGCGAAGGTGGGATGATGCGCCCGGGCGAGCCGGGCAGCCTCCGGGTGAACGTCAGCAGCGAAGGCCATGAACAGGCGGGGGATGCAGGCGCTTACCATGTTGTGCCTTTTGAAAAAAGATCAAATAATATTTTCGAATCCAATACATTTACTTATCTTTGACGTTAGTAACGTATTAAAACACTATGATCATTTCATTTGGAACAAAAGAAACTGAAAAGATTTGGAATGGAGAAAAGTCA
>CAYUYU010000289.1:0-1680 GCA_964449405.1 uncultured Thermotogaceae bacterium
CCAATGTTGAAGAGGCTATCGGGGCTCAGTCTAAAAGAGATTTCGCAGCAAAGATGTCTATCGCCTACAAAGAATGCCGGGAAACACATCATTGGCTTCGGTTATTGCGGGATGCAGATTATTTATCTGAAAAAGAAATTCAATCTATCCTTTGCGACTGTGATGAATTATGCAAAATCATTGGAACGATTGTCCGTTCGGCAAATAAAAGATAACATAACAGAAACCCTGTCCCGATAATTCCTCATCCTTAATTCTTAATTCTTCATTAAAAAGGGCCGGAGTGGAGGCAGTGAGGCTTCCGATGAAGGAAAGAAATGTTTTCCGGTGGACACTGTTTTTGTTTTGAATGCGGAGAAGAGGGGCAGCAGGGATCCGGAAGGGGCGCTTGTGGGGGGGGCTGAGAGGAGTGTGTTGCGAGTACACCATTTCACAAGGGTTGAAACTACAACCTGAGTATTGTTCAGGGACAGATAGAATAATTCATCTGGATCCCTGGATTGGTAACCGAGTTGCGGCTTATTTTACAGATGAACATCCTGACGGAGGCTCTTGGAATTATTATGGTGAAATTTTTGCTGAACCAGGTCCGTTTGAAGGGATATATTTTGAAGATGGAATTATAGACATTGTACATCCGGGAAGAGAATACACAAGTTGGAAAGAGCGGTGGCCAAAATGGCTTTATGAGAGCAAGTAAAGGAGATTCGTAATGAGAATGATTGTTTTTATAACTGCAGCAGTGTTTTTTTTGTGTTCTTTTTCTTTTTCTCAGTGTTTGGATAAGGATGAGATTAACAGGTTAAAGTATGTTTTCAAGACTGGAATGCCGAAAAACAAAGCTTTGAAGTTAGCAGAGGAGCACGGATGGGTACGATGGAATAATTGTTGGAATAACAGATGCTCTTTTAGAACAGCTAACCCAAAAGATTACAAAAACCGATATGTTTTGGAAGTACACAATGATACACTTGCAAATTTCTATCATACAATTATGAAGGCGTTATCATTTGATGATTATGTACGGCAATTCGGAAAAACACCACCAGGCCACGATAGTATCGTGCTGGCAATAAAGAATGGGTATAATGAGCGTATGCGCAAAAAAAACGTAAGTGCACCCTGTGAAGAAAAAACGAAAAGCAAATACAGTGATACAGCCAAAACACTGCCGATAGATGCAACGCTTTCGAAGTTGCAGCTTGGAGTAACAAGAAATGAGATGTTCTGCGTACTGAATGAGAATGGTTGGCGATGGAATAATTGGCGAAAATATGGTCAAACCGAACGTAAGGTAATTGATGAATGCGGCGATACTATCGGAATAATCCAACCGATTGGTTATTACATATTTAAACCGAAGACGGAGATCAATGAGAATACTTTGTGCTTGGCAATCAGTGTAATATATGAAGGTGGTGATATAAATGGTGAGTACAACTGGGTTGACGAAATCAAGGTGATGACTTCAAAGGAGATTCAAAAAAAATATTATTACAGGGAATATCTCAATGAGGAAAGAAAGAAGAAGAATCAGAAAGGGTTTTGGGAGCCCAGGCGAGCTCCGCCCCGACGCCCCACCGAAAACTGAAGGCACCCGGAAAGGAAACAACCTCGTTGCCCGCCTCTCGGGAAGCAAGATCGGATATGCGGGTTTCGTGTAGCTTGTTCCCACTCTGG
>CAYUYU010000290.1:0-1663 GCA_964449405.1 uncultured Thermotogaceae bacterium
AGAAGATCAAAAAACACCTTCCCGAAGCAATGAAAATATATCGCGCGTCGCAGTAGGAGTCGCGATCAGGCGATAGCGCAAGATTTTATTAAACAAGATAGAGAAAGCAAATTTATCGGCCGTACCCTTTTGGGCTTTCACATAAACGCAGCTGGGGATCTACATGAGCCTTACGTTTAGCCACGCCGTAGTGAGAATTATCTTCAACATCTTCATTTCCCCATTGATGCCAGCCTTTTCGAGGGAAGCGTGCAAACAATTCTAAATATGGAGATGGCGAACAATCTTCGATCAAATTATATAATTCATCCGGCTTTCTTGAATGCTCTCTTTTTCGCGAGGAAATGATGTTTACTTGTCTCCGACCGGGCTGCAAGGTGCGCATTCTCCCCTTAACGCCGAAAAGAACCAATTCCGTGACATTTCGAAAGTAAAAACCAACTCCTCTTCCATCAGGTCCACCATCTTTCCGTATTTTGTACCAGACCAAATTAGACTTGTATTGAAAACCCCAGGACTTCATGACATCAAGGCCTTCTTGCAAAAGAGCATTGGGCACCCACAAATACAGGTGGGAATTTTCATCGGCAAGATCGTTGACGGGCAAATTTTTTATTTCTTCCAAGGCCATTGTCGGATACCGCAATAAACGTTTATGCTCAGGCGCCATTTTGCCTGTACGATTTTGGAACTGCCAGGGAGGATCGGCAAGAATAGTAGAATATAGCCCTTTCGCTTTACTCATAAGATCAGTTGCCGGGCTATTTTCACTGGATTTATTTATGTATGACATCTAATACTCCAATATTATAATTTTAGAACATCTTGAGGTATCCCTATCAATAAAAGAGGACATGGATTGCCAACGCCTCTTCCTACTCGGTCCTCCAATTTTCGCCAGTGCGTCGTTGCTTCACCAAATTTATCGCTTACAAAAGCATGGGCCCAACCCTTTGGAAAACTTCCCAACGAAGTAACAGAATTGTTTATCATCTTCCTTTGTCGAGCTGTTGGATTATATTCGTATTTATCCGTGAGACTTTCAATGCTTTCGATATTTTCCTTCCGCGCAAATCTTTCCAAAATTTCGCGCATATTCTTTTGAAGGGATGAACCGCGGGTTATGATAGCACCTATTGAGATTGCTCCATCCGCATGAAGTCGCTTAAAGTTTTCCAAATCTCTATCGAAAAAGGGATCTTTATTGTTCCATTCTATCTCCAGGGCAAAACGGCCTTGAGGAAAAGATTTCACATGATCAACCTCGTGACTAATCGATTCTTTCTCAATGCCATCAATGGTTTTCTTGATTTCAAAAGAATGCTTCTGCCATCCAAATTCCGATAAATGATTCCGAATTCGTTGAGTAAGTTTCGCTTCTCCGCCTCCACCACGGACCAGTTCCGCGATGGGTAATTCAATGGCTAATAAAATCTTTTCGATCTCTTCAAAAGCGGTTGGCATATCATGCTTGAGGATAGCCTCGGCATGGTGCATAGCGCGAATTTGAAATCCTCTGCTTATCAATTTATCGAACATGAATCCGTCCTGTTTATATTGTGATCAAGCCTGTGTGTGCTCATAAAATATTTCAAAAATCATTCCGAAGAACCAAATTCAAAAGTGATAGTGGCGGAAACGTGGTCGCGGTTGACCGTTGCCG
>CAYUYU010000291.1:0-1575 GCA_964449405.1 uncultured Thermotogaceae bacterium
GAGATGAGCGATGAAGAGAGAGTGGTTTTCAGGTTGATCGAAGAAGGTGTTTCAGATTTTGACACATTAACGGACAAGTCTCTGCTTGATGCCTCTTCGTTGAATTATACATTAACGTTGTTGACCCTTAAAGGGGTGATTGATATTGTTGGAACCAGTTATCAGAAAAGAGTGTAAACGATTGAAAAAGATTATCTTGATAATATCGATTAATGCCTTGTTATGTATGAGTGCAACAACTTTTGGGATGATGTTTGAGATTGGAGCGGGATACCGATTTGCCCCATCTGATCAGACCAAACATGGCATTAACTTGGATGTGGGATTGTTCAATGATTTTAACGATATTATCGAATTGGATGTGACATATCATCCTCAATTTATCAACGCTCAATCGGAAGAGGCGGCTTCACCTACTATCTTTTGGAATTTTGATATGGATGCCATGATCCCTTTATTGGGACGGCGTGATGGGATTGAGGGATATCGGTTTGGGTTATATTCCACTTTTGAATTTGGTAGCTTCTATTCGGATTACACGCTGGAAGCCACGCCGGGTAGTTCTCAGGCACAGCAGACTGCTTGGGACAGGAGTGATTACTGGTTTGGTGCCGGAATCTACGGACAGTATTTTCTCGATCCTTGGTTATTTGAAATGTCCATTGGATTACCGGTGATTAACAGCTATAGTAGTCAAGACACCCTTAATCAATTTCTCGGCAGTTTTGAATTTAAAACCAGATATTTTGTCAAGAGTGAGATTCACGATTTTAAAGATCACTTGTTAGTGGAATTCGTGGTATCCACAAGAAAAATAGGGTTATCAGTTGTCTTTTTAGAACCTTTTTAAGGGTGTGTGTTTTAATGAAACTTGAACGGTTTATCCAAAAAGCTGGTGTAACCAGTAGAAGAAAGGCTTCCAAACTGATTGAAGAAGAGAGAGTAAAGGTCAATTCCAAAATCATCAAAAAATTCTTTTTTGACGTGGATGAAGAAACGGATTTGATTGAAGTCGATGGCAACCCTATTCAGTTGGAAAAAGATCGATATTACCTGTTTAACAAACCGGCTGGGTATATTACCGCCTTAAAAGACCCCTTTAAAACACCAACTATCAGCGATTACTTAAATAGACATTACAACATATCAGTACGGGTGCATCCAGTAGGTAGGCTGGATAAAGACACGGAAGGTCTTTTGATCTTGACCAATGACGGTGATTTAACCTACAAAATCCTTCATCCAAAGATGAAGGTTGAAAAGGAATATTTGGCGAAGGTCTATGGCTTGCCTGATGAAAGTGACATTGAACGTTTCAAAAAAGGCATGCAGTTAAAGAATTTTTATGCTTCACCCGCTCAACTTGAGATAAAAGGTCGTGAGGGAGCCTTTTCTTGGATCAGAGTGGTGATCAAGGAGGGGAAAAAACGTCAAATAAAGAGAATGTGTTCACATATCGGCCACAAGGTTGTTTACCTCAAGCGAGTACGTGTAGGGACATTTACGTTATTGGGAATAGAAAAACCAGGTGATTTGAAAGAAATTGGGAAAGATGAAATAGAGAAATTTATGATG
>CAYUYU010000292.1:0-1509 GCA_964449405.1 uncultured Thermotogaceae bacterium
CCCCCCGAGTCTCGACGATCCCCAACCGATTGCCGTCGATGCCGAGGGTGAAGGCAATGTCAAAGAACCAAGCCCTTGTTGTGGAAACAAAGGGCAGAAACGCTTAGCCGAAACCAGACCGGAAGCGAACAGGGAAGATCCTTTTTCCCCTGACCTAAACTTGTCATGGATGTCCCCGTTTACCTAGTTCTCTCTTTTTGAATTCAGAATCCCAGCTAAATTCATCTGTTTCGTATATTTGGATGCGTTCGCCAAGTTGTAGATTTCTAGATCCATATCTGCCTCTGCCTCCAACAATTTCCCCAGTGTCTGCATTAACATGAATGTTAATATATGATGCATTTTCATCTATATCTGCCACAGACAGAGGTTGCCCATTCTTCGTGGCCTTCAATTTTACCGGGACAACCCATATCAGATAACTCTTTACATCCGCTGGTTTTACATCGGCATACTCTTTGGCTTCAAAAGGATTTTCAGGGTCCCATACAAAAGATGGATTATCTAAATATATAAGGAATTCCTTATTTTCATAGTGGTAACAAAGAAATGGTTCGTCCGCTTCGCTATAATCGGCAGGAATACCATACCTTGCTTGCAAATATGCAGAAACCACAGATCTTGCCTTAGCACCATCAATATTGATGCTTGTCTTTTGCGGAATATCCCAGCGATAAAATCCTATACTCCATAGTTGCATGTTTTTTGTATCAATAATCAAATACAGATAATCCACACCGGCGTGGGATCTATATTCGAAAGGTGTCGGATAGCCAACTGGGATTCCATTGTAATACCTGTAGAATAATAGCTTGATGATGCCTGAAGAGTTAGAGGAGTTTACGATCTTACGTGCTTGCTCAATAGAAATATAGTCGTATAAAGAAAACGATGACCATGCTCTATTTAGCCCCTTCCACAGAATCTGATTGCTTTCATCTTTCCCAAGACTTTGAATCTGGTCGAGATAAATAATTTCATTAGTCCCTGACAGGGCAGTGATCATGTGTAAACGATCATATTCAAAACCATGATTGGGGAAGTAACTGCCGCAGAGATCATCACCCTGCATAATCGCAATGCCAGGAGTCAGAGGAATCCAAAGAGATGGAATTCCATTAATTGCAAATGGGTGCAAATAGTTGATTTCAAAATCGAAATTGATATCTTGCTGTAAGGGTCTTGCCAATTCTTCACATGAAGTAGCAACTGTATGGCGTTCCATGAAATCGAGAAGCACCGGAGAAAGCACTGCGGAAAACACAATTAAGAACATGAATACCGTGCATAATGCACCGAAAATTGAATAGATCAGTGTTTTTTTTGAAATTTTCATTTTATCTATTATCTTTAATAGAATCCCAAATTCAGTCTGAGAATCCCGGTATAGTGTACTCAAGATCATGATCCATATTCTTGAATTTATATTTTTCTGAAAAATCAAATGTTCTTCAATCTGGGCACACCATACTTAATAAATAACCTCATATCTGCTCCTGCGATGATCGT